>CAYRTS010000102.1:3682-9517 GCA_964427285.1 uncultured Anaerolineaceae bacterium
GTGGCGCCATAACCCTGGAGGACTTCGACGCCCATGTCCGTCCAGCGCTCCGCGACGTCGACATCGAGCGCCGAGGCACCGACCCCGATCGTATGCAGGCGACCGCCGAACTGCCCCAGGACGGACCGGAACAGCAGCCGGCGGAAGGCTCGTGGCACGCGTCGAGCCAGGCGATGGAGTTGCTCGAAACGCTCGCGCCGACCGGCCTGGTCCACCTTGCGCTCGATGGCGTTGGTCAGGAGTTGGAGACCCTGCGGGACGATCAGCAGGATGGTGACGCGGAAGTCGCGAAAGGTCCGGACGAGCACCGCGGGCTGGCGGCTGACCGGGTAGACGATGCTCGCCCCGACGAGCAGCGGCCCGATGAATCCGAGGACCTGCTCGTACAGGTGCGAGAGCGGCAGGACGGACAGCAGGCGATCCGTCGTCCCGATCGAGAGGACCCGGCTCATGGCCGTCGCGCACGAGGCGAGGTTGCCGTGGCTCAGCATCGCGCCCTTCGGATCGCCGGTCGTCCCGCTGGTGAATACGATCTCGGCGAGGGAAGCGCCGTCGATCGGCGCGGCGGGCAGGGGCTGGGCCCGTCGGGCGAGGTCGGGCAGGGCCTCGATCCAGACAATCGGCAGGCCCAGGGCGCGGGCCGACGCTTCGGTCTGGCGCGAGGCAAGGACGAGCTTTGGACCCGTCTGCTGGACGATCTTGCGCCCGAAATCGACCGTGTGCCGGACGTCGAGCGGGACGGCGACGCCGCCGGCGTGGGCGACGGCCAGGAAGGCCAGGCCCCATTCAGGTCGATTGACGGCCCAGATGATCGCCCGGTCGCCGGGACCGAGGCCGGCATCGGCGAGGACGCGAGCGGCACGCGGGACGGCCGTGGCCAGGTCGCCGTAGGTCATCGTCCGCGTCCGGAACGATGGCCGAATGATCAGCGCCGGGCGTTCCGCGAAGCGTTCACCACCGAGGCGCACGAGGTCAATCAAGGTCTCCATGGATCCTCCGTCGATCTGGCGACCGTTCACTGAGACGATCCCTGTCGGGCAAGCTTCTCGAGGGTCTGATTCGCGCCGTCGCGCAGCGGCGGGTAATGGCTGAACACAATCGTCTCGACGTCCAGCGCAGCCAGGCGTTGCACGCTGGAGCGAGCGGCAGCGGGGTCGTCGCTATATAGACGGCTCGCGAACGACACCCGCCCGAAGCGACGCTGCAGGGTGTCGCCGACGAACAGTAGCCCGTGCTCCCGGGCATAGAGGCAGACGCTTCCCGGCGTGTGCCCGGGCGTGTGGATCACCTGAAGCCCACCCAGGATGGGCAGCACGTCGCCGTCCCCGATCGGCGTGAACGCCGGCAACGATGGCGTCATCGCTGCGAAGAACCGGCCACGGGACGGGTTGCGCAGTGCGTCGCCGAGGCCGATCTGCAGGTTCGTCGCATCGGCCGGATGGATCAGGACCTCCACGCCAAGGTCCGCGAGCGCTCGGGCGCCGCCCGCGTGGTCGGGGTGTCCGTGGGTGCAGACGACGCGCCGCACCTGATCGACTGATCGCCGGTGCACGCCGAGGGTGCGTTCGATGCGCGGGAGCGAGCCGGCGTAGCCACTGTCCACGAGCGAGACGTCATCCCCCTCGATGATCGCGTGTGCCTTGACCCTGAGGAGCTGGATCGCGTGGATGCCTGGCGCGACCTGCGCTGCGTCCACGGTCCAGGGTGATCGCATGTTCCCTCACGAGCCTCTATCCGCAAGCCACCGGATGTGGAACCGGGCGTGACTCCTCGGACGTGGCGGCGGCGTACCCGACTCGCTTCGCCACCACGATCAGCTTCCCGACAGTACCCCGTGGGCCTTCGGAGGTTTGAATCCAGAGCTGCTCGGCGCCAATCCCAAATACACCGTCCAACGTGGATACGTGGCGCCGAACCCTGGTGATTTCGTACGTCGAGACCAGGTTGTTGCTCGTCCAGACCTTGACCGTCAGGCCAAGCAGGCTCGCCCCGTTGTTGACTTTCGAGCGCTCCAGGAGCGGCAGGAACATGCCCGTGCGCGCATGCGCGTAGATCAGGGACACGCCCGCCTCACGCGGCTGCGACAGCTCCTGGATGTACATCGCGACGTCGCAGGGCGGGTAGCCCTTGCCAGGCTTGATCACTGGGAGATCGATCCTCAAGCTCGGGATCGCGATCCGGGTCGCAACCGCGAAGTGCAGGGCCGAGCAGCGTGCGAGCGATCCCGTCCCAACCTTGATGGCGACGGGTGTGGTGCGAGCGTGTGCCCAGACCGAGTTCATGATCGTGACTGAGACCGCCGACGTCTTGGTCACCGAACCTGCGGCATCCGTTACCGCGCCGGGTAGGCGCGTAATGACGGTCGGGCTCGCGCACGACCCGCGGTAGACGACGATCGGATAGGTCGTCGATGCTTCGAGGCCAACAAACTTCACGGCGATCGCCCCGTTTCCTGCCCAGTACGCCGTCAGGGTGGCGCTCCCGTTCGCGCCGCCGGCGCCGAGGCTAGCCTTCCACGTGCGGCGAACCGAAGCCGCCGATGCCTCCGTCGCGAACAGCATCGCGACCAGGAAGGTGAGCGTGACCAGGATCACGAGCCGACGCGACCCGGCCCGGGTGCGGCGGAAGGACGTCTGCATCCGCGCACCCTACATGACCGAGCCAACGCTGGTCGGATGCGCCATCGGTGGCATCGCCTGAAATGGAACGGCGTACCCAATCTGAGGCGGTCCTCGCCACGGATCTGGGCTCCCGCCCGATGTCCCGTCCGATGACTTAGATCGACCGTCGCCCCATGGCCGGCGTCTGACCGGCCTCCATGGACGGGACGACGATGGAAGCGCAGCTCAATGACGACGAGATCATCGAATCTGCCTACGCAGCGCACGCCGCCGCGCTACTCCGACGGTTGACCGCGACGACACGCGATCCGTCGGCTGCCGAGGACCTGACCCACGAGGCGTTTATCCGCCTGGTCATCGAGGTGCGCGCCGGCCGGGCCCCCCACGACACAGCCGCATGGCTCCACCGAGTCGGCCACAATCTTGCAATGAGCCGAGGCCGACGGCTCGCCGTTGCCAACCGGCGGAGTCTCGAATTCGCGCCGCCTGACAGCGCGCCATCTCCCGAAGCACCCGCCAGGCTGAAGCGCTGCTGGGTTCGCACGGATCACGGGCCGACGCCGCCGCGTCCTTGCGCATGGCCCACGGTGTTGCGGTTGCGCTGGGGGCGGATCCGCTGTGTTCGGAGATCGAGCTGCTGGCGCGCTACGCTCGCATCGAGCTGGCCGACCGTGTCGGCCTGGAGACGTCCCCTCCGCGGGCCGCCGATCTCGTTTCCAACGATCCTGGCCTCACTGAGCGCGAGTCGGAGGTGATCCGGCTGGTTGCCGCAGGTTGGTCGAATCAGCAGATTGGGGACGCCCTGTTCATCACGCGCAAGACCGCCAGCGTCCATGTCTCGAACATCCTCGGCAAGTTGGGCGTCCGCAATCGGGTCGAAGCAGCGGCGATCGCCCACCGCCTCGGGATGGCCGAGGATCATTCGACAGCCTCGAGTCTCTCGGGTGGCTCCGCCGCGGGCGCGCCAGAACCCGTCGCGAGGCGCGCGCCGGCATGATCAGCCTCGCGGCGCTCCCTCGTCGCGACCGCAGCGATCCGGTGGCTTGGTCGTCCCGTCCCGGTCATTGCGACCTGGGGCCCGAATCTTGCCCACGCGACTTGTGCTGAGATCGTCCGGCCGCATCCGCCTGACCAGTCGGCCTCTGGTACCCTGACGGCGTCCTTTCATGGCCGGTCCTGTGAGACCGGTGAACCGGTCCCGTGAGGCCGGAGAAGGAGGCCGTTCGAGTGTTTCTGCACGCCCACCGAGCCCACGGGGCCGGTGGCGTTTTCATGTCGGGCCGGCTCGAATGAGCCCCGTGTTGGCGGCAGCCCCCGTCCCGCCGACCCCGCGCGCGTCGGCGGTCGTGGATCCGCGGATCGGCGACCTGGGGCCGGCACTGCTGGCGCTGGAGGACGGCTCGATCTTCCCCGGTGTCGCCTTTGGCGCGCCGCTCTCCGCCGGTGGAGACCTGGTCGTCAATACGAGCCAGACCGGCTACCAGGAGGTCTGCACGGACCCGTCGTATGCGGGTCAGGTCGTCGTCATGACCTATCCGCTGATCGGCAATTACGGCCGCCTCCTCGACGACGATCAATCCCTCCGACCATGGTTACGGGCGCTCGTTGTCGCGAATGCCACGGCGGCTGTGCTCGACGGCGCGCAGCAACTGGCGGCGCTCCTTCGCGACGCCGGCATCCCCGCGATCGCCGGCGTGGACACGCGGTCCCTGGCGCGGCATCTCCGGACGCATGGCAGTCTGCGCGGGATCGTGACAGCACCGCGGGCGATCGATCGGGAAGCCGCCGTCCTCGCCGCGCGAGGGATCGCGCGCTGGGAGGACCAGGACTTCGTCAGCCAGGTCTCGCCGCCTTCGATCACCGAGTATCCGGCGATGGCGCCGGTCGGTGAGGTTGGCGCAGTTGGCGCGGTCGGCCCACGGATCGGGATCGTGGACCTGGGGCTCAAGGCCAACATCGTGAAGGCCATGCGACACCGTGGCGCCAGCGTTCGAGTTTTCCCGCATACGGCCTCGGCTACGGACGTTCTTTCGTCCGATATCGACGGCATCGTCCTCTCCCCCGGACCCGGCGATCCGGCCCGCCTGGCGGCACAGGTCGCCCTGGCTCGCGCCATCATCGACGACGGCCGGCCGTTGCTCGGGATCTGTCTTGGTCACCAGATCGTGGGGCGGGCTGCTGGAGCGGAGACTCGCCGGCTCCGCTTCGGGCACCACGGCGCAAACCACCCGGTCCAGGATCTCGAGCTTGGCCTTGTCCAGGTGACCGCCCAGAACCACGAAGTCCAGGTCGTCGGGGAGTCTCTCGCGGCTTCGTCTGGCTTTCGGGTCAGCCAGATCAACCTCAATGACCGCTCGGTGGAAGGGCTGCGCCACCGCGACCTGCCGATCGAGACTGTCCAGTATCACCCCGAGGGCGCGCCGGGGCCGCTGGATGCGCTCGCAGTGTTCGATCGGTTCGTGGCCGCAGCGCGAGGGGAGCGGTCGTGATTGAGGGTTTCCTGCCAGATCGTCAGCCCATGACGCTTGGGCGCGGTTCAGGGCTCGCTCGACCCCACCTCGGCGCCAATCGACCTGACTTCGGCCCCGATCTAGCCGTCAGAGACAGCCTCGGCCGGTGGATTCGGCGTGAATCGATGCCGGACGCTGCCTCCGCGGCGCTGGAATCGAGCCTTGGCGTTACCCGGTGGCGATTTGGCAGGAAACCGCGGTCGGGGCACCGATGCGCGCACCACCGACGACCTCACCGCCGATGATCCCGCCACTCCCCAGACCCGCGTCCGTCCTGATCCTGGGCTCCGGGCCGGTCGTCATCGGGCAGGCCGCCGAGTTCGACTACGCGGGAACGCAGGCCTGTCGAGCCCTCCGGGCCGAGGGGATCCGCACGATCCTCATCAACTCCAACCCGGCCACGATCATGACTGACCCATCCGTCGCCGACGCCATCTACCTCGAGCCACTGACCGTCGCAGCCGTGGAAGCCGTCATCGCGAAGGAGAAGCCGGAGGGCCTGCTGGCCGGGCTCGGTGGCCAGACGGCACTCAACCTCGCCATTGCCATGTCCGATGCCGGCGTCTTCGACCGTCACCCGATCCGACTCCTGGGCACCCCGCTCGAGGCGATCCGGATGGCCGAGGACCGCGAGGCGTTTCGCGATCTGCTCGATCGACTCGGACAGCCGTACGCCCCCTCGTTCATCGTCGAAGGCGCTACGC
>CAYRTS010000103.1:0-3009 GCA_964427285.1 uncultured Anaerolineaceae bacterium
CGACCGCGCGGGGGTCGTCGTTCCACTCGAGGCTCGACGTTCAATGGAGCCGCCCGCGCGAGCGTCCTCGATCGGCGGCCACGAGGACCGCGTCGACGTGCCGGCCGACCGTCCACCCGTCGGGATCGGCCGCCCGTGGCTGGTCGGGGGAGCGTTGACCTCGGCGGTGCTGTCACTCGTCGGAGGGGTGTACGTCGCCTGGCGTATCGGACGCGGACGTCGCAGCCCCATGGCGCGCGCTGTCCGCGCGGTGGCCCGGACAAGGCCGGCCTGATGCCGATCAAGCTGCCGTCATTCCGCGCTCGCCGGAATGCCTATCCACCGGACCTGTGGACCAAGTGCCCCAGTTGCGCCGAGATGCTCTTCAACAAGCAGCTCGACAAGCAACTCCGGGTCTGCCCCACCTGCAGACACCATTTCCGCCTGTCAGCGACCGCCCGGCTGGATCACCTCGTGGACACCGGAACGTGGGTGGAGCGCGACCCCGGGCTGCAATCGGTCGATGTCCTGGGGTTCGTGGACCAGAAGCCGTACAGCGATCGGCTGGCGGCCGCGCGCGTAGCGACCGGCATGCGCGACGCGGCTGTGTGGGGGACCGCCGGCCTGGACGGGGTCCCGGTGGTGCTGTGCGTGATGGACTTCGGGTTCATGGGCGGCTCCATGGGCGCCGTCGTCGGCGAGAAGGTGACCCGCGCAGCCGAGCACGCGCTGGACACCCGAATCCCGCTCATCGTGATCAGCAGCTCCGGTGGCGCCCGGATGCAGGAGGGCACCCTCGCCCTGATGCAACTCGCCAAGACGCTCGGGGCGGTCGAACGCCTGCGCGCGGCCGGCGTCCCATTCCTGAGCGTCCTGTCCGATCCGACCACGGGTGGCGTCTTTGCCTCGTTCGCCGTCGTCGGCGACGTCAACCTCGCGGAGCCAAACGCCCTGATCGGGTTCGCCGGCTCGCGGGTCTCGGCCGGCACGATCGCGCAGGAGCTTCCGCCGGGCTTCCAGCGCTCCGAGTTCATGTTCGCTCACGGCTTCATCGACCGGGTGGTCGCACGGGTCGATCTGCGCGACGAACTGGTCCGCCTGCTTCGCCTCCTGGCGCCGCGCGCCGTCAGCGAGGAGATCGGGCGGGCGCCGCTCGGGACCGATTTCGACCGCTTCCGGCCGCTTTCGTTGCTCACGTCGCTCGTCGAGAAGGTCAGCGAGATCGGCTCCGCGGACGGAAACGGCGCCGGCGAGGCTGCAACCCTATCGCGGACGTCGACCGGACCGAGGCAGGGTGCGTCCGACTCCTCAGCGGGGAACGCAACCGCGGCCGAGACGCGCGACGCCGTCTGGGAGCGAGTCCTGACGGCTCGCAACCTGCGCCGCCCGCGCACGCTCGAGTTTGTCGCCGCGATGACGGAGGACTTCGTCGAGCTCCATGGCGATCGCCTGTTCGGCGACGACGCGGCGATCGTAGCGGGGCTGTGCCGTCTTGAGGGTCGGCGAATCGTGGTGATCGGCCAACAGAAGGGCGCGGACACCGACGAGAACATCCGGCGCAACTTCGGTATGCCCCATCCAGAGGGCTACCGCAAGGGGATGCGCCTCATGGAGCTCGCTGAGCGCTTCGGCCTGCCGGTCGTGACCTTCGTCGACGTGCCCGGCGCCCACCCGGGTCCGGAATCGGAGGAGCGGGGCATCGCCGAGTCGATCGCCCGATCGATTGGCCTGATGAGTCGGCTGCGCACCCCGATCGTGACCGTGATCACCGGCGAAGGTGGGTCCGGCGGCGCGCTGGCCATCGCCGTCGGCGATGTGGTCATCGCGCTCGAGAACGCGGTCTACTCGGTCATTTCACCCGAGGGCTGCGCGTCCATCCTGTGGCGAACCCCCGATGAGGCAGCGACGGCTGCGGTCGCCATGAAGATGACCGCGGCCGACCAGCAGGCCCTCGGGGTCATCGATATCGTGGTCCCCGAACCACGCGACGGCGCGCACTCGGACCACGCCGAGACCGCCCGCCGGCTCAAGGCGATCATCGTCGATCGGCTCGCGGCGCTGGACGAACTGACGATCGATGAGCTGCTCGAATCGCGCTATCGACGCTATCGGGCGCTGGGGTCCTACACTGAGGCCGAGATCCTGGAACCGGCATTGCCGGCTGGGCGCGGGCTGGGCGATCGCCTCCGCGACCTGCTGGGTCCCGGGCGCAGGGTGGTCAGTGGCGTGAGTTCGTCATGGTCGCGCGACGAGCCGCCGGCCCGCGAGGAGGTCTAGCGAGTGAGGCAGCTCCGGCACGTCGCCCACCCCTCTTTTGCCGGCCCCTGTTCTGCCCAGGAGAACAAACTCACAGTTCCGGCGCATTCGCGGGCCTCGACCTCCTCGCTCCGGGCCAATCGTTGTCCGCGGGACAACGATTCGATGCACTGGGCCGGGGCCGCGGCGTCTGACGAACCCAAAGTGGCCATACAAGGGCGATTTCGCCTCGACGATGTGAGTCCACACCTCTTGGCCTGTCGCTGGAGCGAGTCACCCGCACGGTTTGTTCTCTCCGGAAGAACAACCGCCCGACGACGGGCGCGGAAGTCGCCAGATTTCGTGGTGTCCTCGGCCAGATCCGCCGACGCTGCGCACCGACCGCTCAATCCGTTCGGGCGCCCATCCCGCGCTAGCGGACTGCACCATGCTTGAGCACGACCACGACGCCATCATTCGTTCCGCCACCGAGCGCACCGACGCTGAGCGTGCGGCGGATCACGCCGCCCTGGCGCGGTCGATGGACGAGCTCGTGCCGACGCTGATCGTCAAGCTCGGGACGACCGGCCTGGCCGAGCTGGAGGTCCGCGAGGACTCGCTGCGGATTCGGTTGCGTCGACCCGCTGGCGCTCCTGTCACCCACGATCGACGCGCGACTGACCGGGCGACCGACCGAGCCAACCGCACCGACCGATCCCGGAGCGCATCCGGCGGATCCCCGGCTCCGAATCAGCCGGGCATGACTCCAGTCGGCCCAGGTTCGGGCTCCGGCTC
>CAYRTS010000103.1:3109-9448 GCA_964427285.1 uncultured Anaerolineaceae bacterium
TCGGGCTCCGGCTCCGGCCGGGAGCCCCGCGACTCGCGGGAGAACAGGACCGGCGGCGACCGCCACGAAGCGACGGCCACCTCGCCAGCGGTCGGGATCTATCATCCCGGACCGGCGGCGCGCGCCGGGACCTGGGTTCGCGCCGGAGACCGCCTCGGGACCGTTGACATGCTCGGCGTGCCGCAGGAGGTCGTGACCCCGACCGATGGCGTGGTCGGCGCGAGCCTGGCCGAGGGAGGCGACGCGGTTGAGTACGGTCAGGATCTCGTCGTGATCGAATTCGCGACGGCCACGACCCCCGCCATCCCACCCGCCACCAGCACGGAATCCTGATCATGTTCCGCAAGATCCTGATCGCGAACCGCGGCGAGATTGCTCTGCGGATCCTGCGCGCCTGCCGGGTCCTTGGAATCGAGGCCGTGGTCGCCTACAGCGAGGCCGATCGCGACTCCCTCGCCGTCCAGCTTGCCGATGAAGCCATCTGCATCGGGCCTGCCGATGCGAAGCGCTCCTACCTTTCCGCCCCGGCCGTCATCTCGGCCGCGCTGATCACCGGCTGTGATGCAATCCACCCCGGTTACGGGTTCCTGTCCGAGGACGACGGGTTCGCTGAGGTCGTCGCCGCTCACGGTCTGACCTTCATCGGGCCTCCGGCCGCCGTCCTGGAGCGGTTCGCGAGCAAGGCCGGCACCCGCGAGCTCCTCGCGAGGCAAGGCCTGCCCACCATCCCCGGTTCCGAGGGCATGCTCCGCGACGAGATGCACGCCCTCGGCGAGGCCGAGCGGATCGGCTATCCCGTGCTGATCAAACCGTCCGCCGGCGGTGGCGGCAAGGGGATGCGCATGGTCAGGACGGCGCGTGAGCTCGAAGGCGTCCTGCGCGTCTGTCGCTCGGAAGCCAAGGCCGCGTTCGGCGACGACTCGCTCTACCTCGAGAAGTGGCTCGACGAGAACCGCCACGTCGAGATCCAGGTCGTCGTCGACAAGTACGGCCACGGCGTTCATCTCGGCGAGCGCGACTGCTCGGTCCAGCGCCGCCACCAGAAGATCATCGAGGAGGCGCCCACGCCGGCCCTCCCGCCGTCGTCCCGCACGGAACTGGCGGAACGCGCCATCAAGGCGGCGGTCGCTGCTGGTTACGAGAACGTCGGTACGCTGGAGTTCCTCGTCGACGCGTCCGGTGCCTTCTACTTCATCGAGATCAACTGTCGGATCCAGGTGGAGCACCCGGTGACGGAGATGCTGACCGGCATCGATATGGTCACGACCCAGATCCGGATCGCGGCCGGGGAGCCGCTCGGCTTCAGCCAGCCGGACGTCACGTTCACCGGTCACGCCATCGAGTTCCGGATCAATGCCGAGGACCCGACCAACGATTTCCGTCCCGGCGCAGGGGTCGTTGAGCGGTACCACGCCCCCGGCGGACCGGGCGTGCGCATGGATTCGCACCTGTACAGCGGCTACGACGTCCCGCCGTTCTACGACTCGCTCCTGGGCAAGCTGGTCGTCTGGGGCCCGGACCGGACCACCGCGATCGCCCGGAGCCGCGTGGCCCTGGACGAACTGGTCGTGGATGGCCTTACCACCAACATCGCCATCCACCAGGCGATGCTGCTCAACGAAACCTTCCTGGGAGGCCGAATGACCACCAATCTGCTCGATCGAGTCGGGAGCGCGGCATTCCTGGCCGCCGCCGCGCGCACGTGACCGGTGCGCACGTGACCGGTGCAGGCGGCCATGCATACCTGCACAGACCCCGTCGTTCACCGGTCGGCCGACGCGTGACACTGCCACTGTGACCGCCAGCATCATTCACACGACTGCGGAGATCCAGGCGCTCATCCCGCACCGCTGGCCGTTCCTGCTCGTGGATCGGATCATCGAATACGACCCCGACGCCCGGCGGATCGTCGGGATCAAGGCCGTCACCGCGGCCGAGTGGTATTTCCAGGGCCATTTCCCGACAATGCCGGTGATGCCCGGAGTCCTCCAGGTGGAGGCGCTGGCCCAGACCATGGCGGTCTACGTCGCGAAGCAGGCGGGCTTTGGCGACCGGATCGGGCTGTTCGCCGGCATTGACAACTGCCGCTTCAAGCGCGTGGTGAGCCCGGGCGACACGCTCCGCCTCGAGATCACGATGGAAAAACTCGGGGGCCGGTTCGGACGGGGCCACGGCGTCGCGAGCGTCGACGGCGAAACCGCCTGCGAAACCTCGCTCAGCTTCATCATCCCGCGCGAAGGCGTCCTGCGATGACCCGGATCGTCATCCTGTCCGATGTGCACGGCAACGCGTCCGCGCTCGAAGCTGTGCGGCAGGCCATCCGCACCGAAAAGCCGGACCTTGTGGCGATCGCCGGGGACCTCGTGCTCAATGGCCCCGAACCCGCCGCAACCGTGGACCTGCTGCGCACGATGGAGGGCGACGGGGCGGCGATCGTGAGCGGCAACACGGACATCGCGGTTGCCGATTTCGACTATGCGGCCGCCTTCCCGTGGATGAGTGACGGCGTCCCGGAGGCGTTCCAGGCGGCTGCGGAGTGGGCCCACGACGCGCTCGGCGACGAGCGGATCGCGTGGCTTCGAAGGCTGCCCGCCGAGCGCCGCCTGCGCGCCGATGACGGGACGATGATCCTGGTCTGCCATGCGTCGCCAGGGTCGCAGACAGCCGGGTTCGACCAGGTCCTCGAAGGCAGCGTTGTCATCGAGCGGGCTTCGCGCACGGACGCACGCGTCATCGCCTGTGGCCATACGCACCTCCCCGAGGTTCGAGACCTTGGCTGGAAGCTCATCGTCAACGCCGGCTCGGCGGGCTACGTGTTCGATGGGGACCCGACGGCGTCCTGGGCCCTGCTCGATATCGCCGATGGCGAAGTCACGGCTGAGATCAAGCGCACCGAGTTCGACGTGCTCACCGTCGCCAACGCGATCTCCGCCCGAGGCCTCCCCGGCGACGTCTATCGGGCCGCCACCGTGCGGACTGGAAAACTGGTCCGATGAACGGCCCGCGATGACGGCGCATCGCCGCGTTGTCGCCTCCGCGCGCTCGCTCACGCACCTTGGGGTGCGCTCGCTCCCGTGCTCGGCTCCGCCTTGCGCTGCACCGCCCTGGCGGGCCGCAAAGGCAGAGCCGTGACGGCGCCGCGTCGCGTTGTGGTGACCGGCATGGGCATGGTCACGGCGCTGGGCAACGACCTGGCAACCACCTGGGCCGGCCTCGTCGCCGGACGATCCGGAGTTCGCACGATCGAGGCGTTCGATCCGGCGCGACTGACGTCCCGGATGGCCGGTGAAGTCCGCGACTTCGACGCGACCAGCGTCCTCGATCGCAAGGAACTCCGGCGCACCGATCGCTACGCCCAGTTCGGCCTGGTGGCGGCGCGCGAGGCCCTCAATCAGGCCGGTCTGCCCGAACGGTTCGAGGGCGAGCTGGCGGAGCGGACCGGTGTGATCCTTGGCACCGGAATCGGTGGCGTTGGCTCGCTGATCGATGGCTTCACGACCAACGCGCTGCGCGGCCCGGACCGGATCAGCCCATTCATGGTGCCGATGGGCATCGCCAACGTCGGAGCCGGCCAGGTCGCCATCGTGTTCGGGATGACCGGGCCAAACTTCACCACGGTCTCGGCCTGCGCCACCGGCGGGCACGCGCTGGGCGAGGCCAGCGAAATCATCCGCCGTGGGGATGCGGACGTCATGGTCGCCGGTGGCACGGAGGCCCCAATCTACGAGGCGATGGTTGGCGGTTTCGCCGCAATGCGCGCGCTGTCCACCCGCAACGACGACCCGGCCGCCGCGTCACGTCCGTTCGACCAGGGGCGGGACGGCTTCGTGATTGGCGAAGGCTCCGGAGCGGTGATCCTCGAGGCGCTCGACCACGCCCGGGATCGTGGCGCGGAGATCCTGGCCGAGATCGTCGGTTACGCGGCGACGGCGGACGCCTCGCACATCACCCTGCCCGCGCCCGGCGGGATCGGCGCGGTCCGGGCAGCTCGGCGGGCCCTGGAGAAGGCGGGTCTCACGGCCGCCGATATCGATCATGTAAACGCTCACGCGACTTCGACGCCGGAAGGCGACAAGGCCGAGCTCCAGGCGATCCGGACCATCTTTGGCGAGGACGCCGGGCGGGTTGCGATCACCGCCAACAAGTCGATGCTCGGCCACACGCTGGGGGCCGCGGGGGCGATCGAAGCGATCGCGACCGTTATGGCGATCCGAACCGGCTGCGTGCCGCCGACGATCAACCTGACCGACCCGGACCCCGGGTCGAATGGTCTGGACCTGACCCCCGGCGTGGCCGCGACTCGCCATATTCGCGCCGCGCTCAGCAACTCGTTCGGGTTTGGCGGCCAGAACACGGCCCTCGTGTTTGCCCGGTGGGACGCGTGACGGACGCCGAGCCGGGGGGAGCCAGGCCCGAGCCCGCCACGCCGGCCGCCCGCGAGCCGAGTGCGGCCCCCGCCGCGACCGCGAATGCAAAACTGGCCCACCCGCCGACCACGGATCCGAAACCCAACGCGGCCCCGCCCGTGTCGACGGACGGCGCCACCTCGGAGCTTCTGGACCTCATCGATCGCCTCGCCGTTCTCCTCCAGCGTTCCGACCTGACCGAAATCGCGATCGAATCGGGTGGGACCGGCGTGGTCCTGCGCAAGGCAGTTGCGTCGGCCGCGCCTGCCGGCCAGGCGGGCTCGACCTCCGGCGCCGACGCCGCCCACGGGTCCGGCGCCGCAAACGCCGCCCACGGGTCCGGCGCCGCAAACCCCACCAACGGCTCCCTCGGCGAGCCCAGCGCCGCGGGGCGCGAGCCTGCCCCTCCGAGCGTGCCGTCGATCAAGGCTCCGCTCACCGGCCTCTTCTACGCGTCGCCGGCGCCCGGCACCGCGCCCTACGTGCAGGTCGGTGGCGAGGTGGCGGTCGGCCAGGTCATCGGGCTCATCGAGGCGATGAAGTTGTTCAATGAGATCAAGTCGGACCTTGCCGGGCGTGTCATCCGCGTCGTTGCGGAGAGCGGTGCCCTGGTCAAGGCGAAACAGCCGCTCATCGAGGTCGAGCCGCTGTGAGCCAATCCCTCAGCCGCAACGCGACCCAGCCCGCCAACCCCCCCGTCAACCCCCCCGTCAACCCCCCCACCAAACCGCCCGTTCGCCATGCCCACATCACCGGCTGGGGCGCCTATGCCCCGAGCCAGGTCCTGACCAACCGTGACCTGGAACGGATGGTCGACACCTCCGACGAGTGGATCGTGGCGCGAACCGGCATCCGTGAGCGCCGCGTGGCCGCAGCCCATGAGACCACCGCGTCCATGGCCGCCGTCGCGGGACTGCGCGCCATCCACACCGCGGGTCTCCGGCCGGATGAGATCGACCTGATCCTGGTCGCCACTCTCACCCCGGACTACTGGATGCCGTCGACCGCGGCGCTGGTCAAGGAGGCGATCGGTAACACCACGGCGGCGGCGATGGACGTGTCGGCCGCCTGCTCGGGATTTGTCTACGCCTATGCCACCGCCCACGCCTACGTTACCAGCGGTCTCGCGCGGCACGTCCTGGTCATCGGGGCGGAATTGCTGACGCGGTTCCTCGACTATACGGACCGCAATACCTGCATCCTGTTCGGCGACGGGGCGGGAGCGGTGGTGGTGTCGGCCTCGGACGAGCCGGGCGGCGGTCTCGGCATCGAGTTGACGACTGAACCGCAGGGCGCCTACATGATCTGGCTGCCGGCGGGGGGCGCGAAATCGCCGCCGTCCGCAGAAACCGTGGCCCGCGGCGAGCACTACCTCAGGATGGAGGGCAAGGAGACCTATCGATTCGCGACGCGGACCATGGCCTCGACCGCGTTGACCTCGATCCAGAAGGCCGGCCTGGGGCCCGGCGACATTGACCTGATCATCCCGCACCAGGCCAACATCCGGATCGTCGAGGCTGTCGCGAAGGGCCTGGACCTGCCGATGGACCGGATGTACGTCAACCTGGATCGTTACGGCAACACGTCAGCCGCATCTGTACCGATCGCGCTCGCCGAGGCGGTCAACGAGGGCCGGATCAAGATCGGGGACCGGATCGTGATCGTGGCGTTTGGCGCCGGATTTACCTCTGGGGCCGTGACCATCGAATGGACCGCCGACTCGGCCCGCGGTCTTGCCGCGGACGCCGCCATCCGGCCCGAGGATGTCCACGTCCGCCTCCCCGTCGACTGGGACTCGGTGGATCCCATCCCCGAGGCCCTCGCCGACCTGATGCGCCGGCCAGGTCCGCTGAACGTCCCCCTCGACGATGTCGTCCCGGGCGAACCGGAGCCGGCCCGGGTCTTCTGACGCCCCTCCGCCCGCTGCCCCCTT
>CAYRTS010000104.1:0-9237 GCA_964427285.1 uncultured Anaerolineaceae bacterium
GTCGACCCGGTTCCAGTTCTTCGGTCCCCCGCCGCGGGTCCGGGCGCGCCTGGCCTCCTCGACCCGGGCCCAGAGATCGTCCGACACGGGCGGGCTCGCCCGCCACGGAGCGGTGCGCCGCGTCTCGTCCTTGCCGCGGTGCCGCCGGATCCAGCCGTTGTAGAGCGGGTTCATGAGGATCATCCGGATCCCGCTGGCCGCCAACCCGGTCTCGGCCTCGAGTTGCGCCGCGCTCACGTTGCCTAGGGCGTACCGCTCGAACAGGCCGACCGCGACCCCGATCGTGGCGGGATCGACCTCGAGGGTGTGGGGCGGGTCGGGCAGGCGCCGGAACCCGAGGCCGGCGTGCCCGCCCGGGTCGTCGTGGCGGTCGAACTTGGCCGCGTAGCCGTCGGTGATCCGCTCGGACAGGCGGCGGCTGTACTTCTCCGCTCCGGCGGCCTCGCTGATCAGTTCGTCCCAGTCGTGAGGGTCAGACGACAGGATCCGCCGGTCGCACATGACGAGGGCGACGCCCGCGACGGCCGACGACGACCAGCGGGCGTTCTTCGAGACGTCGGCGATCACCGCAAAGATGTCGGCGGCAAATCGACCGATGTGCGTACTGATCGTCCCGTGTGCCACGCGAACCCTCCGTATGTCAGAGGGCCTGCTCGGTCCGCGATTCGAGCGCAGCCCTGAGCTTCTTGACGTCTCCGTCCGCCTGGCGCTTGGCCAATGCGATGGCGAGCGGGCTGAGCAACCTCATGATGCGGCTCTTGAACTCGCCCTCCGCCGCGATCGTCAGACGGCAGCCGCCGGCCTCCGGTTCGACGGTGCAGTCGGTGCGCACGGTCGCGAACCCGGCCACGGCTCGCCAGGCCACGTGTCGCGGTGGGTCCCACTCCGCGATCTCGGCCACCACCGCCATCGACCGTCCGAGTACCTTCGACACCTGCCGGCCCTGGCGGCCGACCCGCATCGGACCGTCATCGAGCCACGCCGTCTCGACCACGTACGACCGCCAGCGTGGGTTGTTCTCAGCGTCGGCCACGAACGCGAACACCTCCTCGGCCGGCCGGTCGATGTGGATGCTGCCGCCACCCTTCGCCATCCATTCCTCCATAGGGACCATCCGGTGGCGTGCCCTGCGCCAGACGTGGTCCAGGTGCCTGGCCCCTCAGGAGCAGCCGACCGTCATGGTGATGGCGCTGTGGACCTGTCCGGGACCGATGTGCAGGAACCAGTGCATCGGGTGGTGGCCGCGGTAGGTGCCGCCACCGATCATGGTGTCCGGCACCCACTTGTTGCCGGCCGCCATCGCGCCGCCGCTCGGGTCCTGGCCCTCCTGCGGGTCGGACAGGCAGACGACGTTGCCGCCGGGGGTCGTGAGGCTGTGCTCGTGAGCGAGGGCGGGCGCAGCGGTGATGGCGAGCAGCATGGTGGCGCCGAGGGCGACGCGCGCGATCCGGGTGCGCATTGCTTGGGTGCTCCTCTCGGGGACGAAGGGGACGACGGGAGCGTGGGGGCAGGTCAGGCAGCACCTCCAGGTGGGGCGAAGGACGGCCGGTCGATGCGCAGCGCGCTCATGCCGAGCGCGATCCAGCCCGCCGGAAATGCGCCAATCGCCGACACGAGCACGATTCCCGCGATGACGGGGGGAAAGACGCCGCCGACAACGCCGGCCAGCGCGGGAACAACGAGCAACGCGCCGGCGCCCAGCAGGGCCGCCGCCCAGCGCGACAGGCTCCCGGCACGCCAGGTCGCCAGCGCGAAGAGGCCGGACCCGAGCACGAGCGCCATCACCCCAATGGTCGAGATCGCCCACGCGCTGAGACCGGCAACGATCGGCCGATCGGTGTCACCGACGGCAACCATGGCCGCGAACCCGAGGAGGCTGACGACGGCCCCCGCCGCCGGGACCAGGAACGCCGCCCACGCGAGGACAGGATGGCGTCGCGACTGGAACGCGCTCAGTCCCACGAGAGCGACTAGGGTGGCGAGGGTCGCGACGATCAGGAGGATCCCGATGAACGGCACCCCGGATTCGGCCCCGTTGTTGATCGCATTGCCCGCGAGGATGAAGAGCCAGAGGATCCCGCCGACGATCGCGGCGTACCCCCCGATGCGAAGTGACATGGCGAACCCCTTTTGGTGTTCAGACGCGGCTCTGAGGCCGCGGAGGTGAAGATGGGCATCGATCGCGCCCAGGAGGACGTCGGCCACGTCGAACGGGCCGAGGGGCCGATCCTCGAGCACGGCGGCGAACTCATCGCCGTAGCGGGCGCGCCAGGGCGCCGGGTAGCAGCGCAGGAGCAGGTTGATCATGGGACGCTCCGGCCCATCAGCCGTGGGAGCGCCCGAGGCGCCGGAGGCCGAGCTGCGCGAGCTCGGAGAGCTCGTGGAGCTGCTCGGCGAGGACGGTCGCCCCGACCGCCGTGAGCTTGTACGGGCGACGCCGGTCCACCGGCGGGAGCGCCTCGATGAGACCGCGCTCTTCCAGGCGGGCGAGCGCGGCGTACAGGGTTCCCGGACCCAGCGGCCGGCCAGTGCCGGCCTCTACGTCGGCCATGATCGCGTAGCCGTGCTTCGGCCCGTCGCTGAGGCTGACGAGGATGAGGAGCGCGGGTTCGGCGAACCTGCCGAGCTCGGGGATCCGGGGCTGCATGGGACTCCTATGAAACTCCGCGGCACGATATATCGTGATGCGTAATATCACGGTCGCTCAGGCGCGTGTCAATCCCTATCCCGCGAGGCGTCGCGGCAGAGGGCTTACGCGCCCGACTCCAACGTCGGCACCACAAGCCAACCTTTGGCCCGCCCGAGGTAGATCAACTGCTCGGTGCTGAGGCCCGACCTCGCCCGAAGGTCGGCGAGATGACGCTTCGCCGTGCTCGCCCGGATCCCAACGGCCTCGGCCGCGCCAGTCGAACGTCCACGACGCATGAAGGATCGTCCGATCGAAGCAGAACAGCAGCGCGAAGCCGCCGCTCTTGCAGCCCTCGGTCGCACGCTCGCATCGATCGCGCGTTCCCGATTCGACCTCGACGACGTCCTGCAGGCCGTTGTCGAAGAGGCCGCACAGCTGTGCCGTGCCGACGCCGCGGACATCGCCGTTCGCGACGGTAACGCGTACCGGCAGCGCGCCTTCACCGGGTTCTCGCCCGAGTTCGAGGAGCTCGTGCGGGGCGTGATGTACGCGCCGGATCGCGAATCGGTGGTGGGCCGAGTCATCCTGGACGGGCGCGTCGTGCACATCGAGGACGTCCTCGCCGACCCGGAGCTCAGGGGGAACCCGTTGCAGGCAGCGGTCCGGCGCGCCGGCGGCATCCGAACGGACCTGGGCGTGCCAATCCGCTATGACGGCCAGCTGATCGGGGTGATCGCAGCCGCCCGGAACGAGGTTCGCCCGTTCTCGGAGCGGGAGATCGGGCTCGTGGAGCACTTCGCTGACCAGGCCGCAATCGCGATCGTCCTGGCCCAGCTGTTCGCGACCGTCGAGCGCCAGCGAACCGAGCTGGCGCGCTTTGCGCCGCAGGCGGCCGAGCTGCTGTCATCGGCCGAGGGCGAGCAGCTCCTCGCCGGCCACCGCCGCGAGATCACCGCGCTCTTCGCGGACCTGCGCGGGTTCACGGCGTTCGCGGAGCGCGCGGATCCGGAGGAGGTGCTTGGCGTCCTGCGCCAGTACCACTCGACGGTCGGCCGGCTGGCCGTCGCCAACGGTGGCACGGTCGAGCACTTCGCGGGCGACGGTCTCATGGTCTTCTTCAACGACCCGACGCCCATCGCCGACCACCAGCTCGCGGCGGTTCGAACGGCGTGCGAGATGCGGGATCGATTTGCCGTCCTGGCGACCGACTGGCGCAAGCGCGGCTACGAGCTTGGCCTTGGGATAGGGATCGCCGCGGGCTACGCCACAGTTGGTCGCATCGGCTTCGAGGGCCGCTACGACTACGCCGCGATCGGGACGTCCGTCATCCTCGCCTCGCGGCTCTCGTCGGCCGCCAAGGCCGCCGAGATCCTGATCAGCCAGCGAGTGATGGCGATCGTCGAGGACTCGGTCGAGGCCGATGCCGTCGCAGACCTCGAGCTCAAGGGCTTCAGCACCGCGACGCCTGCGTACGCCGTTCGATCCTGCCGCGCGCGGTCGGCGTGAATCGCCCAGGCGGTTGCCACGAATCGACCGTGTACGTCACCATCGTCGTCGACCGCCAGAGCCACGAGCTCCTTGGCGCAGCGATGGCGGTCCCGGACGCCTCGGCGGCCATCCACGAGTGCGTTGTCGCGATCAAGGCTCGGCTCCCGATCGAGATCCTCGCGGACACGATCCACGCGTTCCCGTCCACCTCGCGGATCTTCAACGGCCTGTTCAACGACGCAGCGGAGATGCTCACCGGCACGCTCGCTGGCGCCGAGGGCTCCAGCACTCCGATGACGTGATCGAGAACCGCGAGGGCCGGCGCTCGACCATCGCCACGAGCGAGCTGCCGATCGGCCAACTCGCGCGAGGCGCTCGGCGAGCCCACCATCGCCGACCCGATCCTGGACCGTTCGAATATGCAGGACATCCGCGCGCTCAACTCCTGCGGGCCGCGCCCAGGACACCCGCTCCATCCTTGTTTCCCCGATCGGGCGCCCGCGGCGATCCGGGCTACTCCGGCCAGATGTCGTAGCGCTCACCCAGGACGCGGATACGGTCGGGTCCGTCAAGTTCGTCGGGGCTCATGGCGGCGAGCTCGGCCAGATATCGGTCGAACCCGCCGGGCGTGAAGATCGTCAGGAGCCGAGCCCCATCCGCGCTGGTCACTTCGTGGCGGGTATCGGCCGGGACCGTGATGGTCGTCCCCGCCGTCGCGACGATCGCCTGGTCCTCGAAGGCGAATGAGACTTCGCCGTCGAGGATGTAGAAGATCTCGACCATGGAGCGATGTCGGTGAGCCGGGAGATGGAAACCCGGCTTCAGTGTGTCTTCGACGACGGTGACCCGGCCGTCGGTCAGGAAGGCCGGGGTCTTGACAGAGATGTGGTCCTGGGACCAGTCGTAGTCGATCCCCTGGCCTGGTCCGAGGCTATGCGATTCCATGGCTTCTCCTCGGGCGGTCGTCCTCGACTCCTCGGAGACGATCTGGGAGCGCGCGGCCGACATCGACGCCATGTCGATCATCGCGATGAAGCGGCCGGACAGCTCGCTCTTGTCGGCTGCGGGTCCCCGCTGTGCGGTCTCCATGTCCCGGTAGCGCAGGACGAGGATCCATTCGCCATCGTCCGCCCGGCTCGCCTCGCGCCGCTCCAGCCCCGGCAGGGTGGGCACCACCTCTTGCTGGAATCGCTCATTGAGCAACCGGAACTCGCCCTCGTCGGTGCCGTCCTTGAGCCGGAACCGGACGATCTCGATCACCGCCATCGGATGGCCTCCCTTGTCGACGTCGTGCTCTCGCTGTAGTGTAGATGCGTGAGCAGGCACGCATTGTAGGTGCGTGCGCACGCATCTGTCAATCAGGGCGAGGGCGATGCCAAAGCAACGACGGCCCGTCAACGACTTCTCGCCACTTGAGCAGGCGGCGTGGGGCGGCCTGCTAGGGATGCACGGCCGGCTCTTCCATCTCATCGAGCAGCAGCTGCTCGATCAGTTCCGGATCTCGCACGCCGAGTTCGAAGTCCTCCTCCGCCTGTCGTGGGCGGACGGCCATCGCATGCGGATCCAGGATCTTGCCGCACAAAGCCTGCTGACGCGAAGCGGGATCAGCCGGGTGGTCGAGCGACTCGCCCGGATCGATCTCGTCTCCCGTGAAGGTGCACCGGAGGATGGACGGGGCGCATATGCGGTCCTGACGGGGCGCGGCGTCGGAACGATCGGTGCGGCTCTGGCGACCCACGTCGCACTCGTCCGGGCCGAGTTCCTCGATCGATTCGTCGAGTCGGAGCTGCACGTGATGGCCGGGTTCTGGCGACGCGTCGAGGACCACGACAGCGAACCTTAGGTCGGCCGAAGTCAGGCCATCGCGATCGTAGCGACACTCGCGCCTGCGTCCAGCGGGCCGCCGAGGCCGATCAGCTCTCGGACCAGGGGTGTCCCGACGTTGCCCGGGGCACCGGTGACGAGGACTGGCGCCGTGGGCCAATCGGGCGTCATCGATAGCAGACGAACGGAGCCGCTTGCGCGAAGGTCGGCTCGGCGGCTTGCGCGAGCATGAAGTCCGCGATGTCCGCCCGGGAGATCCGGGCCCCCGGGTGCAGGACGTCAAGACCCGCACCATACCGTCGGGTGTGCGGCCCGTCGGTCACCAGCGGCGGCCGGACCGCGACCCATTCGAGACCGGACGCCAGGAGTTCGTCGAACTCCGCCTGCTTTGCGGCCACCACGTGCCCGGAGACCAGCCGCACGATCCGCGAGGCGAAGCGGTCGATCGTCGGCTTATGGTCCCCTGGCACGTCGACGGCCGCACCGGACAGATTCACGATCCGTCGGACCCCGGTATCCCGCATCGCCTCGATCACGGTGCGCATGCCGTCGCGCAGCGCGACCACCTGGTCGGCGGTATTCCCGTCCGGTCCGAGTGCGCTGATGACCGCCTCCGCACCCGATACGGCGTCGCGGACGGCGTCGGGTTCGCTGACAGACCCGGGTACGACCCGAACCCGCTCCGCGAGCGGACCGAGCTTCAGGGGGTCGCGGACGAGGATGGTCACGTCGTGGCCTGCGGCGAGCGCCTGCTCGACGACCAGTCGTCCGATCCTGCCGGTGCCCCCCAGCACGGTGAGTCTCACGGAGTCGATTCTAGCGACGAGCACAGTGCCCGTCCGGCAGACGCCGCCTGACGTCGGCTCCGGCGATCGGAACGAGCTTGAATGCCGAGTGAGCACGCTCACGTCCAACACCTGTCGGGCGCGCGATTGCACCTCACCCGGCCATGACGGCCCGTCATGAGCCCCGGATCAGCGCGGCGCAGACTGGGCCGAAGGACGCGGGGAATCCGTTCGCGCACCCGGCGCGGCGGTCGGCGGCGACGTCGGGAGGCCCGGGGCAGGGCCCAAAGGGGGCGGTCAACCGGCGCCTGGATCGCCGCCTGGCTTGACGCGACGGACGCGATCGTCGCCGGGCGAGGTCATCGCCCTGGACGACCGGGGCGAGCCGGACTTCGCCCTCCTCCAGGACCGCATCGCGTCGGGGTTCGTGCGTTGAGCGCGCGGCGGGGATCGGATCGCCGGCTCGGCAGCCGGGTGGCGGATAGAGCGAACCCCGGCTGCACGAGCCGGGTTTCGCGTGCTCCGCCCAAGGTCGGGCATGCGTTCTGATCTTGTTCCTGCTTTTGGCCGCTCTGGGTCTCGCCTGATTTGGGCCGCACCGACTCTACGGCAGGCCTGCCCCACGAACGATCCAGCCGGCGTCAGGCTGGATACCAAACCCTCGCGAGGCCGTCGAGGATCAGATCGAGCCCGTACTCGAACTCGTCTCCATAGTCGTAGCCGGCCTTCATCGCGTGCTCGGTGACGAATGCCTCGAGGTTCGGGTACTCGTTGACAGGGAATGGCTGGAGCATGGTCTCCGCGATCTCCGCAACGGGGACCCCGCGTTCAGACGGCAGACTCATCTTCGTCAGGGCGAAGCCGTAGATGTAGCCATCCAGGACTGAGTAGGCGTGCGCGACCATCGCCATGTCGAAGCCCGCCGCGCGAAGATTGCCGATCACCGCGTCGTGGTGCCGCAGGTTTGCGGGGCCGGGGTGGATGCGCGACTCCATCAGTCCGATCGCCCAGCGGTGGCGCGCCAGAACCTCGCGGACCGAGATCGCCCGCCTGCGCATGTCCGTCCGCCAGTCACCACCGCTTGACGGCAAGTCGATCTCGCCGAAGACGAGATCGATCATCCCGTCGACGAGGTCCTCCTTGTCCGTGACGTGGCGGTAGAGCGCCATGGGGGCGACCCCGAGCACCTCCGCCAGCTTACGCATGCTGAGTGCCGCGAACCCGCCCGCGTCGGCGTGAGCGATCGCCGCCCGCAGCACGCGCTCCCGGCTCAATCGACTTGGGCGTTCCACGCTCGAAATCGCGCGGATGGCCATCCAGGCTCCTTCGTCTTGCGGCCGACCGTCGTCAACCTGGTGCTTGACAGCGTACACCGTACGCGCTAGCGTACACCGTACGCAAGACGGGCTGCGTCGCGCGCGAGGAGGCGCCGTGGCACGACCGACCGTGGTGTGATCGCCTGACCCAAAGCGCGATCGTGTCCGACTGATCCGGCATCGACCACACGAGTGAGGGAACGAAATGACGAACCGATCGATCACCGGCGCGACCCGCCCGGCCGTCGACTACTCCCAGCGCAACGTCGCGCTCGCTGCGGCATTCGGCCTGCTGTTCATGGCGCTGTTGGCCCCATTTGCCCAGTTCGGGGTGATGCAGACCCTTGTTGTGCCGGGCGACGCGGTCGCGACCACGAGCAACATCGTTGCCTCCTCGGGTCTCTTCCGTGCCGCCATCGCCGCCTTCCTGATCGTCGCGATCCTGGACGTCGTGGTGGCAGCGGGGCTGTACGCCCTCCTTCGACGAGCGAACGAGAGCCTCGCGCTTCTCGCGGCGTGGCTGCGCGTCGCATATGCCGCTGTCTTTGCGTTCGCGCTTGTCAACTTGCTTGATGTGGCGCAACTCGTCCAGGGCGCGGGCGCGACGCCCCTGTCGGCTGCGCAGCTCCAGACACAGGTCGCCTCGTCCCTCGCCTCATTCGACAACAGCTGGGACCTGGGGCTGGCGATCTTCGGCCTGCATCTCGTAGTCCTTGGCGCCCTGTTGTTCAAGTCCGTCGACTTCCCGAATGTCCTCGGCGCCCTGGTGATCCTCGCCGGCGCCGGCTACCTGGCCGATTCGTTCGGAACGATCCTCGTGGCTGACTACGCGCTGACCATCGGCGTCTTCACCTTTATCGGTGAGGTAGTGCTGATCGTCTGGCTGTTCAAGCTCGCGATCAAAGGGTCCCGAGTTTCCGAGAGCTTTCGAACGCATGAGGGGGCGTCGGCCCGCCAGGTCGGGACAGCTCCAGCGGCCAACTGACCAACGGCATCCGGGTTCGCCATCCAGAAGACGTGGCCGGACCGGTCGTTCGGGACTACGGAGGTGATTGTCGCCCTGGGCGATCGGGCACCCTTGGCAACGAACAGCGACGGCTGGGGGCCCCACTTGTGGTTACCAGTTCTTGTGGTAGTGTCGATGCCATGCGTACTACCATCGATAAGGCCGGACGCTTGGTGATCCCCCGCTCGC
>CAYRTS010000105.1:0-3119 GCA_964427285.1 uncultured Anaerolineaceae bacterium
TTGGACTCATCAGCCTCGGCCGTAGCCGTCGGGCTGGCCGTTGCGAGCGAGTTGATCGATGCCGACGTGGCGGTTGGGGCCGGGCTGCCGGTTGGGGCCAGCGAGGCTGTCGCTCCCGCGGAGGCGCTGGGTGAGGCGCTCTGCGCGGCCGGCGTGAGGTTCCCATCTTCTCCGGCCGCGGGGCCGGTCAGGGCGTTCGCCGCGAAGGCTGCGCCGCCGATCATGAACAGGGAAACCAGCGCCACTCCAGCGCCGCGAGCCATCTTTGCATCCAGTCGCATCGGGTTGATCTCCAAGTGGGGCGCCGATCACGTGACCGGCTTCTGCTCCCCTGAGACGACCCCAGCGAAAAAGGTTTCAGCTGGCCTCGATGACGCCGTCTCGATCCGCCGCAGCGTCCGTTGGGTCTCGCTCGATCACGATGGAGCCAAGCCCCGCCGCTTCCAGCGCGCCGCCAAATGCATCGGCGTCGCCGACCAGCACGATGGCGGCGGCATCCACGTGAAGGTGGCTTCGGGCGGCTTCAGCCACTGCGCCGAGGCCAACCGCCTCGATCCGCCGTCGATAGCCAACTAGCTCGTCGAGTTCGAGTTCGTGGACTGCCAGTCCCGAGATGGCCCCGACGACGGCGCCGGCGGTCTCAAACCGAAGTGGGAAGACGCCGACCAGGTAGTCACGGGCCGCAGCGAGTTCCGCGACCTCGACGTCGGTGTCGCGCATGCGATTGAGTTCGCCCAGCATGTCGAGGAGGGCCGGAACGGTCACCTCCGTATTCACCGCGGCTCGAGCGGCAAACGGCCCGGCCCCCCGGCGCATGTCGAAACCGGCACCGGCCCCATACGTGTAGCCCTTCTCCTCGCGCAGCTTCATGTTGAGGCGGGAGTTGAACAGGCCGCCCAGGATGGCGCTCATGACCGAGACGGCGTGGAAATCGTCGATCCGCCGGGGAAGGCCGCGGTGCCCGATCCTGATCTCCGTCTGGACCGAACCCGGCCGGTGGACGACGTGGATCAAACGCCGATCGGACGCCGCGGTATCGTCGACCGCAAACGGCCTCGAAAGCGGGCCGACGTCGGCGGCCGTCCAGCCGCCGAGGAGGCGCTCGGCCAGCGAGAAGACCTGCTGGGCGCGCAGATCGCCCGCGACGACGAGCGTTGCCCGTCGTGGATCGATCGCCATCTCGTAGGCGCGTCGGAGATGATCCGGCGTGAGCGTTGCGACGGTGTCGTGGTTGCCGCCGGTCGGCCGGTGGTACGGCGACGCAGGCGCGTAGATCGTGGCGGCGAAGGCCTGCTCCGCCCGGCGGCGCGGGTCCGCCTGCGCCTGGAGCAGATCGTTCAGGCGCTCGTCGCGCAGGCGCTCCACCTCATGGGCCGGAAACGTGGGTCGCAGCAGGACTTCGGCGACCAGCTCCAGCGCCGGCGGGAGTCGAGCGGCCGGGACGTCCACGCTGACGCTCAGGGCATCCCAGCCTGCGTCGGCGTGGATGGACGCACCAAGCCGCTCGGTGGCCTCGACCAGCTGGATGGCGTCGTACCGCTCTGTCCCCTCGGTGAGGGCGCGCGCCGCGAGGACGGTGCCGCCGGCGTCGGCTGCCGGCTCCATCGCCGCGCCACCGCGGATCACGACGGAGGCCGTGATGAGCGGTCGCCCGGGCAGATCGGCGAGCATCACCGTCAGGCCGTTCGATAGCACCTGGCTCGTGACGCCTGGAAACTCGTAGGGTCGGGGACGGCCTGGCAGCGGTCGTTCCGCGACGACCGGACCGTCAGGGCGCGGGTCAAGCGTGGCGCTCATGCGGCGGCCTCCGCGTCCCCGCTCTGCGCCTGCGGCAGATACGTCAGGACGAGCCGGTTGTCGACGCGGAAGACGGTCCGTGCGACATCGCGGATCTGCTCTGCCGTGACCGCGAGATAGCGGGGCAGCATCTCGTTGATCATCTCCGGCCGGTCGAACAGCGTCGCGTACATGGACAGTCGGTCGGCCCGTTCCTCGACGCGTTGAAGGGCGCCCAGCTCATCGGCTTCGGTCAGTGCTCGGGCGCGCGCAAGCTCGTCGTCGCTGACGAGGTCCGTGGTGAGGCGGGCCAGCTCCTCGTGGTAGGCCGTCTCCACCCTGGCGACGTCAACGCCGGGACGGACCGTCGCCCAGCCGGCACAGATCGAGGCGCCGCCCACGAACCCGAGCGCGAAGAACGTCACGTCCTGGGCGATCCGCTCCTCGCGGACAAGCCGGCGATTGAGCCGACTGCCCTTGCCGCCGGCGAGGATCTGACCGGCGAGATCCAGGGCATCGAGCCGTGGGTCACCGAAGACGGGCGCCCGGAAGCTCACATGGACGCGCGGCAACGGCACGCGGTCGTAGACCGTCTCGCGCTGCTCGCCACCGAGGGTCAGCGGCAGCGACAGGTCACCGAGCCGGGGGATGGCCAGGTTGGCCGGGATTCGCCCGAAGTAGCGCTCGGCGGCGGCGGCGACCGTCGCCGTATCCACGTCGCCGACGACGCTGAGGACCGCGTTGTTTGGCGCGTAGTACGTCCGAAAGAACGCGCTGACATCCTCGATCGAGGCCGCGTCGAGGTCGTCCATCGAACCGATCGTCGTGTGGTGATACGGGTGATCCGGCGGGAACAGGTGGGCCTGGAGCTTCTCCTGCCACGACCCGTACGGTCGGTTGTCGTAGGACCAGCGCTTCTCGTTCTTGACCACCTCGCGCTGGTTGTCCAGGTTCTCCTGGCTGAGGGCATCGAGCAACGTGGCCATCCGATCCGCCTCGAGCCACAGACCAAGGTCCAGCTGATGCGACGGCAGTGTCTCGTAGTAGTTGGTCCGATCCAGCCAGGTCGTGCCGTTCATCGTGCCACCCGCTGCCTGGACGAGGGCGATGTGCTCGGCCTTGCCGACGTGCCGCGAGCCCTGGAACATGACGTGCTCGAATAGGTGGGCGAAGCCGGTCTTGCCTGGCTGCTCATGCTTGGAGCCCACGCCGTACCAGAGGTTGATCGCGGCGACCGGGGCCAGGTGGTCCTCGGCGACGATGACGCGCAGACCGTTGGCAAGGCGCTGGTCGCTGAAGGCGACATCTGGAACGATGGTTGACAACGTGAGACCTCAGGGCTG
>CAYRTS010000105.1:3219-9205 GCA_964427285.1 uncultured Anaerolineaceae bacterium
CGGGAGTCGCCTGGCCGCCGCCTTCCTGTTGCTCGCCCTGGTCGTTCCCGGCCCGGTCGCCGCACACGCCGCCCTTGACGTCGCGACCCCGACGGCCGGTGCGACCGTCACGGGCCCCCCGTCAGAGGTTTCGGGGACGTTCACCCAGGACATGGATCCGGCCGGCAGCTCGATCGAAATTCGCGACGGTGCTGGCACGGTCATCGCGACCGGTGGCGTGGATCCCGCCAACGCCCGGCGCATGGTCATCGCGGATCTGCCGCAGCTGGCCGCCGGCGAGTACGAGGTTCGCTGGACGACCCTTTCGTCCGAGGACGGTGAGCTGGACCGCGACACCTGGACCTTCACGGTCACGGCACCTCCGACCGAGGCGCCCACGCCGACCGCGCCAACGCAGGAACCCACGGCGTCGGCGACCGAGTCGGCGACCCCGCCGGCGAGTTCACCTCCTCCGAGCGAGGAACCATCAAGTCCGGAGCCGACGAACTCCGAGCCGGCGAGTCCTCCACCGGCGAGTCCCCAGTCATCGCCGTCACCGCTCATCTCGCCGGCGGACGGCGAGGAAACCTCCGACGCGCTGGACGCGGTCCTCCCGATCATCGTTGCCATGATCATCGTTGGTGGTGCCGCGCTCTACGTGCTGACCCGTCGTCGGCCGAAGGCGTCCGGATGAGTTCGAGCTGGCGGAACCGACTCGGCCTGGCAGTGGGCGGGACGGCGGCGGCAACGATCGGGCTCGGGCTGACCATGCCGGCGAGCGTGATTGCCCACAGCCTCAACGCCACCTACGAGAGTCGCCTGCCGCTTGCGGTGTACCTGGCCGGGGCCGCGGCAACGGTGGCGCTGTCGTTCGTGTTCGTGATCGCCCGGGACGTGCGCGCAGTCACGACCGCCAGGGAGGCGCCCGAATTCCTTCCGCCGGCCTCGATCCGCCGGCTGTTGCGGATCATCGGGCTGCTCGGCTGGGTCTGGATCGTGGCGCAGGGGATCGTTGGTGGATCGAGCGACGGCGCGGTCGCCAGCCTCTTCCTGTGGGTCTATGGCTGGGTCGGAGTGGCGCTCCTGTCAGCCGTCATTGGCCCGGTGTGGCAGTACCTGGATCCGTTCTCGACCTTGCACGACCTGGCGTCCGCGAGCCTGCGCCGCATTGGAATCGAAGGCTGGGATCCGGCGAGCTATCCAGCCAGGCTCGGCCGCTGGCCGGCGACGATCGGGTTCGCGGTCTTCGTCTGGTTCGAACTGGTGCTCGTGGCCGGGCCTTCGACGCTATTCGTGATCGTCGTCGGCTACACGGCATTCACGCTGGCGATGATGGCCCAGTTCGGCCGCGATGAGTGGCGGTATCGTGGCGAGACATTCACGGCCTGGTTCCGGCTGCTGGGTCGGCTGGCTCCGTTCGCCCTCGCGGACGAGGAGGGCCGGGTTCGGCGTCGTGCATTCGGGAGCGGCCTCCTTGAGGGTGGCTGGACGTCGGCGGACGTCACGCTGGTCGGTCTTGGGGTCGGATCGATCCTGTTCGATGGCCTGGCGCAGACCCAGATCTTCTTCGACCTGTTCGGTGCGCCCGGCCTCCCTCAGAAGACGGTGCTGCTGGTCGGGTTCATGGTGATCGTGGTCGGAGCCGCTGCCGGCGTGGGGCGAACGGTTGGCGTCGCGGCGACGGGCGCCGGCCTCCTCCCGATCGCGGTCGGCTACCTGGCGGCGCACTACCTGACCTATCTGCTCATCGACGGCCAACGGATCCTGATTGCCATCTCGGACCCGCTCCAGCGCGGCTGGGACCTGTTCGGGACCGCCTTCCACGAACCGACCGGCGACTTCCTGCCACCGGGCCTGGTCTGGACCGCCCAGCTCGCCGCAGTTGTCGGCGGACACATGCTGGGGGCCTGGGGCGGGCATGTGGTTGCGGCAGCTGAGGCTCCGGCCGGGTTGACCGCGGCGAGCCTGCGCCTGCGTCAGCTTCCACTGGCGATCGTGATGGTCGGGCTCACCACCCTCACGCTCTGGTCGCTCGGCCAGGCGATCCTGGTCAGCCCGGAGTAGAAGGCGAGGTCCTACTCGATGGACGCGCCAGTACGCGTCCCCTCCTCGGCCAATTCCACATCCAGATCGGCGTTCATTTCGAGCGCCTCCATCGTTCGGATTCGTCGGATCTCACGTCGATGCAGGCGAAGTGCATCAGCAACGATGGCGCTTTGCGCTTCGTTGGACGAGGCGGCCGACGCGCGAACATATTCGGCGAGGTCAGGCGGCACCGTGACGGACAACCGTGCCTGGCGCTGGCCCTTCTCCGGGCGCAATACCTCACCGCCCTGCGCCGTCCGCCGATGGCGGGCAACGATTGTCATGGCCCATTCCTGCCTTCCGCGACTGAGACCGAGACCGAACACTGGATCGCATGCCCCGCCTCGACTCGGCGCCAAGTATGCACATCGATGCGCAACATGCAACCACGAGGCGTGGCACGAGCTGTCCTACGATCTATGGTAGCGTCCGCACGTCCCGATGCGGACGGCCGCCATGGGCAGAGCTGGAGGATATGACCGGTGACGTCGACGCGCAGGGTTCCATCATCATTCGCACGGGGCGCTATTTATTGGTGCGATCTTGAACCGGTTGTGGGGTCGGAGCAGGGCAAGAAGCGACCTGTAGTCATCGTGTCGAACGACGACTTTGGCAACAGCCCGGTCCGTACGGTCGTGCCAGTGACCACGCGCGAGTACCGCGGCGGGCCGGCCTTCGTCGTCAAAATGCACCCTGAGCAGTCGGGCCTGAGGGAGGTCAGCTGGGCCTTGGCGAATCAGATTCGAACGGTCGCGACGGCTCGCTTCGGTACCCGTGCCGGCAAGGCGGCGCCGGAGGTCATGCGGGCAGTCGATGATGCGGTGCGCTACGCATTGGACGTGGAGTGCAGCGACTAGACTGCGACGGCGACAACCACCTTCCGCGGCACCCATTCATCCAGCGACCTGACGTCCGCCAACCGACCCGCGATCGCGGGATCCAGCGCTTCTGCGGCAGCGACAGCCGTCTCCATCGCGGTCAGGCAGAGGATGCCTTCCGCGGTTGCCGCGTGGCGGATCTCCGCGGCGTCGCGGACGGCACCGGAACGCGGCGTCGGAGTGTTGACCACGAGCCGGACCGCCCCCGACGCGATGAGGTCAAGGATCGGTTGCTCGCCCGCAGCCTGGTCCGGATCCTCGCCAAGCTTGGCGACCGGTTGTGCGTCGAAGCCCGCCAGCGTCAGTGCCGTCCGCGTGCCGGGGGTTGCGGCCAGCCGGTACCCGGCGTTGGCCAGCGCGACAGCCAGGCGCGGCAACAGCTCCTTGTCGCGATCGGCGATCGACACGAGGGCCAACGCCCCGCCCTCACCTGCCCTCGGCGGCACGAGCGCCGCTCCGAGCATGGCCTTCGCCAGGGCGACGCGCGGATCCATGTGGATCCCGATCACCTCGCCAGTCGACTGCATCCCCGGCCCCAAGCTGGGATCCACCCCGCGTAACTTGGCGGTCGAGAAGGCCGGTGCCTTGACCGCGACGAAGGCCGGTGGAGGCAGCAGTCCCCCACTCCAGCCCAGTTCCGCGAGCGTGGCGCCGAGCGAGATCCGGACCGCGAGCTCCACCATCGGGACCCCGGTGACCTTGGACATGAACGGCACGGTCCGCGAGGCGCGCGGGTTGACCTCGATCAGGTAGACCCCGTCCTCGCGGACGATGAACTGGGCGTTGACCAGACCGCGTGCCCCAAGCGCGAGCACGATCCGGGTCATCGTGGTGACGATCAGCTCCTGGTCGCCCTCCGACACCGTCTGCGGTGGGAACATGCCGACCGAGTCCCCGGAGTGGACGCCCGCCCGCTCGACATGTTCGAGGAGCCCCGGGATCAGGACGTCTCGACCGTCGGACACAGCATCGATGTCGACCTCCACGCCTTCGAGGTATCGATCGATCCGGACGGGGCGGTCCGGATCGACCACGGTGGCGGCCGCCAGCTGCCGCGCGAGGTCGCCCGGCGAATAGCAGAAGTCGATGGCCAGGCCACCGATCACGAACGAGGGACGAACGATGACCGGGTAGCCGATCCGCTCGGCCAGGGTCATCGCCTCCTCGACGCTGTGGGCCATCCCGCCCTCGGGCTGCGGAATGCCGAGCCGGTCGAGCAGCGCCGAGAAGCGTGTCCGGTCTTCGGCCTGGTCGATCGCCTCCAGGTCGGAACCGAGCAGCGGCACGCCACCGGCGGCCAGCGGCGCCGCCAGGTTGAGCGGTGTCTGGCCACCGTACGCGACCACGGCCGGCAGCAGTGTCTGCCCCGGCGCCGTTTCGTGATCGATGACGCTGCGGACACTTTCCGGATCCAGCGGCTCGAAGTAGAGGCGCGAGCTGGCGTCAAAGTCGGTCGACACGGTTTCCGGGTTCGAGTTGATCATGACGGCGCGCCAGCCGGCTTCTCGAAAAGCCGCGGCTGCCTGGACCGCGCAATAGTCGAACTCGATCCCCTGCCCGATCCGGACCGGCCCGGAACCGATGACCAGCGCCGCGTCGCGCTCGACCGGACGGGCTTCAGGGACCGACCCCGATGCGGCGTAGGTCGAGTAGAAGTAGGGCGTCTCGGCGGCGAATTCCGCCGCGCAGGTGTCGACCATCGCGTAACCGGGCCGCAGGCCCAGCGCGAGCCGGGTGGCCCGGATCTCGTCCTGCGTGGTGCCGGCAAGTCCGGCCAGCTCGCGATCCCCGAAACCGGCCCGCTTCACCGTCGCGAGGAGCTCGGCGGCCTCGGCGTCGACGGCGTCGACCAAGCGCGTGCCCATGGCCCGCGTTTCCGACTCGAGGGCGACGTTGCGGCCCATCTCGGCGAGGAACCATGACGCGATCCCGGTCACTTCTCCGATCAGCGCCTCCGGAACGCCGCGGCGCATCAAGCCCAGGATCCGCCACAGCCGGCTATCCGACGGCTCCAGGAAGCGACGAAGGACGATCGGGGCGGCCGTACGCTGCGCATGGCGGGTCGATTCGCAGGCCTGGCCGGTTTCGTCCACCCAGCGGATCGGCTCGTGGGCGTCGGGATCGCCGGCGTCGAGGTCGCCGGCGTAGACCGAGGCGTAGACCGAGGCGAGGTAGTCGAAGGTGGGCGTCCAACCCGGATCCTCCGCCAACGGCCCCACGCCGGCCTGTTCCAGCCCCCGCAGCGCCTTGTTGAGCGCCGAGCCGAAGGTGCGATCGATCGCCATCACCTCGCCAGTCGCCTTCATCTGGCTGCCCAGCGTCCGGTCCGCGCCGGGAAACTTGTCGAACGGGAAGCGCGGCAACTTCACCACCACGTAGTCGAGCGCCGGCTCGAAGGCGGCGACCGTGGTGCCGGTCACCACATTGGGGATCTCCGCCAGGCGTCTGCCGATGGCGATCTGGGCGGCGACGCGCGCGATCGGGTAGCCGGTGGCCTTCGATGCCAGCGCGGAGCTCCGGCTGACGCGCGGGTTGACCTCGATGACGGCGTACTCGGTTGAGTCGGGCGACAGCGCGAACTGGACGTTGCAGCCGCCCTCGACGCCCAGGGCGCGGATGATCGTCAAGGATGCGCTGCGCAGGCGCTGGTGGACCTGGTCGGTGAGCGTTTGAACGGGCGCCACGACGATCGAATCGCCGGTGTGCACGCCCAGGGGGTCGACGTTCTCCATCGAGCACACCGCGATGCACGTGTCATCGGCGTCGCGCATGACTTCGTACTCGACCTCCTGCCAACCGACCAGGCACTGTTCGACCATGACCTGGCCGATGGGACTGGCTCGCAGACCGGCCCGAACGCGTTCGTGGTAGGCGGCCTCCGTCCCGACGATCCCGCCGCCGGTGCCTCCCAGGGTGTACGCGGGGCGGACGATGGCCGGCAGTCCGATGGTTTCGAGCGCCTCGCGGGTTGAGCGGTCGCGTTCCTCCTGCGTAGCGCCTTCGACGATGAACGAGGGGGCGTACGGCTGTCCGAGTCGATCGAG
>CAYRTS010000106.1:0-8542 GCA_964427285.1 uncultured Anaerolineaceae bacterium
TCTGGATCCTGATCGGCTTCTTTGACGAGGTTCCGCGCGAGCTCGATGACGCGGCCCTGGTCGACGGCTGCTCGCGAGTCGGCGTGCTGTGGCGCGTGATGCTGCCGCTGGTGCGCCCGGGCCTGATCGTGGCCGCGATCTTCTCGGCGATCTTCATCTGGAACGAGTTTCTGGTCGGGCTCTACGTGGTGAACTCGCAGACCCTCAAGACGATCCCGCTCGGGGCCGCTGGGTTGATCTCGGCCCAGCGACCGATTGACTGGAACGTGGCGGCTACCGTGGGAATCGTCACCATCATCCCGATCTTCATCTTCTCCCTGTTCATCCAGCGCTATATCGCGCGCGGCATCACCGCCGGCGCGGTTCGCTGAAAGGAGCCTGACCCCGATGGCGCATGAATTGCTGGCAGAGGGCCTGGGCTGGCCCGAGGGCCCCACCGTCCTGCCCGACGGCCGCGTTTGTTTCGTGGAGACGTATCGCAGCCAGATCTCCGTCTGGGAACGCGGGCGCGGTGTGTCGCGCTACGCCTACACGGCTGGCGGCCCAAACTCCTGCGTTCTCGGCCGCGAGGGCGTGCTGTATGCCTGTCAGAACGGCGGGACCGTCGGGCCGTGGCGGGCGGAGGAGATGCTCCCGCCGTCGATCCAGCGAATCGGGCGCGAGGGCGGGCCGGCAGAGATCATCGCCACCGAACTTGACGGCATCGCCTTTCATGGCCCCAATGACCTCGTGTTTGGGCCAGACGAGCGGCTTTACATCACGGACCCCGGCACCTACCGCCCAGCCGCCCCGGAACCGTCGCGCCTGTTCGTGATGGAGACCGATGGCAGCGGCCGGCTTCTGGCCGAACTTGCACCGCCGACCTTCCCAAACGGGATCGCGGTGGAGGCGGACGGCAATGTCGTGTGGGCCGAGTCGTACACCGGCGTGGTCCGACGACTCCACCTGGCCGACGGGAGGATCGAGGAGATCGCCCGGCTGCCTGACGAGAAACCGATCGCGGACGGGATGGCCGTGGCCGCCGACGGCCGCCTGTTCGTCACCACCGTGAACGGCGGAGGGGTCGACGTCCTGTGGCCGGACGGTCGCTACGACCAGTTCATCAAGGCCGGCGTGGTCCCGACGAACGTCGTGTTTGATGGCTCCACGCTCTACATGACCGACGCCGGTGTCCTCGCCGACAGCGCCGCCGCGAGCTACGGAGGCCAGCTCTGGCGGATCGACTCGGACGTGGCCGGCCTGCCGACGTCATACGGGAGGATCGGGCGATGAGCGAACCGCTCGAGGACGGCCTCGTGATCCCGGCCGACTGGGTGGCCACCATGTTCGACCTGCGCGATCGGGTCGCGGTCGTGACCGGTGGCGGCAGCGGGCTGGGTGCGGCAATTGCCATCGGGTATGCACAGGCCGGGGTCCGGGTCGTGATCGCGGATGTCAACGACGAGGGCGCCGCGGCCACCAAGGCCATCATCGATGCCCAGGGCGGGAGCGCGACGACGATCCACCTTGATGTGACCGACAAACCCGCGGTGGACGCCGCCGCGGATGGCGTGGTGGCCAGCCATGGCCGAGTGGACATCCTGGTCAACTCAGCCGGTTCCGCGTTCCGCTCACCGGCCGAGGACTTTCCGGAGGACAAGTTCGACTTCATCGTCGGGCTCAATCTCAAGGGCACGTATCTGTGCTGCCAGGCATTCGGGCGAAAGATGCTGGCCGAGGGCAAGGGCAGCATCATTAATCTCGCCTCGATCGGCTCGTTCGTCGGCTATCCGTGGGCGAGCGCCTACCTGGCGTCCAAGGGCGGCGTGCTGGGGGTCACACGCGGCCTCGCGCTCGAGTGGCGCGAGCGGGGGGTGCGGGTGAACGCCATCGGACCGACGCTGATGGACTCGCCCCTGACCCGGGCCGCGGCCCTGCGGACGTCGATCACCGCGGACTTCATCAAGGCCCGGATGCTGCGCCCACGGCTGGGTCTGCCGCGAGAGCTGATCGGGGCGGCCGTCTTCCTTGCCAGCGATGCCGCCGAACTGGTCACCGGGCACACGTTGATGTGCGACGACGGCTACCTGACGGCATAAGAGGAGCTCCAGATGTCCTCCGTCGACCGAATCACCCGGGTCCGGGTCGCCACGATCCTGCATCGGCTGGAGGTCCCGATCGTCTTTGGGACCTGGATCATGCGCCATCGCGAGTTCGCGCTGGTCCGGATCGACGCCGAGAGCGGCCTCCAGGGCTTTGCGTACTGCCTGACACGTGACGGGCCGCTGGCCGCGCTTGTCGACCGGACCATCGCGCCCGCCTACGTCGGCCGGGACGTCGGCGATCCCGAAGGTTCGTTCCACGCAGCGCTATGGACGAACAACGCCGTCCACGCGGCGGGGATCGGGATGCGCGCCCTGTCCGTGGTCGATATCGCAGCCTGGGACCTGGCCGCAAAGTCGGCCGGCCAGGACATCGCCACCTATCTGGGTGGTGAGCGTCCGCGAATGCCGGCGACCGGTATCGTCGGCTATCCGCCATCGATCTCGCCAGCCGCGACGGTCGATCAGATCGCGGGCCTGTGGGGCGCTGGCTGGCGACGCTTCAAGCTCCCGATTGCGCCGACGCCGGACGAATCGATCGCCCGCCTCCGCGCCGCGCGCGCGGCCTTCCCCGATGCCTGGCTCGGGGTGGACAACAACTTCTACAGCAAGACCGCCGCCGATGCGATCGCGTTCGGCAAGCGGCTGGACGGCCTGGGGCTCGGCTGGTTCGAAGATATCGTGCCCCCCGGCGACGCCGCGATGGTGGCCGAGATCCGTGCAGGGATCGACACACCCATCGCGATGGGCGACGAACAGGGCGGGTCATACCACCCGCAGGCGCTCCTCGCGTTCAAGGCGGTCGATTTCCTGCGCGTGGATGCCACGACCAACGGCGGGATCACGCGGCTGCGCGGGATCGTCCAGCGCGCGACCGAGGCGGGCGTAGCCGTGGCGCCGCACATGTTCCCGCACGTTCACAGCCAGGTGCTCGGCGCCCTCGGTCGAACGGATGCGCCGATCGAATGGGGAATCCCGGGGACCGGTGTCCACCCGATGGACGACAGCCTCATCCAGCCGGTGATTCGAGACGGCCTGATGGATCCCCTGCCGCCGTTGCCCGGGCTGGGGGTCCTGGTCAACCCGGCCTGGATCACCGCCCAGCAGGTGACCGATCCGGACGGGCTGCTGGCCGATCTCTGACCTCCAATCGAAGCCTCGCACGCAGGAGACACGACACATGGCATCGATCACCAAGACGCACCACATGGGCCTCCAGGTCGCGGACCTGGATCGCTCGGTCGCCTTCTACCACGAGACCCTGGGCTTCGAGATCATCTTCGCCTGGAACCCACAGGCCCCCTACATCCGGGAGATCACTGGCTACCCGGACGCCGACATCCATGCGGCGATCCTGCGCCTGCCCGGGTCGGAGGTCGTCCTGGAGCTGCTGGAGTACCGGAACGTTGAGAAGACCCCGGTCGACACGCGCACGGCCAACCCGGGCACTGCGCACATTGCCTTCTTCGTGGACGACCTCGAGGCGCTCTATGCGGACCTCACGGCCCGCGGCGTGCCCTCGGTCTCGGCGCCCGTGACGCCGACCATCGGCCCAAACAAGGGCGGCCTGGCCGTCTACATGATCGATCCGGACGGGATCCGGGTCGAGTTCATCCAGACGCGGAGCACGTTCGCCGAGTACGCCGCAGAGGTGGCCGCCGAGGCCGCTGCAGGCACCATGACCGCCGAGGGAGCCGCCCGTGCCTGAGCCCAGCGTGGCTGACGAGCCGGGCGCGGGTCGGAGCGAGAAGCCCTGGACGGGCGGGCCGCTCAAGGGCCTCCGCGTGATCGATGCCGGCGTGCTGTTCGCCGGGCCGGTCATCGCCACATTGCTGGCGGACTTCGGCGCCGACGTCATCAAGATCGAGCACCCGCGCGGGGACGCCCTCCGAACGCTGGGCTGGAAGAAGAACGATGTCTCGCTGTGGTGGGCGTTTGTCAACCGCAACAAGCGCTTCGTGTCGATCGACTTCAGCAAGCCGGAGGGCGCGCAACTGCTGCGCGAGCTGGCCACGACCGCCGATGTCCTGATTGAGAGCTACCGGCCGGGGACGATGGAGCGCTGGGGCCTGGGGCCGGACGTGCTCCATGCGCTCAATCCGCGCCTCGTCATCGTGCGGACCTCCGGCTTTGGCCAGACCGGCCCGTACTCGCCACGACCCGGCTTCGGAACGGTTGCTGAGTCGATCAGTGGATTCGCCCACATCAACGGCCAGCCGGACGGCCCGCCGACACTCCCGCCATTTGCCCTGGGTGACGGCGTGGCCTCGCTGTTCGGGACGTTTGCGGCGATGTTCGCCCTCTACCACCGCGACCAGCACCAGGCGCCGGGCCAGGTCATCGACCTCGCGATCTACGAGCCACTCTTCTGGCTCCTGGGGCCGCAGGCGCTCGTCTACGACCAGCTGGGCCTGGTCCAGGGCCGGACCGGCAGCAGCACCGAGTGGACGGCGCCACGAAACGCCTACCAGTCGTCGGACGGTCGGTGGCTGGGCCTGTCGGCCAGCTCGCAGTCGATCGCGGAGCGAGTCATGCGCCTGGTCGGCCACCCCGAGATCATCGACGAGCCGTGGTTCAAGGACCACACGGGTCGAGTGGAACACCAGAAGGAGCTGGACCGCGTGATCGGGGCGTGGATCGCCGATCACACCGGCGCCGAGGTCCAGGCCGCCTTCGAGGAGCAGCAGGCGGTGATCGGCCCGATCTACTCGATCGCCGACATCTTCGAGGATCCGCAGTACCTGGCGCGCGAGACGATCACCACCGTCAACGACCCGATCCTTGGCCCGGCCCGCGTCCAGAACGCGATCCCGCGACTGGTTGACACGCCGGGCAAGGTGCGCCACCTTGGGGGGGACCTGGGCCAGGACAACGCCGCGATCCTCGGTGGCGAGCTTGGCCACACGGACGCGGAGCTGGCGGCGTGGCTGGAATCCGGGGCGATCGGCGTCGGGGCCCGCCACCAGCGCCAAGGCGCCGCTGAAAGCGTTCCGGTCACCGAGGGCGCCGGCTGAGTGGCGACGCTCCGCGACGTCGCCCGACTGGCCGAGGTCGATCCTTCTACGGTTTCGCGCGTCCTGCGCGCCGATCCGAGCCAGGCGGTTCGACCGGCCACACAGGATCGAATCCTGGCCGCCGCAGAGCAGCTCAACTACCGAGCCAACGCCCTCGCTCGCGGTCTTCGGACGCGCCGAACTGACACCCTTGGACTGATCATCCCGAGCCTGGAGAACGTTGGCTTCAGCGAGGTAACCCATGGGATCCAGGCCGCCGCGGCAGTCGCCGGCCGCCTCGTGGTCGTCGTGGAAGCCGAGGCGCTCGAACGCGTCGCCCAGGGATCCACCGTTGAGGATTCGTACTCACGGCTCATCGAGGACGGGCGCGTCGATGGACTGATCGTGGCGTTCGCCACGCTCGACGATCGCCTCGTCACGCAACTGGCCGAGCGAGGCATCCCACTCGTCCTGGTCAACCGGAGGACGGTCGGCGTTCACGGCTCGGTCGTGGTGGACGATGAGCGCGGCAGCGCGCTCGCCGTCGAGCATCTGGTTGGCCTGGGGCATCGCCGGATCGGGTATGTCGGGCTGGCCGCGGAGACCGACACCGCTCGGCGGCGCGAACATGGGTTCCGAACCGCGATGACCGCTGCCGGTCTTGCGCTGGACCCGCTCCTGGTGACGTCCGGGCTGCCCACGCTGGAAGGTGGTCGGCGAGCGATCGAAGCGTTGGTCGCCACCGCTGGTTCGCGGCGACCCACCGGCTTGTTCGTGGCCAGCCTGCTGGGCGCGATCGGGGTCCTGGCGGGACTGCGCGCGGCCTCGATCAACGTGCCCCATGACATGTCCGTGATCGCCTTCAACGACCACGAGCTGGCGGCCCATCTCGATCCCCCACTGACCGCCGTCCGAATGCCAAACTTCGAGATGGGTGCGGCCGCCGTCGAGCTGCTCCTCGACGCCATCAATGGGCAGGGTCAGCGCGACCTGATGATCGAGACGCCGCCGGAGGTCATCGTCCGCGGATCGACGACGCAGTTCCCGACCTAGGGCCGCGGGGCGAACAACTCCCCGAGCAGCTGGACTGCCGTCTCCTCGATGATCCCGGCGACATCCGGTGAGAACGGGGCGGGCTGCCCGTAGCCGCGATGCGAGATCGCCGGCTCATAGCCGCCGTGCGGGTACTCGTCCGGGGTTGCCACGTAGCCAAGGCTCCCCTGGCTGTAGCCGGCGAAGATCGTGACCGGAGCCGGGGAGCGGCGACGCACCGCCGTCCCGATCGCCCCGAAGATCTCGCCCGGTGCCCCGACGATCGCGCAGTCGCCGATCCGGGCCGCCCAGATCTCGCCGTTGACGGCGGTCGCGCGGCCGCCGGCGGCCTCCTGGGCGAGCATGGTCTCCAGCCACGAGATGTGATAGCGGATCGGGTTCATGGTGACGCGTGTTTCGCCCCTGGTCGTGCGAGCCGCCAGGTCCGCACGTCGTTCGTCGAGCTCGCGCTCGAGGTCGGCGACGCTGGGCGCGGCGAGCAATGGCAGGGACACGATCCGGCGCGCCGTCCGCAGTTCCTGTCGGGGCTGCTCGTCAGCGAGGCGGCGGCGATAGAGCGAGATCGGGGTGACCGAGCCCCAGTCCGAGCGCTCGATCTCGATCGCCCACGGCTGCGAGTCCGCAAGGGCGTGCGCTGCTCCGAGTGCAAGCCGTTCGCCGAAGATCTCGGCGGCAACGAGCGCACCGACATCGTCGCGGAACGACTCGAGCGGCAGCGCGTCGCCGGCGGCTCCCTGGAGGAAGACGGTCACCGAGCCTGGCCGGTGAACATTGCTGACTGCGGATCGCAGCGGGCCGACGAAATCCGGGCCAGCCCCGGGGAAGTCCGGTCCGATCACGACCGGGTGGCACGGGAACGAGACGAGGGTGGCGATCGCATCGGCGGCCAAGGGCGCACCATCCAGGCCGTCGACCCGGATCGCGACCAGCGAGTCGTCCCGCACGCCGTCGCGGTTCCAGCCGAGGATCGTCCGGCCGTCCGCGGTCCGTTCCCGCCGGTTGACGGCAAGGCCCGGCACGATCGTCTCGCCGCCGCTGACCCGTGCCGGCTCCAGCCGCCCCGCCGCCTCCAACGCGACTGAGGCATAGCGGTCCGGGATCGAGTCCCAGTAGCGCAGCTCGGTCTCGGTCCACTCGTCGAATTCGCCACCGAGCTTGATGGTGGCGCCCGGCCACGGAGACGCGTGCGAGTGGCTGGAGTTGAGCAGGACGGCAGCCGGGTCACACCCGACCAGCTCCCCCACGCGCTCTCGAATGCGATCGGCCATCGGCGTGGTCAGGCCAACCACGTCGGCCGCGATGATCACGACGGTCGTGCCGGCCTCGTCGTCCCGGAAGACCGCGGCGGTGGCCAGCAGCGGTTCGTAGGCGGAACGGGCCGCCAGTGGACGGCGCACATAGCCCAGCAGGTCCACTGGGAACGGCGGCGTGATGTCGGCTTCCGCAGCGCCAGCAAGCAGTGTCATCCGTCAACCTCCGCCCATCCCGAGGGGCTCTGACCGCGGGTGACGGCTACGAGCCGTCCTCGAGCCACGCGATGGTCTCGCCGACCGGCACCTCCGCGCCGGCGCCGTGGACGATCTCCACGAGGCTGCCCGATGCGGTGGACTCCATCTCCACGGTGCTCTTGTCCGTCTCGATCTCGGCGATGACGTCGCCGCGGGCGATCATGTCGCCGACGCTGCGAGTCCAGCCTGCTACCACGCCGCTCTCCATGTCATAGCCGAGCTTGGGCATCGCGATCGGGATTCGGGCCATCCATCTCTCCCCAGCTGACGACGCCGCGGGCCGGGCGACATCCCGGCAGGTGCAAGCGTTTCCAGCCCGTATCATAGCGACGCAACGACGCGGGCTCGACGGGCCTGCGCGCAGATCGACAGCGGGCGGGAGGGCAGCATGGAGTTCCTGGTCAATATCGAGGTGAACTGGCCCCCGGACGGCGACCCCGACGAGCTCGCCCGGATCACGACTGCCGAGCGTGCCCGCGGCGCGGAACTAGCCGCAGCGGGCACGATTCGTCGCATGTGGCGAGTTCCGGGCCGGCGCGCCAACTGGGGCCTCTGGGAGGCCGAGGACGCTACGGCGCTCCACGCCGCCATCGGGTCCCTGCCGTTCTACCCGTATCTCGACGTCGACGTCATTCCGCTGGCCGCGCATCCCACGGATCCGGAGCGCCCCGGCGGTCGGTAGAGCGGTCGGCGGAGGCCGGTCAGTGGTGGCCTGTCCGATTGCAAGCGTGTGGGCGCGCGTCTGGTAGGCGCACTGCGTGAAGATCTGAGCGTGGCCAATCTCGGGTTCATGCAGATTTCGCGCGATCCCGCACCCCACCACGTTGAAATGTCCTACAAGTGCGCCTGGCAGGAGCGGCGCAGGCAGCCGGGCGGCGCAGGCAGCCGGGCGGCGCAGGCAGCCGGG
>CAYRTS010000107.1:0-8078 GCA_964427285.1 uncultured Anaerolineaceae bacterium
CCCGCCCGCGCCCCGCCCGGAATTCAAGCCCCGCGACCCACGCGCCGATACCCATCGGGACGGACATTCGTTCCGTTGGTGGCATGGACGCCGCCAGACAGATCTAAGGCTAGGAGGCCTACTCCAATGGGTGTTCGGATCAACACCAACATCGAGGCGATGAACGCACAGCGCAACCTCGGTGTGACGGCGCTCGCATTCGGCAAGAGCGTCGAGAAACTGTCCAGCGGCCTGCGGATCAACCGCGCGGCCGACGACTCCGCCGGTCTGGCGATCAGCGAGAAGCTCCGAGCGCAGGTGCGAGGCCTCAATCAGGCCCAGCGCAACGCCCAGGACGGCATCTCGATGGTGCAGACGGCAGAAGGCGCGCTCACGGAAGTCCACTCGATGCTCCAGCGCGTGCGCGAGCTTGCGGTCCAGGCCTCGAACAGCACGCTCAGCTCCGCCGACGCACAGTCGGTCAACACCGAGATCACGGCCCTCAAGGCCGAGATCGACCGGATCGCCGGTTCGACCACGTTCAACGGCCAGCAGCTCCTCACCGGCGCCCTGAGCGTTGCGCAGTCGGGCGGCACCGGGATCGTCGGCCTCGCCCTCAACACGACGTCAACCGCGTCAGTCAGCGCGGTCAGCGTCTCGGGCGCCAAGGCGAGCACGACCTACACGCTGACCTCTACGGCCGGCGGTATCGTCACCCTCACCGAAGGCGGCAACAGCCAGGCGATCACCCTCGACGCCACCATCGGCGCCGACGGGACCCTAACGGCGAACTTCGCCGAGCTCGGCGTGTCCATCAACATCGTCGGCGCGTCGGCCAAGACCGCGGCGGCGCTCGCCACGGACCTCGCCGGCAAGACGATCATCACCGGTGCCGGCAGCGCGGCCAACTTCCAGATCGGCGCCAACGCGTCCGACGTTCTGGCAGTGACGTTCGCGGATGCGCGGACCAGCAACACCACCGGCTACAGCACCCTGGCCGCCAACATCGCCACGTTCACGTCGGCGACCGGTTCCGGCACCGGGATCATCGCTGCCGCCCAGCAGCTCATCACCATCACCGACACGGCGCTGGCCTTCGTCAGCACCACGCGCGGTAACTTCGGTGCGGTCCAGAACCGCCTCGAGCACACGGTCGTCAGCCTTGGAGTCGCCTCCGAGAACCTGATGGCTTCCGAGTCCCGGATCCGCGATGTGGATGTCGCGGCCGAGATGGTCGCCCTGACCCGGTCGCAGATCCTGCAGCAGGCTGGCACCGCCATCCTGGCGCAGGCCAACTCGGCCCCGCAGTCGGTCCTCTCACTCCTCCGGTAAGTCCGGTAGTCCAGCCGACTCGTCGGCTGAGACGGGCCGGGGCCTGACGGCCCCGGCCCGTCCGATATCACAGGGAGTAGCACCACGATGAATGACATGGTCTCGCTCTACCGCACCGCCCAGGCGGTCACCAGCAACCCGGTTGAGCGCGTCGTTCTGCTCTACGAAGGCGCGGTCCGCTTCGCCGTTCGTCACATCGACGCCCTCGAGCGCGGCGACTACGAGGCGGCGCACATCGCCTCGGTCCGCTGCCAGGAGATCGTCGCCGAGCTCCAGGAGGTCCTTGACCTCGAGGCGGGCCCCATCGCCCACCAGCTCGACGCCGTCTATCGCTTCATGCTGGACCGTCTCGTGGCCGGCAACATCGCCCGCAAGCCCGCGGCGACCACCGAGGTCCTCGAACTGATGCGCGAGCTGCTCGGCTCCTGGCAGGAAGTGTCGCGCCGGATGCGCAGCGCCTACCCAGTCTTCATCGGCGCCCCGGTCTCCGGGGGTGACCCAGGCCACGCTGCCGCAGCCGCCGGACTCGCCGGCTTCAAGCCCGCCCTCGCCTGATGCGCGCCGCATCGCGCCGCAACCGAGCCACCTCGATCGGCGAGATCATGACCACGACGCTGCCGCGCTATCTCCGCGCCAGCCTCGAATCACTCCTCGGTCTTGACGCGGCGATGCGGGTCCGGCTCCACGTTCAGCTCCAGGGCGCCCGACTGATCCAGGCGGATCGAGGCGCCGCGCGCCGCCGGGCCCCCGACTGCTCAAGTTCGAGCCGCGCGCGACCGACTCTCTAGGTACGGGCAGCACTGCCCAGCCGCGGTCCGCGCGGCACCACGACCGGCAACCGCGACTCACAACCATCGCATCAACTACTGAGGACTCCCAAGCGTGGCTGAGCTCCAGTTCACCGGCGTCTCGTCCGGGCTCGATACCAAGGCCATCATCACCTCGCTCATGGGTGGTGAGCGCGCCCCGCTCGTCCGACTCCAGATCAGGGCATCACAACTGGCCTCTCGTCGCACGGCGCTTGGAACCCTCGGGACCGCGGTCCGCGACCTGCTCGCCAAGGTCCAGGCGTTCACCCTCACCAGCGCCGGCAGCGCCCGATCGGCCACCTCGGCGGATCTCGCCCGGCTGACGGCACTCGCCGGCAGCACCGCCGTCCCGGGTCAGTACAAGATCATGGTGGATCGCCTGGCCACATCCACGAAGGCCACCTCCGCCGCCGCCACCGGGACCGCGATCACGGACGGCACCGCCACCGGGTTCATGAGCGCCCTGCCGCTCCCCGGCACGGTCACCGCCGGCACGGTCGGGCTGGTGGTCAACGGCACCATCGTGAACGCCACCATCGGTGCCCCGGCCGCGACCAGCCTCAAGACCGCGATCGACGCGATGGCCGCGGCCATCCAGACCCGGGTCCAGGTGACCGACGCGGGCGCCACCGTCAGCGCCTCCATCGTGAACAACAAGGTTCGCTTCACGGTCGCCGGTGCAACGCTCGCGCACGACATCCACTTCGGGGTCGGGGGAGACTCCAGCAACGCGCTGGCCATGTTCGGCCTGGCCGGGCAGCACATCGCGAACTTCGGAACCGGGACCGCCACGATCAGCGGGTCGAGCCTGCTGGGGGTCACCCAGACTTCGGTGGCGCTCAACTCAGCGGGGCTGACCGGGCTGACCTCAACGGCGACCGGGGTCCTGACCATCAACGGCACCGCGATCGCCTATGACACCACGACCGAGACGCTCAACACGATCCTGACCCGGATTAACAGCTCCGATGCCGGCGTCGTCGCCAGCGTCGACCGCACCAACGACAAGATCACGTTGACCCGCAAGACCGGCGGCGCGACCGCCATTGCCATCACCGACACTAGCGGGACGCTCGGTGCGGCGCTCAACCTGGCCCCGGGGACCACCAACGCCCAGGTGATCGGCCAGACCTCGCAGGTGACGATCGATGGGACGCGCGTCGTGACCAGCGACACGAACACCGTAACCACCGCCATCGACGGCGTCACCCTCACCCTGCTCGACACCACGCTCGCCCAGACCAACCTGACCGTAGGGGTCGACTCGACGACGATCCAGAAGTCGCTCAGCGACCTGGTCGCGTCCTACAACGGCCTCGCCGACGTGATCGACAAGTACACGACCCACGCCACCGGTGGCGCCGCGGGCATCCTGGAAGGCGATTCGGACGTCCGCAGCCTGGCCCTGTCCTCCCGGGCGCTGCTGATGAGCGTCTCGGCCAGCATGGGCAGCGGGACGCTCCGCTCGATCGCTGACCTCGGCGTCAGTTCCGGCGCTGCTGGCGCAAAGCCCGGTTCCACGACCCGCCTCACCCTCGACGCCACGAAGCTGATCGCCGCGCTGGCGAACAACCCGACCGGGGTAGCGTCGCTGCTCGGGACAGCCGGCGGAATCATGACGGCGGTCGTGGACCGATTGAAAATCGCGACGGCATCCGATGGCCTGATCCTCGCCGGTCAGGCGGCGGTCGACCAGGAACTCCTCGCGAACACCAAGGCCCAGACCTCAGTCCAGACCCGGCTCGATCTCAAGCAGAAAGGCCTCGAACGCAAGTTCGCCGCCCTCGAGGTCGCCCTCGCCAAGCTTCAGTCCCAGCAGGCCTCCGTCGGCGCGCAGGTGACCTCGCTCTACAACAACTCGTCGCGGTAGCGCGCATCCCCCGCTTCGGGGACCGCGCTTCCGGGGTCGAACGAAGGCAGCAGGATCACGAACCACGAGCCTTCGGCGGGGCGACTCGTGACGGTGATTTTGCCGCCCGATTGCTCGATGATCCCGTGCGCGGTCGCCAGGCCGAGGCCTGTGCCGCCGCGACCCCTCTTCGTCGTGAAGAAGGGCTCGAAAATGCGACCCATCGTCGCATCGTCCATGCCAACACCTGTGTCGCTGACCTCGAGGCGTGCGTAGGCACCTGCTCCAAGGCCGCCGGCCCGGCCATGGCTGCCCACCGTTTCGTGACCGATCCTGATGCGGATCTTTCCTCCGGCTGGCAGCGCATCTCGTGCATTGATCACCAGGTTGACGATGACCTGCTCGATCTGGGCACGATCGACATAGACCCATGCCGGCCCGGGATTGCCGTCCACCGTCAGCGTGATCTGGCTGCCAAGTGGACGCCGGAGCGTCGAGTCAAGGTCGGCCACGATCTCGTTCAGGTCAACCGCGGTCGGCTGGAGGATCTGCTTGCGGCTGAACGCCAGGATCTGCCGGATCAATGCCGTGGCGCGGTCCGCGCCATGGAGGATCTCGCCGATCTCGGTCCGACCCGCGCCTCCCTCCGGCATTTCGAGAAGAGCCAGCTCTGCGAACGTCACGATGGCCGCCAGGATGTTGTTGAAGTCGTGGGCGATTCCACCGGCCAGGCGCCCAATGCTTTCCATCCGCTGGCGCTCGACCGCCTCGGCCACCGACCGCCGTGCCTCGGCCCGAAGACGCTGGTCGGCGATGGCTCGGGTCGCCGACTGCACGAGCCGTCCGAGACGATCCTTGAGCAGGTAGTCGGCGGCACCGCGGCGCATGCACTCGACGGCCAGTTCCTCCGTGATGGCGCCGCTGACGACGATTACCGGAATGTCCAGCCCGCGCTCGCGCAGAAGGTCGAGGGCCGACAATGCGTCAAAGGTGGGGAGCCTGAAGTCACACAGGATCAGATCCGGAGGCTCGGCCAGGGCCGCCTCAAAGGACGTTCGATCGTCGACGACCGTCGTCGTCGCGTCGGCCCCGCCGTCGCGCAGCCGCCCGATCGTGAGGGTCGCATCCAGCCGGTCGTCCTCGACAATCAGCACGCGCCACGGGCCAGCCCGCCCAGCGGCGCCGCCCGCGGCGTTCACGTCGGCCGTGCGGCCTGGCGGCTGTCCGCGTCAATCACGGAGACTTGACGGGACCGTCTTGGTCTCAATCCAGAAGGCCAGGATCGCGCGGACTTGACGGGTGAGATCGTCACGCGTGATGGACCTGACAACGAACGCGACGTCCGATCGACCGGTCCAGCGAGCGCGGCGCCGAGGTGCGCTTCACACTTGCGGTTCGACTGTCATTTGTCGACCAACGGCGCGGGATCCTTGGCGGCGAGTTGCCGCTGGACGGCATCGAACAGGACCTGCATGCGGTACGGCTTGCCCAGGAACAGGTTGCCGCCGTTGACCTCCACGGCGACCTGGTCAGGCAGGTGACCGGTCAGGAAGATGATCCGCAAGTTCGACAGCCCGAGATCGGAGCGCAACTCGTAGGCGAGTTGATAGCCGTCCGTGTCGGGCAGGCCGACATCCAGGATCGCGAGGTCCGGCAAAAATTCACTCGCAATCGCGACAGCCTCTCGGCCGGTCGAGGCGCCCCGGATCTCGCAGCGGAACCCTTTCAGCGCCGCGCGCACGCCGACGTGGACGTAGGCGTCGTCGTCGACGATCAGGATGCGCGGGACGGACGGTGGCTGCGCGTCCCGTGGATCCGGGGAGTGCATGGGTCCATTCTAGGTTTATTTGCTTGCGGGCCGTACGCGGCCCCTTCGGTCAGGTCCGGGCTAGGACCGGGCGGAATCGGGCGGTCTCGTGTAGAAGCCCGGTGAGGCAGTGTCCAGGCCCACGTCCCTGGCACCGGCGATCGTCTCGGTCGCCCCGATGACCAGCGTGCCGCCGGGCCGCAGGGCGTTGCAGAAGTTCTTGTACAGCTTGGCCTTGGCCTCGTCGGTGAAGTAGATGACCACGTTTCGACAGGCGATGACGTCGAAGTTGTTGCCGGTCGGGTCGCGCAGCAGGTCATGCCGGGCGAATCTGGTCATGGCCCGAATCTCCGGCTTGATCTCGAAACCATCGGTCGTCGGCGTGAAGAAGCGGGCGCGCCTCGCCGGGGAGACCCCAGCCATCAGGGCTGTTGGATAGCGGCCCGCCCGGGCGACGGCGAGGATCGTCTCGTCGAGATCAGTGGCCAGGATCTGGACCTGGACGGTCGGCGACGCTTCGTGAAAGAGCATTGCGATGACGTACGGCTCATACCCGGACGAGCAGCCGGCACTCCAGACGCGGACGGACGACTGGTTCTTGACCAGCGGCCGGACGACTGTTGCGGCGAACCGCTCCCAGACCTCAGGGTTGCGGAAGAATTCGCTCACGTTGATGGTCAGCATGTCCATCAGCGCACGCTTGAGTAGCGAGTCCTTGCGAGCCTTCATTACGAGCTCGTCCGGGTTGGCGCAGCCATGCTGGCTAGCGAATCCGACGACCCGCCGCCAGACCTGTTGTGGCTTGTACAGCGTGAGGTCGATCCCGAGGAGTGGGCGGATGTCGCGGGCCAGGCGTTCGTAGCCGGCTACATCCAGGTCCAGGCTGGGTCGCGGGGGCAGGGGGAGCGATGGTCGTGGGGCAGGGGATTCCATGAGCAGGTTATCGCCGATCCGTGCGGACGACGGCTATGGGGGTCCACCCCTAGAGTCGGCCGCGAGGTCCCGCTGACCTCAACTCGCGAACCCCTGCGGCCGATACCTTGGACATGATCACCGCCGGGCCGAATCGGGCCGCTGATTCCGCTCAACCCGGCGCGTCATCCCTTGTCGCCCGGAACGGCCGTCCGGTACCGCCGCCTCGACGCAGCCATCAGCCGGTCGGCCAGGACATCCTGGCGTCCGTCGGTCCCTTGCCGTGCGACGTATTCCTGGATCACAACGGGCGGTATGTGCTGTACGCGGCCGCCGGGGGCGAATCGGCCGAGGTTGTCAAGCGCGCCGGCATGAACCTCACGCTGGCGATTCGCTCGGAGGACCGCGACATTCTTCGTCGGAGTCTGGCGCGCTCGGTGACCCGGATCCTCAACGATGAGCAGCAGACCTCCGTCGCACGCAGCCGGAAAGCCTATGGGGCGCTCGCGCACATCATGGCCCCCATCTTCAGCGGTGGGACGAGCCTCGACCGGGCCGCGATCGAGGACGCGACGGACGCAATCGACTCGCTCGTCAAGAGGATGATCTCGGCGGAGGATGTCGTCTGGTCCATGGTTGCCACCATGAGCAAGCACCTCTCAACTCACACGCACGCCATCAACACCGCGGTGTATGCGGCGTTGCTGGCCGCGTCGGCCAAGGGGTTCGACGACGATGGGACCAGGGACATCGGGCGAGGCGCCCTGCTCCATGACATTGGCAAGAACCGGATCCCGGAGGCCATCCTGGACAAGCCCGGGCCTCTCGATGCTGACGAGTGGCGCCGCATGCGCGAGCATCCGATGATCGGGCACCAGATGGTCGTTGGCGCGCTTGGCTCGGTGCCGAGCTTCGCCCACATCATCTCCGAACATCACGAGCGAGCGGACGGATCCGGCTACCCGACGGGAGCGACGGCCGGCAAGGTCCCGCTGGACAGCCAGCTCGTGGCGATCGTGGACGCCTACGACGCGTTGACCTCCGCCCGCTCGTACAAGCCGGCCGGATCCTCGTACAACGCCCTGTGGACGATGCGCTTCCAGATGCGCGGCCAGTTCAACCCGCGGCTACTGCGGTCGCTGGCAGAAATGCTCGGCGGCTGGAAGGAAATGCGCAAGGCGGACGTCCGAGCCCTGGAGCTGCCCAAGGCGCTCTGATCCCGCCCGGATCCCGCCCGGGCCGCCCGGCCGCCAGGGCCCAGCACGCAGATCCCGCCCGCCACACCCGTCCCCGCCCGCCAGGCTCCCCGCCCGCCAGGCCCAGCACGCAGATTCCGCCGACCCGCCCCGGCCCGGCCCGCCAGACGCCCCCCCCCCCCGGCCCGGCCCCC
>CAYRTS010000108.1:0-1188 GCA_964427285.1 uncultured Anaerolineaceae bacterium
AGACGAACCTCGTTCGAGCCCGCTCCCCGGACCACGCCGTCCCGGTCGCCCCGGACCACGCCGTCCCGGTCGTCCCGGTCGAGGAGCCCCAGGATGGCGCCGGTCTCGCGCCCGATGTCGCCATAGGGGAACGTGAGCCGAAGCACAATCTGCAGGGCCTGGTCGGCCACCAGGTCCCCGAGTGTGACGACCGTTCGACTGCCGCGAGCCTGGACGGGTTGGGGGCTGATGGCCTCGACCTGGACGCCCTCGCCGACGATGAGCTCGAGCTCCGCCTCCCGGACGACGACCTCGAGGGTCTCCCCCACTTCGCTCGCAATGTGGTCGCGGATCTGCGCCGCGTCCGCGATGTAGTAGAAGTGGCCGCCCCCGGCGTCGGCCATGGCCTGAAGCAAGCGCTCATCGAAATCGTTGCCGACACCGAAGGTCGACGTCGAGACACCGCGGGCGCGCAGCTCGGAAGCGTGGCGGGCCAGTTCGTCCGCGTCGGTGATGCCGACATTGGCGAGGCCGTCGGTCAGCAGGAGGCAGCGGTCGACGCCTTCCCTGGCCAGATGGGCAGCCACCTGCTCGCAGCCGCGCAGCCAGCCCTCGCCGAGGTTGGTGCTGCCGCGGGCATCCACGGTTGCCAGGCGGGCGGTGGCGTTGCGGCGCGCTTCGGCGGACGCCGGCGTGCTCTCGACCACGACGTCGATGACCTCGTCGTACACGACGATGCTGAAGCGATCGCGCGTGTCGAGCCGGGCGATGGCCTCCTCGACCGCCCGCTTGGCCAGCTCGATCTTGGCGCCGGCCATCGACCCGGAGCGATCGAGGACGAAGGCGAGGTTCACCGGCGGACGCTGACGATCCTGGGTCGCCGGCGGTGCCGTCAGCTCGACGAGCACGAAACGCTCGCTCTTGCCGTTGGCGCGGATGAGGCGCCGATCGGCGCGGGCGGTGATGGATGTCATGACTGGTCCTCCTCGAGCAGGTCTCTGGCGATCGACACCAGCCGATCGACGCGTTTGGCCGTCGATCGCGGGAGCGGCCGGCGGATGTGCAGTTCAACGTCGCGGCCAATCACGATGCGTTCCCACTGGGAGCGTTCGAATCCGGGCTCGGTCGCGATGTCGGGGGCCGGGACCGCCGGTTCGGTGGAGGCGCTGTCTCGCGGGGCAAGCGGCCGTTGTGGCGTCGCGGACGCCG
>CAYRTS010000108.1:1288-7757 GCA_964427285.1 uncultured Anaerolineaceae bacterium
AGGGCCATGATCTCCGCGTTGTCAAGCGTCTCGAGTTGCCGGCGAATCTCCGCGAGGGGCTGATGCTCGCGCTGGAGCCGTCGGATGAGGCGCAGGCGAGCAAGGTGCCCGTCGTCGTACTTGGGTCCGGGACCCGCCGTGCCGACCGCCGGCAGCAAGCCCTGGGACAGGTAGTAGCGCACGGTACGCGGCGTCACGCCGGCCAGATCCGCCAGCTCTGTCAGGTTGTAGCGCGCATCCAGACTTGAAGGCATGCCGTAACTATACAGTGGAACGTCCCACTGTCAAGACAAGCGATCACGGGCGGCGGCCAGCGATCGTGCGTCCTGGTCACGACTGGATCCAGTGCTCTACCGGCCGGGCCAGGAATGCCTCGACCGGGATGCCGTCCCCGCCCACGAGCAGGGTGCGCTGCGGCCGGAAGTGGTCGGCGAAGGCGGCCAGGCCCGGCAGCGTGGCGGGGGCCCGGCCACTCTTGACCTCGATCGCCAACAGCATCCGACCCGCTCGCACCACGAAGTCCACCTCCCGATTGCGGTCGCGCCAGTAGAACAGCTCGCATGCCCCTGTGGCTGCGGCGTTGGCCAGGTGCGCCCCCACCGCCGACTCGGTCAGCCGGCCCCAGAACTCACGATCGGCCCGCGCCTCGGATGGCCCGAGCCCGGAGAGGGCGGTGAGGAGCGCCGTGTTGAGGACCTGGAGTTTCGGGCTCGATCCGCGCTGGCGGACCACTTCGCCGGCGAACTTGGGGATCCCGGCCAGCATCCCGGCGCCGGCCAGCAACTCCAGGTAGTGGGCCAGGGTCGTCGTGTTACCGGCGTCCTGAAGCTGGCCGAGCATCTTGGTATAGGACAGGACCTGGCCGGAATAGCGGCAACCGAGTTCGAAGACCCGGCGCAGCAGGGCCGGCTTGTCCACTCGCGCCATGAGCAGGACGTCGCGCGAGATCGTCGTCTCGACCAGCGAATCGAGGATGTAGCGGCGCCAGCGAGCCGGATGGCCCGCCAGCGGCGCGGCCCCTGGGTAGCCACCAAAGTACAGGTACTGCTCGATCGAGAATCCGAAGGCGGCGCGCATCTCGGCGAACGACCAGTGCGGCACGCGCAGGATCTCGAAGCGTCCGGCAAGGCTCTCGCTCAACCCTCGCTCCATCGGGAGCGGCGCGGAACCCAGCAACACGACGCGCAGGGGGAGTCCAGCGGCCGTGTCCTCGTCCCACAGGCGCTTGACCGTCTCCGACCAACCGGGGATCTTCTGGACCTCGTCGAGCGCCAGCACCGCGCCACGGTCGGGCGCATCGCGGGTCAGGAGCCGGGCCGCATCCCACTGGGCGGCGATCCAGGTCCGGTCGCGGAGCGTCGGTTCGTCCGCACTGACAAACCGGCTCGGGATGGCCAGTTCCCCGAGTACCTGCCGCACGATGGTCGTCTTGCCGACCTGCCGTGGTCCCGCCACCACCTGAAGGAACCGGCGCGGTTCGACCAACCGGGACGCCAGGATCGCGCCATCGGTTCGCCGGAATGGAGGAGGTGCCGGTTTGCTAGCCATCCTGAGTAATATTACTCAGTCACGTGTGCAAAACAAGGCAGTCCGGAGGGCGGACCGCCGACGATCGTAGTGATCGACCGCGGGAGCTTGCACATGGCGGGCTTCCGCGAGCGAGCGGCCATCCTGGCGTCGTTCGCCCGGGGTGTTCGAGAGAGCGGTCGAGCAGACGCGGTCGGACGCTATCCGCAAGGAGATCAGTCCAGCCGAAGCTCCTTCAGCCGGCGTCCAACATCCGCAACCACCTTGTCGAACGAGGGAAGGACGGCCGGCTCGACCCAGCTGACCATCGTCGACTCGTAGGTACGCTCGATCTCGTCCAGGTTGGCTCGCCACAGGCCGGCACGCCAGCGCTGGTGACGCGTGATCGAGAACTTGACGTCAACCGCCGTGCGGAGATCCGCGGGGGCAAGGTGCCACCCCGAGTCAACGAGGTACAACCGCAGGTCGAACACGTCGCGTGGCTGGGCCCGCTGCGCGAGCGCCCGCAGCTTCTCGGCGACGAGCTCCACCTCGGCGAGGGCAGGGACCGTGAACGGGGCGATCCCGAGCTCCGTCACGTCAAACAGCGCATCCCGCACGGCGAAGACGAGGTCCTCGCGCACGCTCACTTCGAGCTTCGCTGAGCCGGCGTCGGTCAGCGAGTCGAAGCGGACATGAACGATCGTGCCTCCGGCGGTGCGGTCGGCCTCACCATCCTGGCGGAGGTTGAACTCGCGGCCGGCGCGGCGCAGTTCCTCCACGATCCGGCCCGGCTCGATCCGCTTCTGGCGGCCGGACGTCGCATCGATGTCCGCCGAAACTCGTGGCGATCGAAGCTCCCCGGCCATGAGGATCCCACCCTTGAGGGCGACCTCGTGGATGAAGCTCACCGGATCGGCCGCGAGGCGTTCGAGCACCGAGAGGAGGACCAGACAGGCCTCTTCGTTCTGGAACCGTCGCATCACCGCGGCGTCCCCGGACACGCGCGCGACCTGATAGTCCTGCGCGATGGCCCGTCGCGTCCTTGGCTCAGCCATAGACCCGCCAGCGACTCGAATACGGGGCGGATGGCGCGTGCCCCGGACGCAGGCGAACGGCCCGTCCTGGCCGAAGGGAGCCCAGAGCGGGTGGCAGCTCCCGGCCCGCCTCCTCGAGCAGGTAGCCCATGCGTTGCGCCGCGGCGCTGCTGCGAACCAGCGCTCGATCAGCGGTCCGGGTGAGCTCGGCCTCCGAGAACGCCGCGAGAACCTCCGGCAGCAACGAGCCGTGGGTCATCCAGGCGGGCTCCGCGAGTGCATCCACCACAGCCTGTTCGCGAGCAGCGACCCGAACGGTGAAGCCCGCGACGGTCGTCTCGTATGCGTCCGCACCCTTGAGCCACCGGGACGCCAGCGAGACTGGGCGGACCGTCGCACTGCCAATCGCCACCGGACGGCCGCGCTTGCCCAAGACCACGGTGATCGTCGGGACCGGCTGGTCCAGGAGCCCGTGAAAGGCCAGCGCAGCATCGGTCGTGACGTGGTGCGGCGTGTCCGCGTAGAGGCCGCTCGCGACGGCGATCGACGGCGTCTCGCGCACCGGATCGACGACGAGGTAGGCCCCCTTCTTGAGGCGACGAAGCCGGCCCGCGGCGGCCAGCCGGCGCATGCAGACGTCCGGCGGGTACCCGGGCGGGAGCAGCTCGGGTCGTGCGCGCTTCCACGCCGCGGAGCGCAGGTCGAGGACTGCGATTCGCTGGCGGAGGTACCAGTCGGGGATGTCGGCACAACTCATGGTGTCATCCGTGTCTCGGAACCGTACAACTGCGTACGGTTACTGTCAACGGATGACACTCATCCAGCGCCCGCCCAGCGAGGCGTGCCATGGGCCCCTGACACTCTTCCCGCGGGGTCGATCGAAACCGCAACCAACCGGCGGCTTGCCTGAACTGCTCGCAGCGGCGCTCGAGTCGGGCCCTGTCGGGCAGATCAATCGAGCGGCGTGGCAGATGGCACGGCCGGCAGACGCGCAGCGCTCGGCATACGCCCGGATCATCCGCTCGCGGAAGGCGACTTGACCTGGGACGGCTTCTCGCCGACGATCGGATCGCTGATCTCACCGCACGTCCGGTTTGACCGGAGCGCCCCGTGAATGCGAAGCGACTTCGCTTCCTCGCCCGCCGCCATGCCGCGGGCCATCCCCCTCGTCCATGCTCCCACGACGATACGGCAACGCCCTGCGATGCCGCGCTCCTTGCCACCGAGGTGACCCGGATTCGCGCCTGGATGGACTTCGCGTCCGACCTGCTTGACGCCCACATCTGGGGCTTCTCTGCGGGCGACTGGCAGGCCGCCGAAGGCCTGGCACATGCGCTCGAAGGCTCGGATTGGCCGCCCGCCTGGAAGCGCGATCTCGACAACCCGGCGAACATCATCGTGGATTTGTCGGTTTGGCCAACGCGCGGATTGCCCGAAATCCAACCACGTCCGGCAAGGTCCTGACGAGCGCCCACCTCGACTGGCTCACATTTGTGGCGGAGCGCGCGTGCGACCCGGCCAAGTTCAGGTTGCTGTTACCGAGCGAGCGGTGACAGGACAGGGCGATGGCGGGTGATCACATCTCCTCCAGCAGCCAGCGTGCGGCCGGCGCCCAGGTCAGCCCGGGTGGCAGCGGCCGGCTCGGTGGGACGGTGTCCAGCGTCACGAGGAACGGCCGCGCTTCGGGATGGGTGGCGGCGGCCGCCTCCAGCGCCCGCCGCTCGCGCTCCCAGGTCTCGTCGCCCTCGCTTTCAAGGCACACCTGCACCAGGAGGGGCGGGTCCCCGGCGCGATCCGCAAGGAAGTCCACCTCGAAACCCTCCGCCGTTCGCACGTACGAGACCTCCCAGCCTCGGCGCTCCAGCTCCAGCAGGACCACGGTCTCCAGGGCCATGCCGTGGTGCGTCCGGCCGCTGCGCTCGAACAGCGCGATCAGTCCCGGGTCCACGGGATAGGCCTTGCGCGGGTTCACCATCCGCTGCCGCTCCGAGGCGCTGTGCATGGCCACCGTGCGCACGAGGAACGCGTCTTCCAGGTGGGCCAGATAGTCGTGCAACGTATCTTTGCCCACGGACACCCCCTGGGAGCGCAGGGTGTCGTAGTGCTTCTTCACGGAGAAGGATCCCCCGGGATTCGCCAGGAGCTGGCGCTCGATCCAGCGGAGCGCCAACGGATTGCTCACCGCGTGGCGTTCGATGACGTCGCGCAGCACAACCACGTCCACGTAGCCGCTCAACAGGGCCGCACGGTCGCGTGGCGTAACGCCCTGCGCCTCCGGAAAGCCTCCCTCGGCGAGGTAGCGCCGGAGCCGCTGATCCAACGCCGCGCGGTCCGCGGGGCGGAGCCGCTCCACGGGCCCGGGCGGCTCGGCTCCGGCGTGGCGCAGCGCCTCGCGGAAGCTGAACGGATGCACCAGGACCTCCATCGCCCGGCCACGCAGGCTCGTCGCCACCTCACGCGACAGGAGTTTGGCCGATGATCCCGAGACGAACAGCTCGACACCGCCGGCATCCATCAGGCGGCGGACGAGGCCCTCCCAGCCCGGCACGGTCTGCACCTCGTCCAGGTAGAGCGTCATCCCGCCCGCCTCGCGGACGTCGGGGAACTGACGTGTGTGTTCCTCGAGCAGCCAGCCGAGGTCGGCCACCGACAGGCCGGTCAGCCGCTCGTCCTCCAGCGAGATCAGGAGCTGCGCTTCGCGGTGGCGACCATCGGCGAGCCGGTCCGCCCGGCATTGGGCGAGGAACGAGGTCTTGCCGCCGCGGCGCACGCCGATGACCGCGAACGCCTTGCCGGGGATGCCCGGCAGACGCACGTCGCGCCGGGTCAGGGCGGGCGGTTCCGCCGCGAGCGACTCGGCAAGCTTCAGGCGCAGGAGGTCGTGGGATACTGTCATTGTTGGAGTGACAATATAGCGGCTATTGGTCCCTGTAACAATGACAATCTTGTCCACGGCGATGCCTTGTCAAGACCGTTGTCGCACGCCTGCCGACGGGGAACGATCCTGCTGTTCGCGAACGTGGAGGCCGGCGGCAAGGTTCGCAAGGCCAGAACATCACAGGATCGCGCTTGCTACGAGTTCCGCTGCGACTCGCGACACCTCGGCCTCTGTGGCGGCCTGGCCAATGCAAGGCTACCGACCGCGTGGACCCGACCTGCCAGTGGAGCCCGATCTGGGTCGACGGCTCAGTAGCGAGGCGGCTGCGGTCGGAGGAAGCGCTCCGGGCGGCGCAGCGATTCGTCGGCGGGCGTCGGACCATCCCAGATCAGCGTCTCGGGCGCGATGTCAACGTCGCCCGGCCAGACGATCGTGCCATCGATCGCTCGGACCCGGCGGAAGACGGCGTCCTCGGCGGCGATGCGGGCGAATACGGGCCCATCCAGGAGATCGGTCAGGTCGCGCTCGACATCTGTTCCATCGCTGAGCGTCAGCCGGACAGAACGTCCTCCGAGCGGCGTGACGTTGCGAACACGAAGCATGGTTCCACCATCCTAGCCAAGAGGAGCGATGCGATGCAACGGCTGACGGGTGGATGCCAACTCCCAGTCGACCAGAAGTTCCGCGGCGTGGATCGCCGCCCACTCCATGGCGAGGCCGAGCGCACGTGGAGGAAGGGACCCGTTCAAGACGCGCGGACCATCGATCGCAATCTGCGCCTCGTGCTCTCCGTACACAGCGTGGAAGTGCGGCGGCAGGTGATCCTTGAACTGCATTCGAACGACGATCCCGAAGAATCGTGAGACCTCAGGCATCGGGCGACGGTACGCACCGGCGCTTGCCTGTCACTGACCTGGTGATCGAGCGACTTCAGCAGCGGCTTCTGGAATCGGACGCCTGCACGGAAGGTGGAGACGGAACCGATCGTGAGGGGAAGCATCCCATTCTCTGTGCTGGCTTCGGGTCGTCAGCGGCTGCGCGCGTGCGG
>CAYRTS010000109.1:0-7732 GCA_964427285.1 uncultured Anaerolineaceae bacterium
GGCTGGCCAGCTTCCTGGCCATCGCCAAGGGTGATGTCGATGCCGAGCACTGGTTCCGGCTCGGTCGGGCGCTGACGCCGGTTGGCCGCGGCTCGGCCCTGATCTCCTGGTCGGGCTCGATGTTCGAGTACCTGATGCCAGCGCTGGTAATGCGGTCGCACCCGCTGAGCCTGATCCATCAGACCTACCGTCTGGTCGTAGCCCGCCAGGTGAGCTACGCGGCCCGGCGCGGTGTGCCCTGGGGAATCTCCGAATCGGCGTTCAACGCGCGTGACGTCGAGCAGACCTACCAGTATTCGAGCTTCGGCATCCCCGGTCTCGGCCTCAAGCGAGGCCTCAGCGAGGATCTCGTGATCGCCCCATATGCCACCGGCCTCGCCGCCATGGTCGACCCGGAAGCGGCCGTCCGTAACTTCGCCCGACTCACCCAGCTGGGGGCTGAGGGCCCGTACGGCTATCGAGAGGCGCTTGACTACACGCCTCGGCGACTCCCGGACGGCGCGTCAGTCGCGATCGTCATGAGCTACATGGCCCACCACCAGGGGATGCTGCTGGTCGCCATCGGCAACGTCCTCCATGCATCGGTCATGGTCGAACGCTTCCACGCGGATCCGGTCGTCAAGGCCACGGAACTCCTGCTGCAGGAGCGCATGCCGCGCGATGTCCTCGTAGCGCGGCCTCGCGCCGAGGAGGTCAAGAGCGCTGCCGACGTCCGCGACCTCGTGCCGCCGATCCCGCGCCGATTCACATCGCCCCATGACGCGATCCCGCGAACGCATCTGCTGTCGAACGGCCGCTATGCGGTCATGGTCACCGCGGCGGGATCCGGCTACAGCCGCTGGGGCGACATCGCCGTGACGCGCTGGCGGGAGGACGTCACCCGCGACTCGTGGGGCAGTTACCTGTTCCTTCGCGATCGACACAGCGGCGCGGTCTGGTCGGCCGGACACCAGCCGACCGGGTCGGAAGCCGACAGCTACGAGGTTGAGTACTCGGAGGATCGTGCCGAGTTCTCGCGCCGCGACGGGCCGATCGCGACGCGCTTGACGATCGTCGTTTCGACCGAACACGATGCCGAGATCCGCCGAGTGTCGCTGACCAACCTGGGCTCACAATTTCGCGAGATCGAGCTGACCTCGTATGCGGAGGTCGTGCTGGTGCCGCAGGCCGCCGATGTCGCCCACCCGGCGTTCCAGAACCTGTTCGTCCAGACGGAGTTCGTCCCGGAGCTGAATGCGCTCCTGGCCACGCGCCGGCCTCGATCCTCGGGGGAACGACAGGTCTGGGCCGCGCACGTCGCGGCGATCGAGGAAGAGGTCTCCGGCGCGATCCAGTATGAGACGGATCGCGCCCGGTTCCTCGGTCGCGGCCGGTCGGTGCGCTCGCCCGCCGCCGTGATCGATGGGCGCCCCCTGTCCAATACGGTCGGGCCGGTCCTGGATCCGATCTTCAGCCTCCGGCTGCGGATCCGGCTCGCCCCCGGCGCGACCGCACATGCGATCTTCTCCACCGTCGTCGCCGATTCGAGGGTGGAGGTGCTGGATCTCGCCGACAAGTACCGCGAGTCGGTCACCTTCGAGCGTGCCGCCACCCTGGCCTGGACCCAGGCGCAGGTGCAGCTCCACCATCTGGGCATCCAGCAGGATGAGGCACACCTCTTCCAGCGCCTGGCCAACCGGATCCTGTTCTCGGACCCTTCGCTGCGGCCGCCATCCGGGCTGCTCGCCCTGAACGACCGTGGAGCGCCGGGCCTGTGGGCCCACGGCATCTCCGGCGACCTCCCGATCGTCCTGGTGCGGATTGATGAAGCCGAGGATCTCGAGATCATCCGGCAGCTGCTTCGGGCCCACGAATACTGGCGCCTGAAACTGCTCGACGTGGACCTGGTCATCCTCAACGAGCATGGGGCGACCTACGCACAGAATCTCCAGGATGCCCTCGAGACCGTCGTCCGGACCAGCCAGTCCATCCTGGTCCACGAAGGGCATGAAGGCCGCGGACGGGTGTTCATCCTGCGCGGGGATCAGCTCTCCGGACCGGATCGGCTATTGCTCCAGGCGGCCGCTCGAGCCGTGCTGCTGAGCCGACGCGGGAGCCTGGCCGACCAGGTCATCCGACTCGAACGGCCGGAACGGGTCGCCCCTGAACCGCCCGTGCTGCCCGCGCCGCCCAGCGCTCGTGACGGGGAAGCCGCGCCCCGGCCGGACCTGGAGTTTTTCAACGGCCTCGGTGGCTTCGACAAGGACGGGCGTGAGTACGTCACGGTCCTCGGGCCGGGCCAGTCGACGCCGGCGCCCTGGCTGAACGTCGTCGCCAATCCATCCTTCGGCTTCCTGGTCTCCGAATCCGGTTCTGGTTACACCTGGTCCGAGAACAGCCGCGAGAACCAGCTCACGCCCTGGTCAAACGACCCGGTCTGTGACCCGGTCAGCGAGGCCATCTACGTCCGGGACGATGAAACCGGCGAGATCTGGGGTCCGACCGCGTTGCCGGTTCGATCCGAGGGATCCACCTACCTGGCCCGCCACGGCCCGGGCTATAGCCGGTTCGAACATGTTCGCGACGGGATCGCGCTCGACCTGGTGCAATTCGTTCCATCGACGGACCGACTGAAGGTCGGCGTGCTGACGATCGAGAACCGGTCGGGCCGGCGTCGGCGCCTGTCGGTGACCGCCTACGCCGAGTGGGCCCTGGGCACGTCGCGCGCATCCGCCGCTCCGTCGATCGTCACCAGCCTCGAATCCGAGACGAACGCGATCCTGGTCGGCAACGCCTGGAACCCGGATTTCGGTGGCCGGGTGGCGTTCCTGGACCTTGGCGGACGTCAGACTGCCTGGACGGCGGATCGCACCGAGTTCCTCGGGCGCAATGGCGCGCCGGACCGTCCCGCCGGTCTCGAGCGGGGGCACCGCCTGTCAGGCAGCAGCGGTGCCGGCCTGGACCCGTGCACCGCCCTGCAGACGAGCTTTGAGCTGGTCGCTGGAGAGCGGACCCAGGTCCGCGTCCTCCTCGGCGAGGCGGACACCGCGGTCGATGCACTCGAACTGATCCGACGCGGGCGCGCTCTTGATCACGGCGCCGCCCTGCGGGAGGTTGCGACCTTCTGGGACGGGACGTTGGACACGATCAAGGTTCGGACCCCGGACCGATCCATGGACATCCTGCTCAACAGCTGGCTGATCTACCAGACGCTGGCCTGCCGCCTGTGGGCTCGCACCGCCTTCTACCAGGCCGGCGGGGCGTACGGTTTCCGCGATCAGCTCCAGGACGTCGTCGCGCTGACGATCTCGAAACGCGACCTGGTGCGGGAGCATCTGCTGCGCGCCGCCGCCCAACAGTTCGAGACCGGAGACGTCCAGCACTGGTGGCATCCACCGACCGGACGAGGCGTTCGGACCCGGATCTCGGACGATCGGCTCTGGCTACCGTACGCGGTCGACCGCTACCTCGCGGTGACCGGGGACACCGGCATCCTCGACGAGATCGTCCCGTTCATCGACGGTCCGGAGCTACAGGGGGGGCAGGACGATCAGTACTTCCAGCCCGATCGCTCCTGGAAGACAGCTTCGCTGTTCGAGCATTGCGCCCTGGCGATCGAGGTCAGCCTCGGGCTGGGCAGCCACGGGCTGCCGCTCATGGGATCGGGTGACTGGAATGACGGCATGAACCGGGTCGGCAACGAGGGTCGCGGTGAGAGCGTCTGGCTTGGCTGGTTCCTCCACACCGTTCTGGCGGCGCTCGCCCCCATCGCCGAGGGGCGCGGCGAGCACGCTCGCGCCCTGCGCTGGCGCACCCACATGAAGAACCTCCGCCGGGCGCTCGAGCGCCACGGCTGGGACGGCGACTGGTACCGCCGCGCCTACTTCGACGACGGCACGCCGCTGGGTTCCGCGATCAATGCCGAGTGCCGGATCGATTCGATCGCGCAATCGTGGAGCGTGCTGTCCGGTGCGGCCAATCCACCCCACGCCCAGCGCGCCATGGCCGCCGTCGAGGAGTACCTCGTTCGGCCCGGCGATGGCCTGGTCCTGCTGTTCACCCCACCGTTCACGCAGGGCACCATCGACCCTGGCTACGTCAGGGGCTACCTCCCGGGCGTTCGAGAGAACGGCGGCCAGTACACGCACGGTGCCATCTGGTCGGTTCTCGCGTTCGCAGCGCTCGGTGAAGGCGACAAGGCCGGCGAGTTGTTCTCAATCCTGAATCCGATCAATCATGCAAGCACGAGGGCCGGCGTCCAGCGCTACAAGGTAGAGCCCTATGTCATGGCCGCGGATGTCTATTCCGAGCCGCCGCATGTTGGCCGCGGTGGGTGGACCTGGTACACCGGGTCCGCCAGCTGGATGTACCAGGCCGGGATCGAATCGATCCTGGGCTTCCGGCTTCGCGGCGCGAACCTGAGCATCGACCCGTGCATTCCGCGGGCCTGGCCGCGCTACGAGATCGACTTCGCGTACCACGCCTCGACGTACGAGATCGTGGTGGAGAACCCGCATGGGATCAGCCGCGGTGTGGCCTCGGCGGAGCTCGACGGTCAGCAGCTGGCGGGCCCCGGAGCCACGATCCCGCTGGTCGACGATGGCGGGACGCACCGGGTGAAGGTGATCCTCGGCTAGCACCCAGACCAAGCGCCGGGGGGAGGCGACCGGCGCATGCTCACCGTGCCCGTCTCATTGGCAATGCGAGGAGGCCGTCCGGGCCCGTCAGGCCAATCGCGACCGAACCAGTTCCCGCCGAAGCCAGACGCCAAGCGCAAGCGCCCCGACCGCGGGCACGAACGACCATGTCGCGAACAAGAGCAACGTGATGGCGCTAACCTGCTGGGCCTCGCCGAATGCATCCTGGCCAAGACTCGGGCCGAGGCGCGCGGCGAGCGCGTCGGTGCTGTCGCCCAGCTTGCTGAGCGAAGCGGCGTTGGCGGTCAGCGCGTCACGGTTGCCCTTGAGGCTATCGGCGATGAGGGAGAGCTGCGTATCGAGGCCTTCCATCTTCGCGGCGATCCGCCCGACCGCGTCCGCTGGCGACGACAGCGGCGTCGCCCCAAGAATGTTGACCGAGCGAAGCTGCGCCTCGAGGGCGGACAGGTCCGACCTCGTCTCCGTCATCGTCGGGGCCACGGCCGACACGGCCTCCGCCGCCTGATCGACCGTGCCGCTGAACGACGTGGCGGTCGTCGATGCGCCGCGGAGCACCGTCGCGGCAAGTTCCATCGTGGCCCCCAGCCGGGCGGTGGTCATCTCGGCTTCGCTTCGCAGGTCGCTGATGCGGCCATTCACCCAGACCGTCGCGCCGAGTCCGACGGCCGCGACGGCGAGCCCGATGATGCCGTAGGCGATCAGCCCTCGGCTCAACCGGTGCAATCCCCCGCGCAGGTCGAGGGGCCGAGGATCTTCCATCGTTACGCCTCCCGCGCGGCGCGTACTGCCCACGCAACAGGCCCCGACGGCGCGATCTGGCCAATCCCCAGAAGGGATCGCCGTCGACGAGCGGTGCGGGACCGCGCATATCCTAGTCCTCCAGCCGAATCCTGGGTCACGTCCGGCTGGTCACTCGACGGAACACAGAGAGTGGATCGTGCATCGCGCACACCCTGCTCCGGGTTGATTCGGGCCGTGACTGGGCTCGGTCCCAAGGGAAGAGGCCATTCATGGCGTTCGCGGCGGCACGGAGGCATGCCTGACATCCGGACGGGCGGCGCACCGGACAAGAGGAAGTAGAGGCGGGAGGCCCACCATGATCAAGATCTGGAGCGAGGTGGCGGTCGCGCGGCGGAAGGAACAGGTCGCCGACATCGCCACGCTCCTGTGGGTGGTGTTCTGGGGGAACATCGCCTGGCGGCTGTTCGAATTCCTGGCCGGCTTCGCCGAGGCCGGTCGGACCATCCGCGCCGGCGGCCAGACCATGGTCCAGGGCGGGCGCGACCTGGGCGACTCGCTGGCCGACCTGCCGCTCGTGGGATCGCACGTCCGCGACATCGTCCGCGACACCTTGGGCGGGGCTGGCCGGCCGCTCTCCGACTTCGGCACCCAACTGGAGCAGTTCATCTTCCTTGTCGCGATCGTGCTGGCCCTGCTGGTCGCTCTCGTGACGCTGCAGCCGTGGCTGGCCCGATATCTCCCGTGGCGCTGGCGGAGGCTACGAGGTCTCCGGGCCGCCCACCGGGCTATCCGAACGGCACTGGACATCGCCCACGTCCCGATCGAACGAACCCTGGCCATGCGGGCGGTCACCCGACTCGACTACGCCACCCTCCTCGAGCACACGCCGGATCCGCTCGGCGACTGGGCCGGCGGCCGTTACGACCGGCTCGCCCGGGCGGAGCTGGCCAGCGTGGGGCTGCAGCCTTGAGAGCGACGGCCGGACCTCGTCTAGTGTTGGCAGAACGGCCGGGTGAGCCATAGCCCACGCGGCATCCAATCCAATGGTCAGCGACGCCGAAGCGCCCGGGTCCTTTCGTACATGGACCGCCCCAGGAGTGTCAGGAGCCCGATTGCGAGCCACGGTTCCCCACCATCCGATGGCGCGGCTCCGAAATGGCCGACATCAGAGGGCGGTGCCGTGATCTGGGGAGCCGGCGTGGGCGGCGCCGGCGCCGGCACGGGGGCGAAGTAATGGTCGAGCGCCCAGTTTCCGACCTGCACGCCGATCGCGACGCCGACCTGGTCGGCCGTACGGAAGTGGATGCCCGACCAGACGCGCGCGTCGATCGCGTCCCGCTGGAGAACGGCAGCATCGTCGTAATGCCGCGTGACCGACGGACCACCCAAGCCCGCTGCGGTAGAAGTGATGTTCAGGTCAACGCGGCCGTCGGCGTTCAGCCGCGAGAGCGTGGTGCTGAGCGCACCGATCACGCCGCCCGGATCCCGGATTCCAACCGGGTTGCTGTCCGCGACAGACATGGGTCGGATCCTCCAGCCGGGTTGGTGCCGTTGACGGGTTCTCGTCGAACAGCGTCACGGCTGCCAATGACCTTGGACGAATCGACGGATCCGGCTGCCGATCCGTCGCGTACGCCAACCCCGTTGGAATTCCGCCCATCTCCCGCAGACTTGACATGCCTCGGGTCGTCGAGCTGGGGCGTCGCACTCTGGGCCATTCCCGAACTGATGCACTACCGAGGTTTGCGACCGAATTGGGTCGTGAGCCTGGCGACGGCCACGATCCACTCATATGCCGATCGGGATGACACGATCGGCGGCCACATGGCCGAGGCGGTCGGCCACCTGTTGGTACTCCACGACGACGGTCATCGCGCCAAGGCCGACCTACGCGTCGCGGGAGCCGCGGACGAATCTCTGAATGACGGCGATGCTATCCGAGTTCCTGGCGCTCATTACGCTGAGGGGACGTGATTGTGATGCGAGCGGAGCGCGCGCGCGGCGTCGATGCGAAGAGTGACACGCTGACTACCCGTCCAGCCGTTGAGCGCGTCACTGCATCGCGGCAGGTTCTCCCGGATCGATGCTTCGTGTCCGCTCGCGCTGCGGCTAGTCCAGCGGACGCCGCCGCCGATGCTGGCCACGACTACGGCCGGCGACGATCCGGCGTTTGTGCCGACGGACGCGACGTCGCGCTGAGCCCAGCGACCGCGCGCGACGCTAGCTATCGAACGGCGCCTGCGCGATCTCCTCGAGCATGCCCGTGGCGACCATCCCCGCAGCCGCGCAGGTCGGCTTACGCGACGCCTGGTCGACGAAGAGCGCGCTGAACTCCCGCTTGAAATCGACCCGGG
>CAYRTS010000110.1:0-7346 GCA_964427285.1 uncultured Anaerolineaceae bacterium
CTGGACTGGACAGGTCGTCAGATCCGCAGCGACAAACGCGGCGCGATGCCAGCGACGACAGTGCCGCTCGCTGATCGCGAACTTGGCCATCCTTGGCATGACATCCCCTCCCTGTTACATTCTGGGGTCGCACCGAACCGAGACATTCGCTTTGCCGTTCGCGGTTTCAGAATAACGGAGGGTACCTTGAGCAACACGAACGATCGACCTGAAGACGCCCCAGCGCAGGATCCGCCGGGTGTTGCTCCCGTGGCCCCGGGCCCGGAAGTCCGCGCGACGGACCCGGAGGGCACCCGACCGTCGCCCGGCCGTCTCGAGCCGGCGATCGGCACCGGGTTCCCCGTCGTCGGCATCGGCGCGTCGGCCGGCGGACTGGCGGCGTTCGAGGCGTTCTTCTCCGGCATGCCCGCCGAAACCGATCCGGGGATGGCCTTCGTGCTCGTGCAGCACCTGGCCCCGCACCACAAGAGCCTCCTTTCGGAACTGGTCCGACGGTACACCCGCATGGAGGTGTTCGAGGTCGAGGACGGGATGGTGGTGCGGCCCAACTGCACCTACATCATCCCGCCCAACCACGACATGGCGTTCCTGAACGGCGCGCTGCAGCTGTTGGAGCCCGTGGCCCCGCGCGGGCAGCGCCTGCCGATCGACTTCTTGTTCCGTTCGCTCGCCCTGGACCAGCGCGAGCGGGCCATCGGCATCGTGCTCTCGGGCACCGGCAGCGACGGCAGCCAAGGCGCGCGCGCCATCAAGAGCGAGGGCGGCATGGTTATGGCCCAGTCCATCGCCACCTGCGAGTTTGACGGGATGCCGCGCAGCGCCCTCGCCACCGGGCTCGTGGACTACGAACTGCCCCCGGCCGAGATGCCCGCCCGGCTCGTGGCCTACGTCGCGCACGCCTTCGGTATCCGGGCCGGGACCGGCCACAGCCCGACGCCCGAGAGCGCGATGAGGAAGGTCTTCGTCCTGCTCCGCGCCGGGACCGGCCACGACTTCTCCCAGTACAAGCCGAGCACCATCCGCCGCCGCATCGAACGCCGCATGGCCGTCCACCAGATCGAAGCGATGGACGGGTATGTCAAGTACTTGCAACAGACACCGGCCGAGGTGGAGGCGCTGTTTCGCGACCTGCTGATCGGGGTGACCAGCTTCTTCCGGGACCCGGAGGCGTTCGGGGTGCTCGAGACGGAGGTCGTGCCGAAACTCTTTGCCGCCCGCCCTGCGGGGGCCGTCATCCGGGTGTGGTCGGCCGGGTGCTCCACCGGCGAGGAGGCCTATTCCCTCGCGATGCTCCTCCAGGAGCGCATCGAGGCCCTCAAGCAGGGCCACACGGCGCAGGTGTTCGCCACCGACATCGACGGCCGGGCGATCGCCACCGCCCGCGCCGGCCTCTACCCGCCCAGCGTCGCCGCCGACCTCCCGCCCGAGCGGCTGGCGCGGTTTTTTACCGCTGAACCCGACGGCGCCGGGTACCGCATCCGCAAGAGCGTCCGCGACATGATGGTCTTTTCCGAGCAGGACGTGATCAAGGACCCGCCCTTCTCCAAACTCGACCTCATCAGTTGCCGCAACCTCATGATCTACCTGGGGTCGGATCTGCAAAAGAAGCTGATCCTCCTGTTCCACTACGCGCTCAACCCGGGCGGGTTCCTGTTCCTGGGCACGTCCGAAGGGGTCGGCGAGTTCGACGACCTGTTCGCGGCGGTGGACCGCAAGTCCAAACTGTACGCGCGCCGGGACGACGCCCGCCGGCCGCGGCCCGGCACCCGGTACCAGTTCCCGGCGTCCGGTGTCGCGCTCCCGCACGGCGCCGCCCAGCCGGCGGGCACCGAGAAGCCGTCGCTGCGCGAGGTCACCGAGCAGGCCCTGTTGCGGCACGTCGCCCCCGCCGCGGCGCTCGTCACCGGCCGGGGTGACGTCCTGTACCTGCACGGCCGCACCGGCCTGTTCCTGGAACCGGCCCCGGGTGAGACGGGCACCCTCAACATCCTGAAGATGGCCCGCGAGGGGCTCCGCGGCGCCCTCACCGAGGCCCTGCACAAGGCCACACGGACCATCGAACCCGTGCGTGGCCGGGCCCCGCGGGTCCGAACCAACAGCCACTTCACCACGGTCGATGTGACCATCCGTCTGGCGACGGCCGACCCGGCCGCGGCCCCCGACGCACGCCTCTACCTCGTCGTACTCGAGGACGTCCCGGCCGCCCGCCCCGAACCGGCGCCGCCGGGAACCGTCGGGGAAGCGCCCGCTGCGGACGGCGACGCGCAGGTCGCGGCGCTTCTGCGGGAACTGGGGGCCAAGGAGGAGTACCTCCAGAGCATGAACGAGGAACTGGAGACCTCCACCGAGGAGCTCAAATCGTCCAACGAGGAAATGCAGTCGGTCAACGAGGAGTTGCAGTCCACGAACGAGGAACTGGAGACCTCGAAGGAGGAGCTCCAGTCGGTCAACGAGGAACTGGCCACCGTCAACGCGGAGTTGCAAACCAGGGTGGCGGACCTGACGCGGACCAACAACGACATGAACAACCTGCTGGCCGGCACCGGCATCGGCACCGTCTTCGTGGACTTGTGGCTGCGCGTGCTGCGGTTCACCCCCGCCGCCAGCGCGATCATCAACCTGATCCCGGGCGACGTGGGCCGACCCGTGGCCCACATCGTCTCCAACCTGGTGAACTACGACCGCCTGGTGCCGGATGTGCAAGCGGTGCTGGACACGCTGGTGCCGAGGGAGGTGGACGTGCTCACGCGCGACGGCAAGACCTACACCCTGCGCATCCAGCCCTACCGCACGCTCGACAACGTGATTGAGGGCGCGGTCCTGTCGTTCGTTGACGTCACGGAGACCGTGCGGATCCGGGACGCGTTGCACCGGGCCAACGACCTGAGCCGTCTGGCGGTGGTGGTCCACGACGCGCACGACGCCGTCACGGTCCAGGACCTCGACGGCCGCACCCTCGCGTGGAACCCCGGCGCGGTCCGCATGTACGGCTGGACCGAAGCCGAGGCGCTGCTCCTGAACGTGCGCGAGCGGGTCCCGGCGGACCAGCGCGACGCGGCGCTGGCCAGGCTCGACCGACTGAGCCGGGCCGAGATTCTGGAACCGTTCCGCACCCACCGCCTCACCAAACAAGGTACCTTGGTGGAAGTTTCGATAACCGCCACCCGCCTGGTGAATGAAATCGGGCGGGTCTACGCGATCGCCACGACGGAACGGGCGGTTGAGGGAGGCGCCCCGTGACCGATCCCCGTTCGCCGCACGGACCCTCGCCCGATTCCGGCGATTCGCCGCCTGCCGCCGACCCCGCGCTGCGGCGGAAGGCCGACGCGGTGTACCGGGCACGCACGGCCGGGTTGCCGGAACCGTTCGAGGCGTCCTTGCCCGAAGCCGCGCAGTCACTGGTGCACGAGTTGCGCGTGCACCAGATCGAGCTGGAGATGCAGAACGAGGAGCTGCGCCGGACCCAGGTCGAGCTGTCCGCGACCCGCGCGCGGTACTTCGACCTCTTCGACCTGGCCCCGGTGGGCTACCTCATCGTCCGGGAGAGCGGGCTGATCCTTCAAGCCAACCTGACCGCCGCCGCCATGCTGGGGAAGGTTCGCGGCGCGCTGACCGACCGGCCGGTCTCCCGCTCCATTTTCAAGGCCGACCAGGACACCTGGTACCTGTGCCGGAAGCGGCTCGTCGATACCGGGGAGCCGCAGTCGTGTGAGCTGCGGGTGGTAAAGCCCGACGGCCCCCATCTCTGGGTGCGGGTGGCGATGTCCGCCGCGTGCGCCGACGATGGCACGCCCCTGCACCGCGTGACGTTGACCGATATCGGCGAGAGCAAGCTGGCCGAAGAGAGGCTGCGTTCGGGCGAGCAACGATTCAGCGACCTGGTTAACTTTACCGACGGCATCGTCTGGGAAGCCGACGCCACCACGTTCGTCTTCAACTCGGTTAGCGGGAACGTCGAACGTCTGCTCGGTTACCATGTCGCGGACTGGCTACAGCCCGGCTTCTGGGCGGACCACATACATCCGGACGATCGCGACCGGGCCGTACACAATTGCACGGCGAGCACAGTTCGCGGCGAAGACCACGATTTCGAATACCGCTTCACCGCCGCCGACGGCCGGACCGTGTGGCTGCGCGACATCGTGCGGATTGTCAAGGAAGACAACCAACCCCGCTTGCGTCGCGGCCTGATGGTGGACATTACGGCGCAGAAGGCAAAGGATGAAGCCCTTCGGTGCAATCAGGCCCTGCTGCTTGCCATCACCGAAAACACCTCGGACGCCGTCTTTGTGAAGGACACCCAAGGCCGTTACCTGCTTTTCAACTCCGCCGCCAGCCACTTTGTGGGCAAGTCCGTTGCGGACGTTTTGGGCCGGGACGACACGGCCTTGTTCCCGCTGGAGGCCGCCGCCCGGGTGATGGCCGGCGACCGCCAAATCCTGGCGTCGGGGTCCACCCAGACTATCGAGGAGACGGACCTGCACACCCAGATCGGAGCGGTCACGTTCCTGACCACCAAAGGTCCGATCCGGAACGCACAAGGCGAGATCACCGGCTTGTTCGGTATCGCCCGCGACATCACCGCACGCAAGCAGACCGAGGACGCGCTGCGGGAGAGTGAGGAGCATCTCCGGGCCATCATCGACAACGAACCGGAATGCGTCAAACTGCTCGACCGGGACGGCAAACTTCTGGAGATGAACCCGGCCGGCCTCCGGATGATCGAGGCGGACGACCTGGAACAGGTCCGAGGGGTCCGCGTCTGTTCTCTTCTCGCCCCCGTCGGGCAGTGCGCCTTCGATCAGTTAGTGGCGGCCACTTTCCGGGGCGAGCACGGCTCACTGGTCTTCGAGATGCAGGGGCTCAAGGGGACGTGGCGAACGTTGGAAACCCACAGCGTGCCGATGTGGGACGCCGACCACCGCGAGGTGCGTGCCCTGCTCGGCGTGACTCGGGACATCACCGAACAGAAGCGGGCTGAAAACGCGCTGCTGGTCAGTGAAGCGAGAGCTCGCGCCGTCATCAACTCCTCCCCGGTGCCCATGGCGCTGAACGACGATGCCCAGCGCATTACCTTCCTCAACATCGCGTTCACTCGGACCTTTGGCTATGAACTGGCGGACATCCCCACGCTCGCCGACTGGTGGCCGAAAGCCTACCCGGATCCCGCCTATCGGCAGTGGGTGGCAGAGGCTTGGCAAGCGGAATTGACCCGTTCCGCCCAAACGGGAACGGCATTCGTCGCTATCGATGTGACCATCCGGTGCAAAGATGGGACGGATCGATTCGTTGAGGCGAACACCGCAATGCTCGCGGATACCTTTGCCGGAACCCACCTCGTGGTGCTTCACGACATCACGGATCGCAAGGGGGCGGAGGCCGGGTTGATGATGCTGCACCGGGCGATTCAGGTCGTCAACCAGGGAATCGTGATCACCGACCCGAACCTGCGGGACAACCCCATCGTGTACGTCAGCCCGGGGTTCGAGAGGATGACCGGGTACGCGTCGGCCGAGGTCGTGGGGCGGAACTGCCGGCTCTTGCAGGGTAAGGACACCGACGTGACTGAGGTCGCACGAATCGCCGGGGCGTTCCGGGGCGGATTGTCCCACTCGGGCGACGTGCTCAACTACCGGAAGGACGGCAGTACGTTCTGGAACGAGCTGTCGATCACCCCGGTGCGCGACCCGGACGGGCGGCTCGTCCACTTCGTCGGCATCCAGACCGACGTGACCGCCCGACGAAGTCTGGAAGACCAGCTTCGGCAAGCTCACAAGATGGAGGCGGTCGGCCAGCTGGCCGGTGGGGTGGCGCACGACTTCAACAACCTGCTCACCGTAATCAATGGCTACGGCGATCTCCTTCTATCGGAACTGCCGAAGGGCGACCCCCATCGCGAGTTCGTTGCTGCGATAAGCGACGCCGGCGAGCGGGCCGCGCGGCTCACCAGGCAATTGCTCGCGTTTAGCCACAAGACGATCCTGGCACCACAGGTTCTCGATTTGCGAGAGATGGTTGAGAATTCCGCGATGCTGCTGCGCCCACTGATCGGCGAGGACATCGTTCTCGCGGTCATCAGCGACCCGGCTCCGGTGCGCGTAAGTATTGACCCCGGCCAACTCGATCAGGTCATCATGAACCTGGTGTTGAACGCCCGTGACGCCATGCCCAACGGCGGCAACCTGACGGTCGAAGCGAAGACCGTCGAACTGGACGAGGAGTACGCCCGCCTTCACCCCGACGTGACGCTGGGCAAGTACGTTTTGATGTCGGTGTCCGACTCCGGTAGTGGGATGACGCCGGAAGTGAAAGCCCGGCTCTTCGAGCCGTTCTTCACGACGAAGGGCGTCGGCAAGGGGACCGGGCTGGGCCTGGCGGTGGTCATGGGCATCGTCAAGCAGAGCGGCGGGCATGTGGCAGTCTACAGCGAACTCGACCACGGCACGACGATCAAGCTCTATTTCCCCGCCGTCGAGGAACAGGCCGACACCACCACGGGCCATTCGGATGTCGCTGCCGTGCGGGGTACGGAAACGGTCCTGTTGGTGGAAGACGAGGACGGGATTCGTGGTCTGGCTCTCATGGTTTTGCAATCCCACGGCTACAAGGTTCTGTCGGCGAGGGACAGTCAGGAGGCTCTGCGTCTGGTGGCGAAGCACCAGGGACCAATCCAACTGTTGTTGACGGACGTGGTGATGCCGGGCATGGGCGGTCGGGAGTTGGCCGATGCGTTGCAACCCCGCTACCCGCAGATGAAGGTACTCTACACCAGCGGCTATAACAACGACGCCGTGGTGCGCCACGGGATCGTGGAAGCGGAGGTCGCGTTCCTCCAAAAGCCTTACTCGCTCAAAACACTGGCGAGTACGGTCCGCCACGTCCTGGATCAGAAGTGATAGCCGAGCGAACCGCTGCGAGATACATCCTGAGTCAACGCCCGGCGCTGGCCCTTGTCATTACCCACATTTATGTTCAGAAGTCTTCCATTTTTTGGGTTCATCCGTGAAACCATTGGTGGGACACTATCTACGTGGTTTCTCGGACTGTGATTCAGTCCCGGAGGGACGATAAGATGTAGCCACATTCGTGGCTCAAACGCAAGATCGATTCACCCGCAATGCCTTTCACAACAACGGCCCGCTGCCGGGCTAAGGGCCAATGGCGTGGACTTAAGCGTATTTCAGTGAGCGGCACGGCGCTAGCCGCCGGTTTCCCCTTTGTTTTCAGGAACAGTTACCGGTGGCTAGCGCCATTCCGCTCACTAAGTCCACGCCATTGGGTCTGAGGGCTGGGGGTACAAATCATAGTCTGGTATTGTTCAGGCAAGAAAATTACGAGGTAAGAAG
>CAYRTS010000111.1:0-7038 GCA_964427285.1 uncultured Anaerolineaceae bacterium
CGGCAAGACACGCCTTGCGTGCCTCGCAGCTACGGCGATGGTGTTGGGTCGCCCGACGGTGGCGGCGTGCGCCGCGGCTTCTCCGTCGAGGATGGCTCGGGTGTTGGCGAAGCTGTGGGTTCGGAGGTCGCGCTGGGCGACGGCTCGATTGAAGGCGTGGGTGAGGCGCTGGCCTCCGGCGTCGGGCTCGGCCCTGGCGTTGGGCTGGCCGTGGGCTCCGGCGAGGTCGCCGTCCCGACCGCTGGCGTGACGACCGGCTCCGGAGTCGCCGAAACGGCCGAACTCGGCCGCGGTGTCGCGTTATTCGTGGGCTCCGCCGTTTGGGCAGCCGGAACCGGCGTGAGCGTCGGGGTCGCCACGGGCGGGATGTTAGCACTCTGGTTGAACACCGGAAGACTGGTCACGAATTGCGACGCGGCGAACACGAAGGCCCCGCCGAGCAGCGCGACGGAGAGAATCGTCACCATCAGGGTGCCCGTCGTGCGCATCGCGCCACGGAGGACCTGGGTCCGAAGGTCCGAGAGCCACGAGCGCCGATCATGCCGCTTTGCGCGGTCGTCCAGTGCGGCGAACAGGATCCGCTCGTCGAGATCCGGCGTTGGCCGCGCAACCGGCAGCGAGCCAAGCAGCCCCAGGACCCGGGTGCTGCCACCGATCTCCGCGGCGCACGCGGCGCAGCCCTTGACATGGGCGGCCAGCCTTGCGGCGTCGCTCGCCTGAAGCTCATCAAGCAGGAACGCATCGATGAGCGCGCCGGCGCGCGAGCAATCCAGGGCGTGGCTACCGTGCGGGTTCGTCACATCCCATACATGACACGACCGTGCCAAAAGGTTGCAGAGCGGTTCAACCTGTCCAACGACCATGCCGGGAATCCCATGAACCGCGTGCCGTCCCCCCCAGGAGCGGATCGATGAACGGGCGGACGACCGCCAAGGCTTCGTCAAGTGTTCGAGCCGCGGCAAGGAGGGATCGGGCGGCCTCCGCAGCGTAGCCGCGCACCCAGAGCGCGCGATCGGGAACATCGAATCGTGCTGGAAGCGTGATCCCCCGCCGTTCGACTTCGGAGACCAGGGCAATCGCCTGAGGCTCAGCTCTCACGGATGCCGCGGTAACGATGGCGACGAGATCCACGAGGTCCTTGTAGCGCGTCGAAGGCATGTCCCGATCGCCGTACCGCTCCAGGATCGCGGCGATCTTGTCGGCGACGTGGTCCACAAGCGGATAGGCACGGTAGCCGTGCTGCTCAACATCGTTCATGCGTGCCCGTGCCAGCGCTGGTACGGTCTCGGGTTGGCCCGTCATCCTCAGGTCCGACCCAACAAGGTCGACGTGAAACTTCGCCCATACAGTCGCACCAACGGAAGCCGCCACCGGAATTCGCATCCCGGCTCCGTCGGTCACCGTGCGGCCGGGCCCAAGCTGAAAGGCAAACCAATCGCCGATATCGCGCGACGCCGCGTCGCGAAGGTCGGCCTCAGCCTGCTCACGAGTGCGCTCTCGATAAAGATCGATGTCGACTGTCGCGCGGACGGCGATTCCGCGAGCGATCAGGGCCGTCGCCCCTTTGACGACCCAGGCGTCGTCAACGACGTACAGACGTTCGAGGAGACGGTCATATGCCATCTGGCGCTGCAACTCAGCCAAACTCCACCGGCTTGTGCTTGCTGCTTCCCTCAGCTTGTCCGTCAAGGCCCTGCGAAATGCCGCAGGACTTGCGTACGAGCGACCCGCCGTCATCGCTTGGCTAGCTGGCTGCGCGCCTCGTCCATCCAGCGCTCCGACAGCGGGTCGCCGACCAGGTCGAGGAGCCAATGCATCAGGCCGAGACCGTCTCCGCGTCGAAGGCCGAATCTGCCGGCGAGCGGGGCGAGGGCCTCACCAAATCTGGCCGGATCGTCGTGACCGCCCTGTATGGCTTCAGTAATCACATTGGCGACCGCCTCGGGGTCCTCGCTCTCGATGAGAAGATCTGATGCGATCCTGGCCGGACGGGTAACGAAGAGACCTTGAACCGTCGTCCATTCATCTTGCACAAGTCCTCGGTGGTGGAGGCGGACATCGGGGCGGCGTGATTGCTTCCTGGCGGCGACCGTGAACTCCTGGCAATCCGCGGGCAGATGACCAAGTCCGTAGAGGGCGGCAGCGGATCGATGCGATACCACGCCCTGATCCGGTGTGCGCTCCCAGGCAGGCACGCCCGGGGCAAGCTGAAGCCAGGCGGCGCGCAGGTCGAGGTTGTCTGGAACAGGTGCGACGGTGAAGCGATAGATACCGCGGGCGACCCGCTCAAGAATGGCGTCGTCGTGGGTAAGCCGGTCAAGCGTCGCTCGCGCAATGCCCGCCCGTGCCGCCTGACGGCGGGTAATCAGCCCCCACTGATCTGTGGCGATATCGGCCAGGCGGGCGACCATCATCGAGCGCGTCACTACTGCACAATACATCATTTATGATGGTTGTCGCAGTATATTTGAACGACGGTGCTCAGCCAAGGCTGCGCCCGGCGCGACGTGAAGAGCCGGCGGGCGAGCACGGCGGTTTCCGCAGGTCACTCCCGTCGCGAGCGAGAAGCTGCAGGTCCACCAGGTCGCGGGCGCGCTCGTTCTCGCCGGTCCTGGGGTTGATCGACGGCCTGAAGCGAAGAAGTACCTCTACGACACTCCCGCTAGCGTCGCCAATCTCCGCATAACCTCTCCGCCAGACTGGTACGGATCGATTCCTGGTTCATACGCCCCGAATTGAGCGTAATCGGGCGGAATCCGACGCTCCCTGAGCGTGGACCGCACGTCCCGACCGGCCCGATCGTCGGTCGCCTCTGCATACCAGTCCGTGGATGCGGTTATGCGTACGGGGCAGGCCGTGGCCGCCACCGATAGCAACGGGTCCGGGAGTGACACCTGGCGCCTCATGACATCGTAGATCGCTCCGCCCAGGTGGCCGGTCGCAATGACCTGACCAGGCCAAGAGGTTGCACGCGCGTATCGGAGGGTGTGCCCCGGCCCAGGATCGCTGTTCCGCGGCGGCTTGCATGTGGTGCAGCAACCGTTCTGGCGGATGACCAGGCTCAGGTATCGAGGAGGTACCCGAGGATCCCGCCGGGTACGACCCACGCCCTCTTGACATCGGTGCGGACGGTCTGCTGACGGGCCGTTCTTCCGGCCCGCCCATCCAGAGGGACGGTACGCTTCTCGGAGCCTTGTTCGAATCCCTCGTGACGCTCAGCGTGCGGACCTTCGCCCAGGCGGCCGAGGCGTCGGTCAGGCATCTGCGGACCGAGCGCGGCGAGCACGAGGTCGATCTGATCGTCGAACGCGACGACGGGCGCGTCCTGGCGGTCGAGGTGAAGCTCAAGGGAGTTGTGTCGGACCACGACCTGCGTCATCTCCGTTGGCTCCGCGATCAGATTGGCGACGACCTGCTCGACGCTGTGATCGTCACTACGGGGCACGAGGCGTATCGCCGCAAGGACGGTATTGCGGTGGTTCCCGCAGCGCTCCTTGGGCCGTGACGGTCGCCATCGCCGGCGCCGGCCCACGCGCCCTCCGGGCTGCGGTGGGACCTCAGCGCCTGAGGGGTTGCTCGGCGCCGACCCTGAGATCGCCTGCGTGGCGGCCGTTACCGCTGGCCGCCACCGGCTCGAGGTGGACCGCCTGAGGTGCTGCCAATGGCTCGGCGCCGAGTCGATCGGCCAGGGCTTCGCGCAGGAGCTTTGTGCCGCGCAGGAGGTGGCTCTTGAACGTGTTGAGGGGAAGATCGAGTTCGCGGGCGGCTTCGGCGTAGTCGAGCCCCATGACGTGGCGGAGGACCACGGCCGCGCGGTATTTGAACGGGAGGGCGAGCATGGCTGCGGCGAGGTCCCGTCGGAGCTCGGCAGCTTCGGCGGCCTCGTGGGGATCGGCGCCGGGGTCAACATCGATCAGGCCGTCAGCGATGCCGTGGCTCATGGCGTGCCCGTTCAGGTCGAGGCGCTGGGTGGCCTGATCGAGCGAAGCGTGGGCACGGGTTCGGGCACGGGAGGCGGCGCGACCGGCGGTCCGGAGCACAATCGTGTTGAGCCACGGACTCAGGGACGGGCGTGGGTCGACCTTCTCGATCTGGCGGAATGCGGCGAGGAAGGTCTCCTGGACGACGTCCTCCGCGGTCTCGCGGGTGCCAGTCAGCCGGTACGCGAGCAGGTAGAGGCGGGGTCGGTGGCTTCGCACGAGTTCGGCGTAGGCCGCCTCTGAGCCGTCCCTGCAGCGGCGAACGAGCTCGTGCTCGTCCCTGACTTCTCTCACGAGTTCTCCCGCGCGGTCATTGGGCCTTGGGCGCGAGCCACATGCCCGGTGGCAGTCTGACACATGGTTTCAGCGCTGACCACCCGGCACAGCGATCCGCCGTTGACGCCGAACACTTGTGGTGGGTTTCCTGGTGGCCCAGATTTCCTGTGGGTGGCGTTGATGAGTGCCGGGTAAGTGCTCGTCTCGATCATGGCGGACATGGATGACACCAGGCTCGGCACCCTGTTCCGGGCCATCAGGATCCACCTCCGGCTGCGGCAAGCCGAGGTGGCCGCGCGAGCGGGTGTTTCGCAGTCATCCGTCTCTCGGATCGAGCGGGGCCATTTCGCGACCTTGCCGGCCACGGTGGTTCGGAGTGTCGCCGGTGTCCTTGAGATCCGGCTCGATCTGGTTCCATTGTGGCGCGGCGGAGATCTGGAGCGGGTCCTGAACGCCCGGCATTCGGCATTGCATGAGGCCCTGGCGGACCGCCTGTCGCGGGAGGAGGGGTGGGTGTCGGCGGCGGAGGTGTCGTACTCGATCTGGGGCGAGCGAGGGGTGATCGATCGGTTGGGGTTCCATGCCGGGCGACGGATGCTGGCCGTCTTCGAGATCAAGGCGGACCTCGGCGATCCTGCCGGGCTCGTCGCGCAGGTGGATCGATACCGTCGACTCGCTCCCGAGATCGCGCGAGGACGTGGCTGGGATGCCGACGAGGTGAGCTGCTGGGCCGTTGTGGCCGACACGAATGTGAATCGAAGACTTCTCGCCGCGCACCGCGAGCTGCTTCGGGGCGCGTTCCCGGTCGATGGCCGCGAGCTCGGGGACTGGCTGCGCGATCCGGTGCGTGGGGTGGATGGGCTGACCTTCCTCCCTTATCCGCAGGCACGGACTGGTACGCGGAGCCTCTCGACGGTCAAAAGGGTCCGGGTGGTGCGGCCAAGCTCGGAAGTTGCGTGAGAATGAGCCGGGCGGGCGATTGCGGGATCCGTGCGGCGCATACCAGTCCGCGGGTGCGGTTATGGGCCTGGGGTCGGGGCGCCAGTTCCGTAGTAGTCCGTGGGTGCGGTTATGGGCCTGAAGGAGCTGGGCAAGCGGGGGCGTGGAGGGGGACGGGGCCGAGTTAGCCCGGGCGTGAGATGGGCGGGGATGGCGTCCAAGGCGCCCGAGCTCAAGCCCGGTTCCGTTACATCATCACGAGGCCGCCATCGACCGCCAGGACCTGCCCAGTGATGTAGCGGGCCTCGTCGCTGGCGAGGAAGGCGACGGCGTCGGCGATCTCCTCCGGAGTTCCGAAGCGTCCGAGCGGGGTGCGGGCGGTGATCTCGGCCATGAGCGCCTCGGGCAGGCCTGCGGTCAACTCCGTCAGCACGAAGCCGGGGGCCACGGCATTGACGGTGATGGACCGGCTTGCCAGCTCGCGCGCGGTCGCCTTAGTCAGGCCGATCAGCCCGGCCTTGGCGGCTGAATAGTTGGCCTGGCCCGTCTGACCGGCCTGCCCGGAGACAGACGTGATGTTGACGATCCGACCACTGCGGGCACGGAGCATTGGGCGGGTGACGGCCTTGGTCATGTAGAAGGCCCCGAACAGGTTGGTCTCAAGGACCTCGCGCCAGGCCTCCGCGCTCATCCGCATGATCAGGTCATCGCGGGTGATCCCGGCGTTGTTGACCAGGATGTCCACCTTGCCGAACGCCTCGAGGGTCGCCTTCACGACCGTGTCCGCGGCTTCGGGATCCTTGACGTCCGACTGGATGGCGAGCGCCCGGCGTCCCAGCGTCTCGACGGCGGCGGCGGTCTCCGCGGCGGCGACCGCATTTCCTCGGTAGGTGAACGCGACGTCCGCGCCCTGGGTCGCGAGCCGAAGGACGATCGCGCGGCCGATGCCGCGGGCGCCTCCGGTGACAAGGGCAGCCTTGCCGGTCAGATCGATCATGCGTCTGCTCCCTCCGTGACGTGAAGTGGGCGGAGTCCCGTGCAGTCGATGGTTCCGCCGTTCGCGTACAACACGGCGAACTCGTCGTGCGCCTCCAGGAGGTCCACTTCGTAAGCACGGAAGTGTCGCGCCTGGGTTCGGCCGCGCGAGGGTTCGCAATGGATGTGGTGTCCGTCCGGCAGACCGGGCCGATCGTGCCGGTGGTAGGCCAACCGACCGCCATGCACGCGGTCGAAACAATCGTAGGTGTATCTGCCGCGTTGCCAGCCACCACCGTCCCGGCTCCACCATTCGAGGTATCGGAATCGAGCTCGGGCCGTCAACGGCGGCCGAGGCGCATCAACCTCGATCTCGAACCGCCGGATGCTGTCCCGCCTCCCGGAGTCCTCGACCCGGATGTCACCGAGGTCGTCAAGGATCGCCGCGATTCTCGCCTTGTGCCGTTCGAACGCGTGATCGTCCCGAAGCCTCACTCCTCGGGCCAGGGCCACTCGGGCTCCCGGTCGGCTTCGCTGAGATGAATGTTGGCGTAAGGTCGTTCGATGATCCGGGGTGGGGTGGCCAACTCGGGAGCAAGCAGCTTCAACACGGCCTTGTTCGGGATCCGGTACGTGCGTTCTGACAGCTTGATCGCGTAAAGCCGACCCGCGTGGATGTAGCCCAGGATCGTGGACGGATGAAGACCGGCGAGTCGCGCGACCTGCGCCGGGGAGTAGAACGGCTGGTTCAGCTCCGTCAACAGATCAACGGGCGCTGACTGGCCAACTTCGCGATTCCTCATGACTTGGACGATAACGAGGTTGTCAAGTTGTGGGGAGAATCGGGGGTCGGGCGGGGGTCGGGGGC
>CAYRTS010000112.1:0-6576 GCA_964427285.1 uncultured Anaerolineaceae bacterium
GTTCCAGGACGCCCGGCCCGGAGGCGAGGCCGATGGCCGGCGACGGCCTCATGAAGACGCGCGAGGCGAGTCGCCGAAATCTGTCCGACACCGAGCGACGCGACGCCTCCGAGACCTGATCCTGGACCGGACGACGGGCCCGCCGCACGTTATGAGGCGGTCAGACCCGACCTCGGCCGGCTGCGCAGCGGACGCGTTCCGGCGGCGTAGCGGGGCGCCTCGGCCCGCCTCGGCAGCGTGTTCGCCACGGCCGCGACCGGCGGGGGTCCGATCGGTGCCACTTTGAGCACGCCCAGGGCCCAGTCGGCATCGGCACGAAGCTGGGCGTCCATCCGTCGTCGCGCTGCGCGGAGGGCCGCCTGTGCGGCTTCGCGCTCGCCCGTGACGCCCGCGCGTGCGATCACCCGGACGGCAAATGCGGCGAGAGTCGGCACCTTGAGCCACGGCGTGACCGCTTCGATCGCCGCGGCGCCGTGCGCCGCGATCGCGTCCCGAAGGTCGATCCGGTTCGCTGGGTCGGCGCTCTCCGCACGGGTCAGCAGGTTCTCGAGTCCATCTTTCTTGTTGGGCATCCACATCTCCAGCCGGCACGCTCGGCGGCGCGCAACAAGCCAAGGATACTCCTCCGCTGCCCCGCGACGACTGCAAGACGCCGCGGCGCCATGTCGTCCACGCGCGACCCACACGTATCATGTCCGGGCGATGGCCAACCAGCGCGCCCCAGGTGAAGCTGTGACCGCGCCCACCGACCGTTGCTGGCGACCGACCTCGTTCGTCCACGGATGCCTGACCGCCAGCCCGACCATCCCATGAGGGCGATCCACCGCCTCGTTGATCGGGTCTTTCCGCGCGGGGCGCTCGTCCTCTCGGTCCTGTCGCTGGGCTACTTCGCAATTGGCGTGGTGCGCAATCGGGTCTTCGCCAACACGTTTGGGGCAGGACCCGAGCTAGATGCCTACTACGCGGCCTTCCGGATCCCGGAGATCGCCCTCGATGTCCTGGTGGCCGCCGGGCTGACCGCGCCGTTCGTGCCGATCTACACAAGCCTCCGCGCAGATGACGAAGAAGCGGCAAACCGGTTTGGCCGGACGGTCCTGACCGCGGCGATCGGGGTGATGACGATCGCCAGCGCCCTGATCTTTCTGCTGGCTCCCTGGATCGGTGCGGGACTGACGGGCTTCGACCCCGCCACGCAGGCGCTGTATGTCGATCTGCTGCGGATCAACTGCCTGGCCCAGATCCTGTTTGCGGCCTCATTCGCGCTCGGCGAGATCCTCGTGGCGCATCGGCGGTTCGCGTGGTACGCGTTCGCGCCGATCCTGTACACCGGCGGGATCGTGGTCGGAACCGTGCTCTTCGCCGAGCGGTTCGGGATCGCGGCAACGGCGTGGGGTGCCGTCGGCGGGGCCGCGGCCCACCTGGCCGTCCGGACGGCGGGGGCGCTGCGGACGAGCTTTCGAATCCGGCCCGCGTTTGACGTTCGCGCCGGATCGTTCCGCGAGTTCGTCCGGTTGATGCTCCCGCGCATGGCCAGCCACCCGATCGAGTTGTTGATGCTGACCTGGTTCACCGTGATGGCCACCGGGCTGGGCGCCGGGAGCGTCACCTCGTTCAACTTCGCGTCGGACTACCAGGTGGTCCCCATCCTGCTCATCGGGGCACCGTTCTCGCTGGCGATCTTTCCCACGCTGTCGGCGGCCTTCGCCGACGGCGATGCGGCCACCTTCCGGGCGGTCCTGGCACGGAACCTGGCCACGATCGCCATCCTCACGACCGTGGCGGCCGCCGGCCTGTTCGTCGTCTCCGGGACAGTCGTCAACCTGCTGCTCGGTGGCGGGCGCTTCGGGTCAGACGACGTCGCCCGGACCGCGGCCGTCGTGGCGGCCTTCGCGCTGTCGATCCCGTTCGATGCCCTGGCCTACCCGTTGTCCCGGGGCCTCTACGCGACGCACGACACGCTGCGCCAGGCGGCATCGTCGTTCGTCGCCCTCGGTGTGGTGATCGTCGTCTCATCGGCGCTCGTGGTGCCGGTGGGGATCCTGGCCATCCCTCTTGGCTACGCGGCCGGCATGGCGGCCAAGGACCTGCTGCTGGCGATCTTCCTGATCCGCCGCGTTCGGGCCGTGCAGGCCATCCCGGTCAGTTCGTCGGGCTGACCACGACCGTTGGCACCACGACGATGAACAGGCCGTCGCGTTCCGGATAGAGCCCCTCCGGACGCTTCCAGCGGAGGAAGTTGCGCTCCATTTCGGCCGCATCCTGGAAGGTGCCAGGCGGATCGGACGGACCCCAGATGCTCGAGACCCACGGATACCACGGGTCGAGGATGTAGGCTCCTTCCACCAGGGCATCGGCGAACTGCGTCGGGGCCGCATCCGCGCGGAACCCCGTCATGACCCAGGTGTGCGCGCCCCGCCAGGCGAGGAGAATGGCCGGCGAACCCGTCGCCTGGATCGCGACCGCGGCATCACGCAGCGCATCCTCGCGGGTCTCGTAGCCGCGGACCTCGTAGCCGGTCGCCCCATACGCCTCGAGTGCCAGGACCATCGCGGATGGGCCCCACTTGCCGTTGTGGCTGTCGCCGAAGCTCTCCCACTCCTTGACGCGGCCCTGAAGTTCGCGTTGGAACGCATCGGACGTGTCCGCCAATCCCAGCACGGCCAGGGTCATCTGGACGCCTGCCGGAGCGCACCAGGTGTCCTTGACCTCGTGGGCGAAGACCGCCTGATGATCGCTGACGATGTCGACATCGACCGGCCCGCGGACCGGAGACGGTGGCGGCGAAGGCACGCCGGTGGCGGGATCCGCGCTCGGGCCCGGGGCGAGGCTCGCGCCCGGGGCAAGACTCGCGCCTGGGGCGAGTGATGGGAGGACCGTCGCGCCCGGAGTGGCTGGCGGCGCGGTGACGAGGACCGTGCCATCGGTCGGGCGGTCCGGCACCGGGCCCGCGATGAATCGATCGATCCTGTCCACGGCGCGCTCGAACAGATCGCCCGCCCCAAACGTATCGGTCGTCACGGCGAAGGCGGCGAACGCGCTGCCACCGACAAATGCCAGGAACGCGGCCAGGCCCACCCCACGGGCGAAGGAGCCGCGCCAACGACGACGGCCGTTGTCGCGAACGTAGTAGCGCCGTTCCCGAAAAGACATGATCGGTGCGGTTGCCTCGGACTGCCTGCGTCGTGAGAGGACGTTCGAGCACCCAGGAATGCCACACCAGGCTCTGCCCGTCCGCCCTGGCGCAGAAGGGAGCGTGCCACAGATCCCGCCGTCCATCCTCAATCCATGGGACGATTGGCGCCACGCCCGGGTCCGACCCTACCCAGCAGTCAGGAGGTCCCAATGGATCGCTTCGAACCCAACCTGCGCATCCCCGGCCCCACCGGCCTCCCACCAAGCGTCCGTGAGGCCGGCGCGCGGCAGATGATCAACCATCGCGGGCCGGAATTCGCGGCGATGCTCGGGCGGATCCTGGCCGGGATGAAGCCGTTCTTCGGCACGACGAGTGACATCGCGATGATCACGACCGCCGGGACCGGCGGACTCGAAGCGGCTGTTGTGAATACCCTCTCCCCGGGTGATCGCGTGCTCGGCGTCTCGATCGGCTCGTTTGGTGATCGGTTCGCCAAGATCGCGCGGACCTATGGCGCCGACGTCACGAAGATCGAGGTCGAATGGGGCCAGGCGGCCGACCCGGCCGTACTCCGCGAGCACCTCCAGCGTGATTCGAGCTACCGGGCGGTCCTGCTGACCCACAACGAGACGTCGACCGGCGTGATGAACCCGATCCCGGAGCTCGCTGCGGTGATCCGGGAACTGGCGCCCGAGGCACTCATCCTGGTCGACAGCGTGTCCGGCCTGGGCGCGGTGCCGTTCGAGATGGACGCCTGGGGCGTGGACGTGGTGGTGACGGGCTCCCAGAAGGCCTGGATGGCGGCCCCCGGTCTGGCGATGATCGCCGCATCTCCACGGGCGTGGACCGCAATGGAGACCGCGACCATGCCGCGGTTCTACCTGGACCTTCGACTGCATCGCGATAGTCACGCCGGTGGCGAGACGCCGTGGACGCCGGCCATTGCCGTGGTCGCGCAGGTCGATGAAGGGATTCGGCTGATGACCGCGGAGGGGGCCGATGCCGTCTTTGCGCGCCACGAAGCGTGCGCCGCGGCCTCCCGCGCCGGTCTCGGGGCACTCGGGTTCGCGCTCTTCGCCGACCAGCGGTATGCCTCGCGAACCGTCACCGCGGCGATCGTCCCCGACGACCTCGACTGGAAGGCCTTCAACGGCGGGCTCAAGCGCCGCGGCGTCGTCCTCGCCGGTGGCCAGGGCAAGCTCACCGGCAAGATCTTTCGGCTAGGGCACCTGGGTTCCGTCACGATCGAGGAGATCCTTGGCGCAATGAGTGCCCTCGAATTTGTGTCCCTGGCGAGCGGGCGGACGTTCAGGCCGGGTTCGGCCGTCGCCGCCGCCCAGGTCGCCGCGCTGGAGTCGTACGCCGTCGCTACCCCGGCCGGCGCCGGCGCGGGTGCATGAGGGTCCTCGTCGCCGAGCCGATCGCCAGCGAGGGCGTCGATCTCCTTCGGGCCAGTCACGAGGTCGATGAGCGGCCCGGCCTGACACCCGACGCGCTGAGAGAGATCCTGCCCGGCTACGACGCGCTCATCGTCCGTAGCCAGGTCGCCGTCGATGACGCACTCATTGCCGCCGGGGTCAACCTGGTCGTCATCGGGCGCGCCGGCGTAGGCGTGGACAACGTCGATCTGGATGCGGCGACCCGGGCCGGGATCGTGGTCGTCAACGCCCCGACCGGGAACACGATCGCGGCGGCCGAGCACACCCTCGCGCTGCTCTACGGGCTGGCGCGCAGGACCGCCCCCGCCGATGCGTCCGTCCGTCGCGGGGAGTGGCAGCGGGCGCAGTTCACGGGCCTCGAGCTGCGTGGACGGACCCTCGGGATCATCGGGCTCGGCAAGATCGGACAGGCCATCGCCGTCCGGGCCAACGCGATGGAGATGGTTGTCCTGGCGACGGACCCGTTCGTGACCGCTGAGCAGGCAGCCAACCACGGCGTGGAGCTGGTCGAGCTCGATGCGTTGCTGCGCCGGGCGGACGTGGTCAGCGTGCACGTCCCGTTGACGCGCGCGACGCGCGGGCTGATCGGCCGCGAGGCCATCGCCAAGCTCAAGCCCGGATCGATCGTGCTCAATGTCGCCCGGGGCGGCGTCGTCGACGAGGCGGCACTGGCCGAGGCGCTCACCAGCGGCCATCTCGGCGGCGCCGGGATCGACGTCTTCGACCACGAGCCGCCGATCAATTCACCCCTGCTCGCCGCCCCGAACACGTTGCTGACCCCGCACCTCGGCGCCTCCACGTCCGAAGCCCAGGTCCTCGTCGCCAAGGAGGTGGCGATGCAGGTGCTCGACGTGCTCGACGGACGGAGCGCCCGCTATGCGGTTAACGCGCCGCTGTTGACCCCCGAGACGGCCCGGGCGCTCGCGCCATACCTGCCGCTGGCCGAGATCCTTGGCCGGTTCTTCGCGCAGTTTTCGCGGGGCGGCGTTCGCACCCTGACGCTTGAGATCGCGGGTGATCTCGCCGCGCATGAGGGATCGCCGTTGGTGGCCGCGGTGCTGCGGGGGCTGCTCGAAACGACCACCACGGAGCGGGTGAACCTGGTCAACGCCGGCGCCCTCGCGAAAGCCCGCGGGATCACCGTGATCGAACGCAAGACCCCGGACGCGGGCGCCTTTGGGGCGCTCCTCACCCTGTCCGGGGAGGCCGGGTCCGGGGAGGCCGGGACGCGCACCGCGCTGGTTGCCGGGACCGTGGCCGCCGGCGAACCACGGATCACGCGGCTGGACGAATACCGGCTCGACATGGCACCGGCCGACACGATGCTCATCACGCGTCACATGGACCGGCCGGGCACGGTAGGCCGGGTCGGGGTCATGCTGGGCGAGGCGGATGTCAACATCAGTGCGATGCACCTGGGTCGCGGCCGGCCGCGCGAGGACGCCCTGATGATCCTGGCGCTCGATGACGACGTTCCGGACTCGGTCTGCACGGCCATCCGGGCGCAGGAGGCGGTCCTGGACCTGTGGACGATCCGACTGGGGAGCACGCGCTGAGCGGGTCGCTCGGGTCGCTCGGGTCGCTCGAGTCGCTCGAGTCGCTCGAGTCGTCCGGGTCGCTGCCGCCGTTGATCCCGGACGGTCTGGACGCCACGCTCGTCCTCGCAAGACACGGCGAATCCACCTTCATCGTCGAAGGTCGGTTCCAGGGCCAGGCGGATCCTCCCCTATCCCCGACCGGGCTTCGCCAGGCTGATCTCCTGGGGCGCTGGCTGGCCGGGTCTGCCGGGCCTGCGGAGGCCACGGCGTTGCCGATACCGGACCGTCCGCCGCTCGAGGTCGCGCATTCTCCCCTGCAGCGCGCCGCGCAGACGGCCGCAGCGGTGGGCGGGGCGATGCGCGCCGCGGAATTACCCTTGGTGTGTCGGCCCGACCCGGCGTTCCTCGAGATCGGTCAGGGCGACTGGGAAGGCCTGCATCGTACGGAGGTCGATGCGCGCTACGC
>CAYRTS010000113.1:0-6406 GCA_964427285.1 uncultured Anaerolineaceae bacterium
CCGCCCCGACAAGCGCCGCGCCCCCATCAGACACCGCCGCCCCGACAAGCGCCGCCGCACGCGCCTCATGGTCGCGAAGGGTCTGGTGGTAGGCCTCCGGCCGGCGGCGCAGCACGGCCGCGAGCGCGTGCCGAACGGCCCGGATGTCCCAGCCCCCGATCCCGGCTCCACTCGCCAGGTGCACCGTGACGACCTGGCCCGGACCCGCGATCCGGACGTCATCCTGCCCGTCCATGTCCAGGTCGCGTTGTTCCGCCGTGCTCAGCTCCCCGGCTGCGGTGTCGGCCAGGTCCTCGGCCGCAATGAGGTGCTCGTAGGTCGCCAGCCGCATGTGACTGAGGTAGATCCCCCCGAAGAGGCCGTGCCAGTAGCAGTCGTTGGACTGGCCCCGGTAGAGGTGGTCAATCGCCAGATCGCGGATGGCACCGGGCGCCATCTCATCTACCTTGTCCGAGGTCCGCAGCATCTGCTTGTGCAGGTCGTTGATTTCTCGATACTTGACCTGGAAGTTTCGCCAGAAGGCGCCGCGCAGCCAGCGGGCTTCCGGCCGGTCGCTGTCGCCCGCCGCATGCAGTACCTTCGCGTAGGCCCGACTCTCGTCGGCGGGCAGCGCCCACTCACCCATCTCGGCGTATGAACCGGTTGGGACATAGACCCGTCCGATCGGCCGATGGTCGGCCAGCCAGGCTGAGGGCGTGGTGGTCGTGAGCCAGCTCGCGTTGGCCCAGAGCGCCTCGAAGAATCTGGCCACCCAGCGACGCTCACCCCAGCAATGCTCCCAGGTCGTTGGCCACGACCCGAACTTCTCGCCGTCGTCGCCCATCATCCCAACACGCTGACCGTCCTCTGTGGCATGGGCGCGCAGGTAGCCGATCACGTCGTCCACCTCGCGAAACGGGATCCGGTAGCGGAGGCCCTGTTCCGTGCCGAAGACGGTTAGCAATCGACCCTGATCCTCCGTGGTGTACGGCCCCCACAGGTCCGCCTCGGGGATCGCCGCGGCACGAAAGTGAGCGTCGTCGAGGATCGTCCAGTCGTAGCCAGCCGCTACCAGGGAGGTTGGCAGGTCCGGCTCCCACACGCGCTCCGCCAGCCAGGCGCCGCGTGGCCGTCGCCCGAACAAGGTCTCCAGCTCATCGCCCATCCGCCGCAGCTGGCCGATCCGGTCCCGCTCCGGCAGCGAAGCCAGGACCGGTTCGAAATGGCCGCCGCCCAGGATCTCGATCTGGTCGCGCGCCACGAGCGCCGCCAGGCGGGTAATGAAGTCGGGTCGCTCCGCCCGCAGCCATTCCAGCAGCGGACCGCTGTAGTGGAGGGACAGGCGAACCCCCCGATGGCGCTCAAGCGCCTCCACCATGGGCCGGTACGCCTGCTCGTAGACCTCGGCGAAGACCCAGCCGAAGTTGCCCACGGGCTGGTGGTTATGGATCGCCAGCGCCAGCGAGATCCGCGGGGCCAAGGGGCCGCTTAACCGGCTTCGGTGACGGTCGGAGTCGACGCCGTGCGGGTCACGGGCACTCCCGCGGCCGGCAGGTACAGCAGTTCGGCGTACTCGTGGAGCATTCGCGTAGTGGAGAACTGCCACAACGCCGTGGCCATCGCCCGGCGCATGGTGCCCAGCCAGCGCCTCGGCGTTCCATCGGCCTCGCGCTCGTAGTAACTCGGCACGATCTCGTTCTCGAGCAGCCCGTACAGGGCCTGGGCATCGGCCCAATCCTGGGCGGCCTCGTCGTGATTCACGTCCCGGCCTCCGATCGCCCAGCCGTTGTCGTGTTCGTACCCTTCGTCCCACCAGCCGTCGAGGACGCTGACGTTCGGTACCCCGTTCTGGGCGGCCTTCATGCCCGACGTCCCTGACGCTTCGAGCGGCCGGCGGGGGTTGTTGAGCCAGACATCCACGCCCTGCACCAGGAAGCGACCGACCCGCATGTCGTAGTCCTCGAGGATGAAGACTCGACCGCGCAGCTTCGGCCAGCGCGACCGGGTGAAGATCTCCTGGATCACCTTCTGCCCCGGTCGATCCGCGGGGTGGGCCTTGCCGGCGAAGATGACGTTGACCGGCCGATTCTCGTCCCACAGCATTCGAGCGAGGCGGTCGACGTCGCTGAACAGCAGGTCGGCTCGCTTGTAGGTCGCGAACCGGCGCGCAAACCCGATCGTGAGGATGTCCGGATCCAGCGCGGTCTCCAGCTCCGCGAGGATGGCCGGCGCCTCCCCGTGGCGTGCGAACTGGCTGCGCAGTCGGCTCCTCACGAAGAGTGACAGCTCACGCTTCTGGCGCAGGTGAGCGGCCCACAGTTCGCGCCCCGGGATTCGTTCGAGTCGCTCCCAGAAGCGGCTGGTCTCGGTACTCGCGTCGAGGTCGTCCAGGTCCGCGCCAAGGTCCTCCAGCAGCTCGACGATGGGGGATCCGATCCAGGTCGGTCCGTGGACGCCGTTGGTCAAGCCCAGGATCGGGCGCTCGATAATGCCCTGCCAGGTGCCGTTTGCCGTATGGCCGTGGAGCTTGCTCACGGCATTCGCTCCGCTCGTGAGCCGCAGCGAGAAGGCCGTCATATCGAACTGCGCCGGGTCGTGGTCGACACCGCGACCCAGCTCGAGCATCCGATCCACCGATACACCGCCGCTGTCGAGAAGCGGCCCGGCCACGCGTCGAACCAGGTCGACATCAAACCGTTCGTTGCCGGCCGAGACCGGGGTGTGGATGGTGAACACGCTGTCCTTGCGGATCAGGTCCCAGGCCTGCTCAAGCGGCAGCCCGGCTGCCACGAATTCGCGGGCACGCTCGGCGAGCAGGAGTGCAGAGTGACCTTCGTTGAGATGCCAGGCGGCTGGCTTGAGGTCAAGCGCACGCAGGGCTCGAACACCACCGATCCCCAGCACGATCTCCTGGTGGAGCCGCATCTCGCGACCGCGGACGTACAGGATGTTGGTGATCGGCCGGTCGTAGTCGTGGTTTTCGGGCACGTCCGTGTCGAGCAACAGGACCGGCACCCGGCCGACCTGCGCCAACCAGACCGCAACCGACAGGTCGCGATTCGGCAACTCGACGGTGACGGTCAGCGGCAAGCCCGACGCGTCCTGGACACGACTCAGGGGCAGCCGGCTCAGGTAGTAGTCCGGATAGTTGTGCTCCTGGTGGCCGTCGGCATCGATGGATTGGCGGAAATAGCCCTTGCGGTACAACAAGCCGACCCCGACCAGCGGCAGCGCCATGTCGCTGGCCGACTTCATGTGGTCGCCGGCGAGCACACCGAGACCACCTGAGTAGATCCCGAGCGACTCGTGGAACCCGTACTCCGCACAGAAGTAGGCGATCGGCCCGCTCAACGCCTGGCCGTAGTGGCGCTGGAACCAGTGCCCGGACACGTCCGCCATGTAGGCATCGAATGCGCCCAGGACGTCGTGATACTCGGCCAGGAACTTCTCGTCATCGAGCAGGCGGGACCACTCTGTCGGTCCGCTGATGACCAGGATCGGGTTGCGATAGCGCGTCCAGACGGTCCGGTCGATCAGGCTCCACAGGTTCCGCGTCGCGGGATGCCAGGACCAGTAGAGGTTGTAGGCCAGTCGGCGCAAGCCTTCGAGCCGCGGCGGCAGCGCGAAACTGGCCGCCGGGACTGACGGGACTCGGATAGGGTCCATGCGCCCAGCATCATAACGGGCGTTGCCGCGGCGAACGCGGCGAACCGAGCCGACCGGGCTCGGCGAACGCGCCGGCCGACGCGGGCCCGAGTCGGGCGGGCGCCCCGGCGGATACGATGCGGCGATGTCGATTCGTGTCGCCTTCCTTGCGGCCGAATGCGAGCCGTGGGCCAAGACCGGCGGTCTGGCCGACGTCGTCGATGCGCTGGCGCGCGCTCTGGGACGACTCGGCGATGGGATCGTGGCCCCGGTCGACGTGTTTCTGCCGCGCTATCGAAGCGTCCCCGAGCCGGCTTTGGTGGAGCGCGCAGTGTTACTGGACGTGCCTGACCCGCGCGCGCCGTCCGGCCACAGCCAGGTCAGCGTGTTGGACGTGCCTGGCGACGCCTATCGGCTGCGCCTGATCGATCTGCCCTCCGCGTTCGACCGCGCCGGGTTCTACGGCGACACGGCAGGAGATTACGCGGACAATGCGTGGCGTTTCGGCATGTTCTGTCGGGCCGCGCTTGAGGCGCTTCGCGCGGATGCCCGCCCCATCGACGTCCTCCACCTGCACGACTGGCACACGGGGCCGGCAGCGATCTTCCGCGACGCCCGATACGCCGACGATCCGATCATCGGCCGTGCGGCCATGGTCATGACGGTCCACAACTTGGCCTACCACGGCTGGACGCCTCGGTCCGGGCTCGCCCAGCTGGGGCTGCGACCGGGCGACGGAGTGGTGCCGCTGGACGGGGATGGCATTGATCTCCTGCGCGCCGGGATCGAGCGCTCCGAACTGGTGAACACGGTCTCGCCCCGTTTTGCCGCTGAGGCGCTGACGCCGGAGTTCGGGATGGGGCTGGACGCGACCTTGCGCGAGATGGGCGATCGGTTCGTGGGGATTCTCAACGGCCTGGACACCTCAGTCTGGGATCCGGCCACGGACGGGGACCTGGCAGCGTCGTACTCCGCCGGGACTCCAGGCGGAAAGGCGGCCTGCCGCGCGGACCTGCTCGAGCGGGTTGGGTTTGACGCGGCCGATCCGGGCGCGGTGATCGGAATGATCGGTCGGCTGGATCCGCAGAAAGGCTTCGATCTGCTGTCGGGCGCTGCGCCGACCCTCCTGGACCGTGGAGTGCGGCTGGTGATCCAGGGGAGTGGCGACGCGGCGCTGGCCGGTCCGTTCCGCGCGCTTGCTTTCGCGAATCCCGACCGTGTCGCGCTGGGCGAGCGCTTTGATCGAGCCATGGCCAGGCGGATCTACGCGGGCGTCGACTTCTTCGCGATGCCATCGCGATTCGAGCCATGCGGACAGGGGCAGATGATCGCGTTGCGCTATGGCACGCCGCCGATCGTTCGGCGGACCGGCGGCCTGGCGGACACGATCGTCGACGAGACGGCGAACCCCGGCCGCGGGACCGGCTTCGTGTTCGAGGAGGCGACCGTGGCGGCGCTGATCGCGGCGTGCGAGTCGGCGGTCAGGTTCCGGGCGGAGGGGGGGCGGGCCTGGGCTGGATTAGTGGACCGCGCAATGACGGCCGACTTCGACTGGACGACGGGGTCGGCGCCACGCTACGTCGAGGCCTATCGGCGCGCCATCTCGATCCGTGCCGCCCGCGAGACCTGACCCCCAGCCACGATTCTGGCGCGAAGGCGCCGCCGCTCACGACCTCGAGGGCCAGGCCTGACTCCCGGTCAGGAGCCGCCCAGGGCATGCAGCAGCGCCTGCATGAGCTCCATCGGGTGGGTCCTCTGTGGCGCATGCGGCGCGCCCCGAAGCGTGATGACATGGCCGGCCCCAATGAGCGCCTCGAACGGCGGGACCGCCGCGATCGGCAGCATCCCGCCGACGGACGGATCACCACGGATGATCCAGGTCGGGATGCCGGCGGCGGCCGGGTCGGCAAGGTCGGCGAGCCCGCCATCCCAGTCGCCGTTGTCGAGCAGGACGGCGCGCGCCGCCTCGCGATCGAGCTGGGCCATCGCCTCCGCTTTGGCTTCGATGTCGACGCCCGACCAGCCCGGATTCTCGGCGCGCAGTCGCTCGGGGACCGCAGCCTGGTCGGTGTCCAGCTGCTCGGCAGCCTGCCTCACCATCTCGGCGAGACTCGCCCGGGAGATCGCTGGGGGATCAAGCAGCACCAGCGTTGCTGGCCTGACGCCGGCCCCCGGCAAGGCCGCCGCGGTCATCGCGCCCCAACTGTGACCCACGACCTGGAGATCCGAGGTCGCGAGGCCGGCGGCCTGGATCCAGGCGGCAACGTCGATCGCGTTGTCTCGGAATCGGTGATGTCCGCCCCAATGACCCGTGAAGCCATGCCCTGGCAGATCCACGGCGAGCACGGACCGGCCGGTCGTCGCGAGCGCCGGCCCGATCCGCCACCAGATTCTCGCCGAGGCGGTCACGCCGTGGATCAGAAGCAAGGGCCGTGCGCCCGGATCGCCCCACTGGAGCGACGAAAACGGGATTCCGGCTGCGCTGACCGTTGAGCGCGTGCCAGGGTCTTCGGCCCCGGCATCCAGGCGGGCGACGACCGAATTGGGCAGTTCCGGACTGGGCTCGATCATGGGCTCGCGGACCGTAGCACAGGGCCTGCGCGCGACCCGTAGAATCACGCCCCAATCGCACGGAGGCTCTCATGAGCAAGCAGTTCGTGGTCCAGTTGAAAAACGTCCCCGGCGCACTGGCGATCCTGGCCGAGGCGCTTGCGGCCCGCGGCGTGGACCTGCGGGCGATCGGAGGCGGGAGCATCGGCGACAGCGGCCACGTGATCATGAC
>CAYRTS010000114.1:0-3756 GCA_964427285.1 uncultured Anaerolineaceae bacterium
CGAGCAGCCCGGACGAGCAGCCCGAACGAGCAGCCCGAACGAGCAGCCCGAACGAGCAGCTCGCGTTTCGCCCGGAGGAGCGGCCTCCGTCAGGCGGCCGGACCGTTGGGCGGCAACTGAACCTTGAACCTGGCCCCACCTTCGGCGCGGTTGACGACATCGATCCGGCCGCCGTGGCGCTCGGTGATCCATTTCGCGATGGCCAGACCGAGCCCCGTGCCTCCACCAGGGGCACCCGGCGCGCGGTAGAAGCGCTCGAAGAGATGCGGCAGGTCGTCTGGGCGGATGCCCGGGCCATCGTCGTCGACGATGAGCGACAGGCCAACGGTGTCGACCCGCACGGCAACGCCGACCCGCCCACCCGCAGGACTGTGGCGAATGGCGTTGTCGACCAGGATCATCACCAACTGGCGAAAACGGGCCGGGTCGCCGACGATGACCGCCGGCTGCGCATCGACCTCGACCCGGACCCCGCGCTCGGTGGCAGGTTTGCTCAGCGCCGACGCGCCGGCCACCGCAATGTCACCGAGGTCGACCGGCACTCGCTCGAGCGCGACCGCGCCCGAATCTGAACGGGCCAGGAGGAGCAGATCCTCGACGATCGCGGTCATCTGCTGGACCTCCGCCCCGATGTCCTCCAGTGCTGAACCGACAAGCTCCACCGGCTCGGAGCGATGCCGAAGGAGGTGGTCGATGCTGCTGCGGATCACCGTCAGGGGGGTGCGCAACTCGTGGCTGGCGTCGGCCGCAAAATCGCGCTGGCGGCGTAGCGCGGTTCGCTGGTTTGCCAGGGACTCCCGGATCGGGACCAGTGCCCGGCGCGCATAGATTGTTCCAAATCCGAAGGCCACCACGACGACGATCAGGCCTCCGGTGACCAGCACGGCCAGCATCACCGCAAGCGTCCCCTCCTCGGCTGTCCGATCCTGGATCACCTGGACGCTGAGGGTGAGCCGGTCGACCTCCACGGTTTCGGTCAGGATGCGCACGGGCGTGCCGCCCAATGAGGCGGTCCGAACGTCGCGGCCGGAGATCGCGGCCGCTACAAGACCGCTTTCAAACGGCAGGCCGGGCGGTGGCCGTTGAAGGCGCGGCCCGGACACGACGCGACCGCCAGGTCCCACGATCAGGGCGTACGTCCCGGAATCTCGGCCGCCAAACGTGAACCCGAACGGAGCGTTGTCGGCGAGGCTCAGCCGACCGCCCCGAATCTGATCCATACGCGCATCGAGCTGCTGGATCCCGACGCTCGCCAGCGATGCGGCGACGGCGCCGTACAGTGTGGCGGCCAGAACCAGCAGGATGAGCAGCGTGGTCCCACCGCTCCACAGCACGAGGTTGCGCCGCACGCCCCGCAGGAGCTGGCTGTCGGTCGACTCGGCGGCCAAGTCCGGTGCGGTCGTCCCCGTCGCCGGGAGAACTCCGTCAGGCATCGGCCAGACGATAGCCCACTCCGCGAACCGTCTCGATCAGCCGGCCCGAACCCCCGAGCTTGTCGCGCAGGTAATGGATGTAGGCATCGACCGCGTTTGGGGTGACCGCGGCGCTGAACGGCCAGGCCTGGTCGAGCAGCTGATCCCGCGACAGCGTCTGGCCGGGGTGGCGCAGCAGGCACTCGAGCAGCGAAAACTCACGTGGGCTCAGGTCGATGGCCCTGCCGTCGAGCGTGACCCGGCGCGTAGTCTCATCGAGCGTGATCGGGCCGGCGACCAGCTTCGGCTCCGGCCGCCGCGTGCCGGCACCGCGCCGCCCGAGTGCTCGAAGGCGCGCCGCCAGCTCCTCGTAGGCGAACGGCTTGACCAGGTAGTCGTCGGCGCCGGCATCGAGCCCGGTCACGCGATCGCCCACCGTGTCACGTGCGGTGAGCATCAGGATCGGGACCTCCGAGCCACCGGCGCGGATCCGCCGCGCGACCTCCAGACCGGAGATGTCGGGCAGGCCGACGTCGAGCACGACCAGTTCAATGCCATTGGCGGCCTCGGCGATCTCGATGCCGTCCCGGCCGGTCACGGCCGTTTCCACGACGTGACGGTCCTCCTCGAGCAGCCGTCGTAGCAGGCGAACGAGTCGTGGATCGTCCTCGATGACCAGGAGGTGCATCATCGCAGCGTACGACACGAGTCTGAGACGCTGATGAGACGTAGCATCCGCGTCATGGATGGGTCTGCCAAGCCTGGACGACACGAAGCGCCCGAGGCGCCCGAGGCGCACCGCCGCCGCGCACGCCGCCCGCCTCCCGGCATCACACAGCTCCCGTGGCGGAGGCTCCTCAACCCCTTTCGACCGCTCGAGATCCTGTCGGCCGACCACGTCGAGGCGATCCATCGGGCGTCACTTCGGATCCTCGCCGAGATCGGAATGGAGGTGCTTGGTGACCGGGCCCTGGATGCGTTCTCCCGCGCCGGTGCCCGCGTCGACCGCCTGACCCGCAACGTCCGGCTCGACCCGGCGCAGGTGGAGACGCTGGTGGCAACGGCCCCGTCCGAATTCCGTCTTCACGCGCGCAACCCCGAACGGAATTTGGTGTTTGGGGGAACGAACCTGGTGTTTGGCGCCGTGGGCGGGCCGGCCTTCGTCAGTGATCTGGACCGTGGTCGCCGGGCCGGCAACTTTGCCGACTTCGTCGACTATGTCCGGATCATCGGCGCGCTCGACATCATCCACCAGGAGGGCGGTGGGCCGCTGGAGCCAACCGATCTTCCGGTGCAGACCCGCCACCTCGACATGTACCGGACCTTTGCGGTCGAACTCGACAAGACCTGGCAGTGCCTTGGCTTCGGGGCCAGACCGGTCGACGACGCGCTGGAAGTCGCCTGCCTGATCCGGGGCGTGGATCGCGACACGCTGCTGCATGAACCCTCTCTGATGACCGTCATCAACACCAACTCGCCACTGCGTCTGGACGGTCCGATGGGCGACGGGCTGATGGAGATGGCACTCCACGGCCAGCCAGTGGTGGCGACCCCGTTCACCCTGGCCGGCGCGATGAGCCCCGTGTCGCTGGCTGGAGCGATCGCCCAGCAGAATGCCGAGGCCCTGTTCCTGGTCGCGCTCGCCCAGATCGTGCGGCCCGGCGCCCCGATGGTCTACGGCGCCTTTACCTCGAACGTGGACATGCGCACCGGGGCGCCCGCGTTCGGGACTCCGGAGTACGTCAAGGGGGCCATCGCCAGCGGCCAGATGGCACGGCGGTATCGGCTGCCATGGCGGTCATCGAATGCGACCGCCTCGAACGTGGTCGATGCCCAGGCGGCCTACGAATCCGAGATGGCCGTCTGGGGCGCGGTGATGGGTGGGGTCAACCTGCTGTACCAGGGCGCCGGCTGGCTGGAAGGCGGGCTGACCGCCTCGTACGAGAAGCTGATCATCGACGCGGAGATCCTGCAGATGCTCTCGGAGGTGTTGCAGCCGATCCCCGTCGACGAGGCCAGTCTTGGGTTTGAGGCGATCGCCGAGGTGGGTCCGGGCGGGCATTTCTTTGGCACGGCGCACACCCTTGAGCGCTACGAGACCGCGTTCTACAGGCCAATCGTGTCGGATTGGCGGAATTTCGAGACCTGGCAGGCCGACGGCGCCCAAACCGCAACCGAGCGCGCGAATACCATCTGGAAGCGGCTGCTGGTCGAGGCCGTGCCCCCGGCCCTGGATCCGCCGATTCTGGAGGCGCTTGATGCCTTGGTCGACCGGCGCAAGCGCGAAATCACTGCCGAGGGCTGATTCCGCGGCGTCGAGGTCCGTGTCAGGTCCTGCGGTCGA
>CAYRTS010000114.1:3856-6303 GCA_964427285.1 uncultured Anaerolineaceae bacterium
CGTGCGGCGCCCGCCCGGAGGGCACCGTGCGAGCGTCATGGCGCGGACGTTCGCCATCAGCCTCCTGCGGTCGAGTCCCTTCCCGCGGCGCCCGCCCGGAGGGCACCGCGGGAGCGTCATGGCGCGGACCTTCGCCCTCGCCCTCCTGCGGTCGAGTCCCTTCCCGCGGCGCCCGCCCGGAGGGCGCCATTGAGCACGAACTGCCCGCCCTAGGCCTCCTGCGGTCCAGGCCCGAGCGTGCGGCGCCCGCCCGGAGGGCACCGTGCGAGCGTCATGGCGCGGACGTTCGCCCTCGGCAGCGCCACGACGAGCCGGCACAATGTCGGGCTGCCGGCAACTCCACGCCAGCCTCAGCGAATCGCGCTGGCGATCAGCTCCGCATACAGCTCGGCGCCCTCCGGTCGTGGGTGGTACCCGTCCTTCCAGAAGAGTGCCGGCTGGCCGGCCGTCGCGGCATGCCAGTCGACGAGCCGCGCCTTGGGATAGTTCGCAATGCCGCTCGCGATGACCCGGTTGTTGTGCGCCTCCCAGTCACGCGGCACTCGCACGTTGACCCAAACCACCAGTGGCACATTGCGCAGGGCGTCCATTACTGCGTCGAACTGGCCGGCGCGGAACGGCCCGTTGTTGCCGAGCTGGACGATGACGATCTCGGCGAGGTTGTCTGCTGCGGCGCGGCGCTCCAGAATCTTGAGGCCCTCGAAAATGTGGCGTCCAACTGCGGCGTCGACGCGCAGCGGTCCAAGGTTTCTGGCAAGTGCCTTTGCGCCCTGGATCATGACCGACTCGCCGAAGGCGAGGATGCTTGCCCGGGGGGCGGCAGTCGAAGCCGGGGCGGCAGTCGAAGCCGGGGCGGCCGCAAGCGTCGCTGCAGCGGTCGGTATCGGGGTCGCAGCCGTGGATGGCCTCGGTGTCAACGTCGGGGCAGGCGTGGCACCCGATTCGAAATCTCGCGTCGGGATCGACCGCGCGCTCCCCAACCCGTCAGAGTCTACGGAGATCACGTCGGATGCCACCACCAATTCGTCGATCGATGCGGTGAGCATCCCGGCTGGTGGGGCCGGTGGAGTGGCGACGGTCACCGACACCAGGAGAACGGACAGCAGCACGGCCATTCCACCGGCGAGCAACGGCTCAGACCACCGTCGAGCCCGTCGGTTCGGGACTGGAGCGGGCGAGCGAACCCGGGTCCACGCGCGACCCAGCGCGCCCGCCCGGATCGGTGCCTCGACGAATCGGTAGGAGATCTCAGCGAGCAGCGCGGTGAGCCCCAGCCGAAGCGCGAGCACCGGCAGGGCGCCGAGGGGGAGATCCAGCTCCGGTCGCGTGAGCGCGAAGATCGGCCAATGCCACAGGTAGATCGAGTACGACCGGGTGCCCACCCAGCGCAAGGGTGGGAGGTCCAGCAGCCGTCCCAGGTGCGCGCGCGGGTGGATGACCGCGGCGATGAGCACGGTGGTGATGAGCGCGAGGAGGGCGAGACCACCCTGGTAGAGGAATGGCTCGAACGCGTCGGCGGCGACGAAGTAGAGACACAGCGCAGCCAGCGCGATCACCCCCAGGCCATCGAGCAGCCAGCCGAGTCGAACATTGCCCCAATGCCCCGCGGCGCGCGTGCTTGCCTCGACTCTTCGGCGCATCCTCCGGCTCATGGCGGGTCCGATGGCCGTCAGCCCGGCGGCTGGCGGCACCCAGACGAAGGCCAGCGCCGCGCCGAGCAGGAGTCCGGTGAGCCGGGTGTCCGTGCCGTAGTAGATCCGCGACGGGTCGCTGGTCGAGTCGAACTGGAATGCCATCCAGGCGGCCGACCCGGCCGCCCCCAGCAGTGTCAGCGTCAATGCCGCCCGCCGGCCCGCGAGGAGCAACCCGGCCAGGACGACGGGCCACACCAGGTAGAACTGCTCCTCGATCGCCAACGACCAGAGATGGACGAAGAGCGACGGTCGGCCGATCGATTCGAAGTACGACTGGTCGCCGGCAATCAGGTGCCAGTTGGTCGCGTAGGCCACGGCGGCGAGGGCGTCGACCCGGAGTCGGGCGATCTCGTCGGGCACCACCAGGACCGCGAATGCCAGTGTCGTTGCGAGCAGGAAGAAGAGGGCGGGGAGAAGACGTCGCGCTCGGCGCCGCCAGAACGCCAGCAGGTCGATCCGACCGTTCGCTCTCCACTCGGCCAGCAGGATGGCCGTGATCAGGAAGCCGCTGATGACGAAGAAGACCTCGACCCCGAGAAACCCGCCTGCGAGCCCACCGAGCCCGGCATGGTAGACGACCACGGCGAGCACCGCGATCGCCCGGAGCCCATCGAGTCCGCGGAGCGACCCCAAGGTGCGCCGATCAGCCTCGATCGGCGATCGTCCGGCGGCAGTCGGGGCGGCGTCCGAGGGAACCGGGACCGTCTTCGGCATCGTTCCTGCTGCTTGGGTCCTGGGCTTGCCGGAACGCTC
>CAYRTS010000115.1:0-6035 GCA_964427285.1 uncultured Anaerolineaceae bacterium
CCGCACGGCTTGGGCGCGCCCAACACCTGTCGGGCGCGCTCCGAACAGCTCTTCTATTCGCGACTCACCGTCCTGGGCACCCCACCTCGGTTCGGCTGGGGCGAGCGCCTCCAGACCGCCGACCAGGAGCTCGATCGTCAGACGATCGGCGTCCGCCCCGGCGGACCAATCCATGAACTGGTCCGCGGCGCTCCTGTTCCTGTTCCTCGGTGTTGCGTTCGGCGCCTCGGTGCCCTTCGTGCTGGCGCATCTCGGTCGGTATGGCGAGCTGCCGATGACGTTCTGGTTCCGGTCAATGGCCGGCCCCTTCGAACAGCTCGGACCGGCGGCGTTCATGGCCCTCGGCTGGACCTTCGTCGGGGTCTGTGCCGCCGACGTGGCCGCCGGTGTCGGGCTCTGGCGAGGCCGTCGATGGGGAGCCAGGATCGGGTTCGCTACGTCACCCTTGGCGCTCGTGCTGGGCGTCGGGTTCGCCTTGCCCCTCGTCCTCGTCGGCGTGCCAATCCGCGTGGCTCTCGTTCTGGCGGGTCGCCGAAGCCTGGGCTGACGCGCTGGCAACTGGCGTGTCGTGCAGGGACCTGAGTTCCCCGCTGCCAGGCCAAGGACCTCATCCGGGCGATTCGCGGCGTGCTGAGGGAGCAGCAGCCGAGGTCGACGGGGTGGTCGCGAGCAGATGGTGTCAGGCTGGTTTGTGGCGTTCGCATTCGGACTGCACGAACTGGCGGGACCAGGCGGTTCAGCCCGACGGACGCACGACCCAGCGACAACCGAAGAGCTCGACAGCGCGTTCGTCCGCGACGGGTGCGGTCAGGCGGACGACGGCCGCTCCGGACGCGCCGCGTCCAGGGCGCAGCCGGACGAGCTGGCCGCCGACGTTCGAGTCGCGCGCGCCACCGCCCGCGAGGGAGGGCCGAAACCGGAGTCCGGTTGTCCGGAGGAAGCGCTGGATCGTCCCGGTTACGTCATGCACGGGCAGCTCGAGCACCTCGAGCCGGACCGGCCCACCGATCGCATGCTCCTGCGTTCGTCGGGCGGCGCGGTCGGCCGGAGCCCACTCGGCCGATGCCGGGTCGTGCTCGATCAGGAACGGCGGTTCGGACTGCCCGAGCAACGGCGGCGCCGCCAGCTGCCAGCGGACCACGGCTCCGTCGGCGCGTCGCCGTTCGCCGGCCACCGGGTCGCCGAGATCGGAGCCCATAGCGCGAAGGCCGGCCAGGTCGGCCTCGAGCCCGTCGGTCGCGATCGCCCAGGTCGCGAGACCTCCGCCCTGGTCGAGCGTTCGCAGCATCGGCGGACCCAGCCATGACCGCTCGGCGAGCGCCCGGTTGAACACGCCGATGAGCTCGATGTACGTGTCGCCCAGCCAGACCAGCCTATTGAACGTCCCGAGCGCGTCGTGCCGGCCACCGCCGGTCGCCTCGAGGCCGAGCTCCGCCTCGAGTTGCGCCGCCGCATCGTCCGGATCGGCGACCGCGATCACCAGGTGGTCGATACCAAGGAACATGCTCAGGGCAGGGTAGCGGCCGCGGCAGGACGGAGTGGATTGCCGCGCAGTGCAGGCGTGACGCTCGTTTGGGAGCTGTCACGCCCGGGGAGTCGTGCTCGTGACGGCGGGGTCCTTGTCGGGGGAGGCCTGGCATCCCGCCGGTACGCGTCGGAGCAGGCCGGCATGGGACGGTCCCACGAGATGTACCCTCACCCAGCGCAAAGTCGGAGACAAGGGAGCCGATGTGATGGCAGACCAAAAGATCGATCCGCTCGTGCGGATGAGCTGCATCGCGTGCCGCAGGGGCGAACCGACCGTCACGGATGCCGAGATCGCCCGGCTCCACCCGCAGATCCCCGAATGGGAGGTCGCGGAGGTGGCTGGGGTCCGCCACCTGGGACGCGTCTTCAGGTTCGACGACTTCGGGCAGTCATTGGCGTTCACGAACCAGGTAGGCGCACTGGCGGAGCGGGAAGCCCATCACCCTGCGCTGCTGACCGAGTGGGGCAGCACGACGGTCACCTGGTGGACGCACAAGATCAAGGGCCTGCACCGCAACGACTTCATCATGGCCGCCAAGACGGACGACCTATATCGGCCCTGAGCCGGCTCGGTCGATCGGCAGCGACGGCACGTCGGCGATGGTGTTTGGCGCGCACGCGAGCGCGCGTGTGAGCGCGCCTCGCCTTCGAACGTGGCAGACATCCGCTTCACACGATTGTTGGAGCGCATCGAGATCACGCCCATTGAAGGCCGCGCTGTCGACGTAGAGGGCGTTACTCCAGGACGAGATCCTGCTCGCTGGATGATGGCCCATGGGACAGATCGCCTTGGTACGCGATTCGCAGACGGTACCGCCCCGTCTTCAGGTCGTTCAGCGTGACCTCGAACCGCCCGGCGTCGTTGGTCGCGATTTCCCCGGGATCGATCGACGCAGGCGCGAGGGCAAGATAGTCGTCGGAGCCGTCGTAACCCACGTGGGTCATCCGAGGCGGCAGCGGCGCGAACCAGACCAGGGGATGCGCGGTGAGGTCGGGCGCAGCTGGCGAGGCGGTACCAGCCGGCGAGGCAGTACGTATCGGCGAGACGGTAGCCGTCGGCGTCGCCTGGCTTGCGGCGGGCGTAACGGGTTGCGGGCTCGGAGGCGGGGAGACGCCACAGGCGGAGACCACGACAAGAAGCGCCCATCCGAGGACGACAGGCCGCCATCGACCATGCATGCGAACCGGCACCGATCCCATCGTACCGCCGCCCGATACCCGTCGCGGTAGAGCGGCGGGTCGTGTCGTGACCATCGACGTGGCTGGCCGTACGCTCACGAAACGGACAATAGCGCCAGCGTCAGACAGGGCGGCGCTATTCCTCTCGCCCCGACCAGACTCAGCAATCGATAGTCGACGACTTCGCCCGACGAGAGCCGCCCCGTCTCAGGCAGCTGTCGAGCGGCCTGCTCCTCGGCGTCGCTCACGGTGCGTCAACGCGCAGGAGGCGAACGAACCGGATCGTGAGGTCGTCGCCGTCGCGGGCCCGGATCGCGAAGTCGGTGCCACCGGCCAGGGACCCCGTGGCAGCGAAGCCTGTGATCGGGACCGTCGCGGTCTTCCAGGCGCCGTCGCCGGTGCGCTCCACGGCGGCGGATGGCCCGCCCGAGTGCTCGATCGTGAATGAGCCCGTCCCCGCATCGAGATAGGTGACCTTGACGAGGACGTCATGCGGGTCGACGTCGCCGAAGAAGCGGTCGTCGAGATCGAGGTAGAACGAGTTGACGCCATTGGCGTGATCGGTCCGCAACCCCTCGTAAGCGGTGCCGTTTTCGGGTGCGAGATCGTGCACATGAACATCGGCTTCACTGCGTACGAGCACACCGTCGGGCGTCGCGTCACGCTGGACGAGCCAGCGCTCCAGGTTGCGAACGTACGGACGATTCGGCCAGTCGATTGTGTCGTCCTCGGTCCAATAGACATCCTCGGCGTCACGCAGCGCCGCCCATGCGTCGGGCGAATCGGCGGCCGTCCTGCCGAGGGAGAGGCGCACCCACTCCCAGTGCTCGGCGAACTCATCGAGGTAGCTCGGTCCCGGGACGACATACAGCCAGTTGGTGCGCAGCTGCAGCGATTTCAGATTGCTCTGGCGCACGGAGTAGTACGGGTCGTCGGTCATATAGCCGCAATCGCGGTAGCACTCGTTCTCCGTGGCGACCACCCGCCCGTCGTGTGGGGCGGCCCGGTCGTCAACCACGATGTGGCCGTCCTGGCCGATATGGCTGCCATAGGCGGGGGCCTCGCTCAGGTGGAAGTTGGCTAGCTCGGAGATCCCCGTCCGAATCCCCATCCCCGCGTCGACGGCCTCCCGCGCCAGCAGATCGTCGGACTCATCGAACGGCCCAAATGGATAGTCCTCACCCGTGAATACCAGCTTGGTCCGCTCGTTCCCGAAGATCGAGACGAGATCGGCCAGCATCGTTCGGTACCAGGCGAGGTAGCGATCGAGGGCAAGCTCGCCGCGTTCGGCGGCGATGCTGATCATGTCGTAGTCGTATTCCACCCAGGTGAACGCACCAGGCACGTAAACGAAGCGCAGGTCCGGGTCGGCAGCCAGCGCCTGGTCGGCGAACAGCAGGCGGTACAGCGCGGACAGGTGGCCCCACACGCAGTCGTCCCAGATCGGCAGGTGCCACTGATCGTCGTAGTCGGGGCCGTAGGTCTTCACGCCGCAGTCCTCGACGACCCACTCCGGTGCCCAGTCGACACCCGAGGCGAACACCCGCATCCAGAACGGGCCCGGCTCGGCAAGCTGTGTCGCCAGCGACTCGAATTCCATGCCCTGCGCGGAACCGGTCGACTCCCGGTCGATCGCTCCAGGGCCGTCAGGCTGGAGTTGGCGCCAGCTCAGGTCGACCGATCTGACATCGACACGGTGCGCGGGATCAGCGTCCTCGCTGAAGAACCCGGTGCCAGTCGCAGGCAGGACCCAGCCGGGCATCGACCACTCATCGCCTTCGGTGATCTCGACTGGGGTCGGCAGCGGTCCCGTGGCGGTCGCCGAGGGCTCACGACTCGGCGCCGCCGAGGGCTCACGACTCGGCGTCGTCAAGGGTTCCACACTCGGCTGCGTGGAGGGCACGACCGACACACAACCGGCAACGGCGAACAAGACCGCGAGGGCCGCTGTCAGCCTAGACGGCAAAGGTCGTCACGGATGCCCTCAAGCTCCTTGGGGTCGATCGCGTGCTCCTGGTCGGCGAGGGTCGGAAGATCCTGGCCCGCTCTGGCCCAGCGGCTGCCGGCTACTTCCAAGGTAGCTCATGGATGGCGGAAGCGTTCCGCGATCTGGGCCGCGAGGTCGGGGTCGTCACGCTCCATAGAAATTGCGGGAGCGAATCCGTCGTGCTGAGGCGCGCCAGTTCCGCCCGGTCGTCGTTGGGAGTCGGACTGCCGACCGCCTATGCTTCGGAGGGTGTCGCGCTTCTGGGGCCTCACGCTTCGCCTCCTCTACTGGGTCCTGACGCGCCTCCAGCCGCTCGTACGCCCGTGGGCGGTGGGCGGGCTCGGGAACGTTGTTGAGCTCATCGTGGCCGGGCACCGAACCGGCCGGCCACGCGTCGTCCTGCTAGGTCTGTTGCAAGTCGACCACGGTTGGTATCTCGGCCACCCAAACGGGCCGGTCAACTGGACGCGGAACCTTGACGCCGCCGGCAGCGCAACCCTGGTGCTCGCACACCAGCCGCCCATCGAGATCCGGCCCGAACTCCTGCCGGTCGGGGAGGAGCGGCGCCGTGTGATCGCCGCGACGTGGCACCAGCATGTCTTCCCGGGCAATGTCATCTACTGGCTTGCCCGGCGGCACATCTTGGCCGTCGGCCGCTACTACCGGATCGAACCGCTACGGCGGCCTGCCTGACCGCCCCGCCCGCCTGACCCGTTGAGGACAAGGCCCGGTTTGCCAGGGACAATGGCGCACGATCGTTCCATCGTGCCGTCCTTCGAGTGTGGCTGCCGGGCTGCTCGACGCGGCGCGTCGTCCAAGAGCGCTGGCTCATCTGGAGAGCGCCAGGGACGTTGTGATCGTCGAGGGCGCGGTCGACTACCCCGACGCCCCGATGCTTGCCGCCGGTGTGGTCGAGGCCTACCAAGTCATGTACGACTCGCATCAAGAGTCGGGGGATCGTGGTATGCCGTACTACGTGCTCCGACCCGAAACAGTTCGAAGCTGGTCGGCGAGCGACATCCGCGGCACCGGTATCCGGTGGCAATTCGACTGACGCTGCAACGGCGAGCGTGGGCATATCTTGGCCGCGACGAATTCGGCGTGCGTGACCGCCGGGAAGTGGTCCTCAGCCCGAGTCTTCGGCTGGCACGAGGCCCAGCCGAACAGCCATGGCGGCCGCCGCTCCTCGACCGGGAACTCCGAGCTTGCCCAGGATGTTCGACACGTGGACGCTGGCGGTCTTCTCGGTCACGAAGAGTCGTTCGCCGATCTCGCGGTTCGTCAAGCCAATCGCGAGCAGTCCGAGGACTTCGCGCTCGCGCTCGGTGAGGTTCCACGGATC
>CAYRTS010000116.1:0-3327 GCA_964427285.1 uncultured Anaerolineaceae bacterium
ATACGGCGGCGTTGGACGGCGAGGCACCGGCGGATTGACCGACCGCGAGACAATGCCGCTCGTCGCAGGCGAGCCCGCGGATGACGGCGCCCGCGAAGATCGGTCCGTCTTGGACCGGGGTCCAGAGACGTCCGTCCGGCGAGGTGAACGCCGCGGCATGGGCAGGCGTGGCGGTGGCCCAGCCCACCGCGATCAGGGAGCCAGTCGGACCGAAGGCGATATCGGCGATCGACCCGTCACGGCCGACCGGGATGTCCTGACCCCGCCGCCATTCCCGCCCGTCGGTCGAGCTCCAGACGAGCATCCCCGGGTGGGCCTCAATGTCTGACGCGCGCCCGAGGGCGACGAAGCGGGACCCAGCGAAGGTGAGGTACGTGAGCCGGAAGTCGCCGATGTCGAGGTCGGCGGGCATGACCAATCGATCCCACGTACGGCCGTCGGCCGACGTCCAGGCCGCCCCGACGAGTCGACGAAGCCCCGCCGCATCAGGCCGGGTCCGGAAGCTTCCCGCGACCGCGAACGAGCCGGCTCCGGCCGCGACACCGACGACCTCGATGTTGCCGGCGAAGGCCGAACCGCCATCTCGCCACGTGAGGCCGTCAGCCGTGGTCCACAGCAAGCCCCGCGCCGAGCCGCTGCGGGTGCCGACCGCCACGGTCAGCCCTCCCCGACCCGCTACCGCCCTCACGGATGCGTAGTCGAATGCGGCCTCGTCGCGGGCCCTCGTCCACTGGACGCCGTCGGGCGAGCTGAGGATCACCGCGCCCCGCACGTCGCCCCCGACGGCGAGCAAGCCGCCGGGCACCGTCGCGAGGGATCGCAGCTTCAGCCCGCGACTGCCCCCGCCGGCGATGGCGGTCGCGGTGGGCACGCGCTGCCATGTGAAGGCGTCGGGCGGAATCCCCAGGGCCGCAGAACTCGGCAAGGACGCCCTAAGCGGCGCCCGCGCCGGCGTCACGTCGGCGGTGGTGGGGGGCGTGGCCCTCGCCTCGGTGAAAGAAGCGATGGGTGTCGGCGGAAATGCACCACATCCCGCGAGAAAGACGGTGATCAACAAGACGATCTTGGGTCTGTGGCGGCTCGGGCTCACTCGATACTCCGCGGCGGCGTTACTGGCTCCCGGGTTTCAGACTCGGGTCGACGACACGATCCATGAACAGGACGGCGCCGTTGTCGACATCGCGCAGGACGAACAGGAACGGACGGTCCAGGAGGAGCGTGCTCGCCCTTCTCCATCCTTGCATGCGTATGAAACGCCTCGGTCTCGGATCTGTTACCTCGACATGGCGAATCGGCCTCCGTGAGCGCCAGCCTGGAGTCTCGGGACGGTGCCGAGCCTTACCGACCATGCTCCGGCGCCAGCTCATTTCGAGAGGCGCCCATCGGGATCGAGCGCGAAGAGGAAGGAATCAGTGTTGTAGCCGTCGCCTCGAACGAACAGGCGCCCGTCGGGCGACACGGTCAGCGCCTCAATCTGCACTGCGGTCGGATCCATCGGTAGTCGATAGGGCCATCCCGGCTTGAGCTGCCCCTTCGGATCGACGGCCGCGACCTCGGCCCAGGCTTCCGCGGCGTCGGCGTGAAATACCAAAAGGTAGGTCGTGCCGTCGGGACCGAATGCCGGTGCGTAGGTGTGGTAATTGCACTCCGTATCGAAGCAAGGCCCAACCAGATCGCCCGCGGGACGGTAGGGCCAGCCCAGCTTTGAGCGGCCGTCCGGAGATCGGGCCGTAATCTCGCTGCCCGTGACGTGGTCGTGCGCCAGAATGTAGATGGTCCCGTCTGGGGCCAGGTACAGACCCTCGGGATTACACCCGCTGTTGAGCGCCGCGGGCACCGCCACCGGCCAACCGGCCTTGATCTCGCCTGCGCGGTCATGGGCGTAGACGTTGCCCTGGGCTGAGACGTAGTAGACGGTGTCATCGGCGTCTACGCTTGGGCGGGAGGCGAAACCCTTCGACCCGCGCGGCCAGCCGGGCAGCGTCCGTCCATCGGGGCCAAGGACGGTGAAGACTGTCCGCCTAGGCTCGAGACAGAGTTCCCCCGTGTTGTCGATCAAAGACCAGACCACCACGGTCCCCTGCGGCCCGAGCAGGTAGTCGCTCAGGTCGGGCACCGCCACCGGCCAACCGTCTCGAAGGCTCCCGTCTGGAGCGTAGGCCGCGAGAAGGGCCGGCGTCTCGCGGCCGTCGGGCACGCCGAGGATGAACAGCGTTCCATCGGAGCCGACCTGAGCGTTCGACCACCATCCATCGTCGGCATCCGGGACGACCGGCCACCCCGGCATGACCTTGCCGGAAGCGTCGACGGCCATGACCTGCTGGCCCCCCGCTTCACGCCAGGCGGTCAGGTAAGCGGTGCCGTTTGATCCGATCTTCAAAAGGGAGTAACACGGCGCGCCCCCGCTGGGGCACGCGAAGTCCCGCGGCGGTTGAAATGGCCAGTCAGGCATCTCCCGACCCATGGCGTCGAGCCGGCGCAAGGCGCACCCAACCTCTGGACCTCCGCACACGTCGACGTATACAGATCCGTCAGGACCCACGGCCGCCGGCCATTGGAATTTGGAGCCCGCCGGCACCTCGATGGGCCAGCCCGGCTTGACGTATCCGGCCGTGTCGAGCGCAACGAGGTAGTCGCCCTGTTCGTTGCTACCGCCGACCACTACATAGGCGGTCCCATCCGGTCCGAAGACGGGTTCGCTCACTCCCCCAGCAGTGAGCGGCCAGCCGGCGCCGCCCGTGAACGGCGTCGGAATCGCGGCCACCGAGGGCGCGGGAGTCGGTGTTGGCGCGGATACTGTGGGGTTAGAGGTCCGGGCGAGGACTGGCGATGGCGTGGGGGACGCGTTCAGCGAGACGGAGGCTGATGTTGTCGCCGACAGTTGCGGTGAAGGCGACGGTGTGGTCGCGCACGACACGACCACGAACACGATTAGAAGCATCCTGACTGCTGACCGATGCACGTAGTGAACGTCAAGATCGTGAATCATTGGATCGTGAGCTCATGAGAGGTCGTCAGGTTGATGCTCTCGGGTGCGGTCACCGACTGGATAACGGCTGACTCCCACGTGTAGGTGCCGGCGGTCACGATCCGGGCGAAGTAGCGCATCTTGACCGTTCGGGACTCCTTTGATGGCCCGACGCAGAAGGAGACTCGCTGTCCATCGATTGCGTACGGCGAGACGAACGAGGGCGCCGATGTGTCTTCATACGACCAGCGCTGGTAGTACTCCATGGGGGCAAGGCCGGACGGCGCCAGGTCGCTAACCTCGTGGCAGCCGGCCACGACCTGAGGACCGAACGTCGCGGTCAGTCGAACCTCGACCAT
>CAYRTS010000116.1:3427-6025 GCA_964427285.1 uncultured Anaerolineaceae bacterium
GCAAGCGCCTGGAGGACTGACAGGTAGCGGCCCCGCCCCGCGTCGGAGAAGACGTACGTCGTGAAGCCGGGACCGCCGTCGGGGACCGCGCCCGTAGTCAAGAGCGCGTACGTCGTCCAAGTCTCGACGAGCCGAGACTCGATGACTTTGAAGCGTCGGGTGAGTCTGTCCGAGAGCGCCGTCGCGCCCGCGCCGTTCGAGGCGGCGATCGTGATGGCGTGGTCACCCGGCGTCAGGTTCTGGAGCGGCACCGCGACGTCCTCGAATGCCGTGCCCCGGAGGGTCGTCGCCGTCAGCCCGAGCGATGCGGAGGTCACCGTGAACGTCACCGGGTCCCCCTCGCGAAGCCCGGACCCGTACGCTCGAAGGCGGATGATCGGCCGATCGCTGGCCAGATACTCCGGGGCGATCGTGGCCTCGACGAAGAACGGCAGTCCGACCGGGACCAGGATGAACGCGGATCCCGCCAGTGGCACGGAGGTCATCGCATCGGCACTCACGTGCCAGGACGTCAGGTCATCGGACAGCTTGAATGCGACCTGGGCGCGTCCCTGCGCGTCCGTCACGACGTGCCGGAACAGGACCGAGTCCACGAATTGGGAACGACCGTCACCGCCGCCAGTCGTGTCGCCGTAGCCCCAGCCCTCGACCGGCAGGGGGTGCGACGCGTGCGTCCAGAGCATCCCCGTCCCGACCCAGCGATAGAGGCTGCCAAGGGGGTTCTCGTCATAGGCCGCCCCGATCGCATAGAGCTTCTCATCGACAGCGCGCAGCACGACGGACGCCGACACTGGTTGGGCGGACCCATCGGTCGTCCGGACGTCGAGCGTGACCGTCTCGCCGGGCGCGTACCGCTCGCGATCGGTCGTCAGGTCGATCTTTAACTCGCGCCCAGCCGTGTCGAACGAGGCATTGAACGAGCCGATCGGCAACATGGCCTGGCCGGTGAACCGAACGCCCTGGATCTCGAGGTTGGGGACGTCTGCGGACGTGAAACGAGCCTGGAACCTAGGGGTTGCACTGATGACGGCGTCGCGCAAGCCGCGCTGGGCGGTGAAGAACAGGTAGCGGTTTGAGGCGCCAGACGGCAGGTCGCCGCGAACATCTCGGGCGGTGACACATAGACGATCGCCGATCGCGTAGCCGGCCCATTCGTGCGCAAGCTGGTTTTCGGGACCGCAGCTGCGCTGAAGGAATGTCATCAGCGACCCGATCTCGGTCGGCCGCGAGACGCTGGCGTACACGCTCAGACGGGTGGTCCTGCCCTCTGGATCGGTCGCCGAGAGGACGACTTCGTAGTCGTGATCCTTGATCGCGGCGACACTGAGCCGGAACCCGCCGTCCGGTCCGGTGGTCAGCGTCTCTGTTCCCCTCGCGACTCGATCCATCCGGTACGTGTATGTGCTTACAACCTGCTTGGCGATGAAGTCGTAGATCTGACGGCTTCTCACGCGCACGGGCACAAGCTCCGTGATCGCCGCGGTCACCTGGGCTCCTGCAGCGACCGGACCGTTCCAGTCGACCTTGTCCCACGACTCGGTCTCCCAGGCCCGTTCGAGCCTGCCGATTGCGATCTCATGGAGCGAACCTGTCACCGTGACCTGGCCCCCATCGATCGTGCCCTCGCCCGTCAGCCTGACGCTGGCCGGGAAAACCAGGAGACTCGCGCCGTCGCTGATCTGGCCTTCCTCTGCGCGCGTCGTCTCGACCGAGGTGTACGACCAGTCCTCGGCCCACGCGCTCGTGGCTGCCCTGGCGGTGGTGGTGGCGACGCCCGCGCGGTCGGTCGTGATCGTCTGTTCACCGAACAGGCGGGCCTTGAGCTGAACACCCGGGACTACAGTTCCGTCGAAGAACGTCGCCGTGGCGGTCAGGCTGACGGGGTCGCCGGCGAGGAGCACGTGCCGGTCGGTCTGCAGCGCGATCTGGTAGCTCGGCTTGCGGATCAGGTCAACCTCGAACCAGCTGTCCGAGATTCGATCCTCGCCCGACCAGAGTTGGAGGCTATACGAGCCATAGGGCAGGTCGCTGAACCGGATGCTCTCCGCAAACGCGCCCGTCGTGTCCGGGTGAACCGCGACCGACGAGATCGACGGAGCGTCGTCGGTCCCGGTGTAGCTCCAGCCCGCGGTGAGCCGAAGCTCGAGATCCTGCGGTACCCGTCCGGTGCTCCGATCGCGAACGAACCCCCAGATGTTGACGGTGTCGGTCTGCCGGTAGACCTGGCGGTCCGTGGCCGTGAACCGCCAGAAGCGGTCCTGCGCAGGGTCGGAGTAGGCCCGGCCCTGACCGGAAAGACCGACCAAGATGACGAGTGAGCGACCGCCGCCGTCGCGGATCGCCATGAACGGCCGATCCGCGAGGACACCGGATTCGGTTGTTGCATCAAGGATTGCCGACGGTGTCGTGGTGACGAGTAGTCCATCCGATCCGGTCTGTCCGATCGTCCCTCCGCCATGGATTTCAACGACCGCTCCCGCCAGCGGCCCGCCGGTTTCGATATCGTTGGCCCAGACGAGCAGTCGATCGTTTGCGGCGGCAACGTAACCAGCTACGTCGGTGATCTGAAGGACCATCTGGCCCGCGCCTGGCGTGCGC
>CAYRTS010000117.1:0-5644 GCA_964427285.1 uncultured Anaerolineaceae bacterium
GCCGACGCAGGCCTTAGGACGGCCTCGCTCTGTCCACTGAGCTACGGGGGCGCGGGCTCCATCGTACCGCGAGCTGATCGAGTCATCGCACGATCCGGGCCTCGGCGGTCTCGAGTGAAAACGCGACCGGCATGGGGTCGTCTGGCAGCGCCTCTGACAGCCAGCCGGCGACTCGCACCGCGATCGCGGTGGTGCCGGCAGGCAGCGCAACCTCGAAAGCGATCGACCCGTAGGCGCCCGGCTTCACGACCGCGCGCCGTCGAACCCCACCGAGACCTTCGACGTGCGGCGTCACGAATCCCGTGGGCAGGTCCGGGAGGTCCACCCACGCGATCGTCTGCCCAACGTTGCGGAACTGGACCGACGAAAGCCCCGGATCAAGCTCGAACTCAACGGGCTGCAGGCCAGATCCGACGACCTGCAACCAGACCGGGAGTGTGCCATCCGCACCGACCTCGCGCACTTGCGTGTGGAATGTGGCGACGGCCCGTGGGGTGGCCAGCGATGCGCCCGCAACACGGTCGGCGGCTGCCATCAACGCGGCGCTCCCGGGGTCCGCGGGCGGTCGGAGCAGATCGAACGTGACTGGATCCGGCCCGGCCGTGAGGAGGAGCCGGAGGTCCGACTCGACCGCGCGGGCCAGGTACGTCCCGACCGCCGGCGACAACGTCTGGGACCCGCGAACGACGAGCAGGGCCGGGCCGTCGTCGTAGACCGCAAGCTCCTCGTCCACCGAGGTCGGCGGTGGCGTCCGCCAGCGGAACGTCGCTCGGCGGTCCACCTACTTCGTCTCTGGCGTGAACGGCTTTTCGAACGTCGTCTTGAGCTTGTCGTTGAACTGCTTGACCATCGGCGCGAACTGATCCGGACGCAGGGCCGTCGTCGTGTTGGAGCCCATCAGCCCCTGGTAGCTGTAGGTGACGTCCTGGCCGGGCGCCGCCTTGCCGCCGCCGAGAGGGTCACGGCCGGTGCCCTTTGTTTCGGCCTGATCGGCTTCGACCCGCGCCTTCATCGCATTGACGAGCGCTGTCATGTTGGGGTCCGGAGTTCCGAGCGCGGCGACGCCGGAGGGCGGAGTTCCCATCACCCGGGTTACCTCTGCGGCAATCTTGGCCTCGAGGCCGGACACGCTCGTCGAGAGCGTCGGATTGATCGTCTTGTCAACGAGCTCGGCGGCCGTCTGGCGAGCAGCTTCTCTCGCCGCGTCGGTCACCATCTGGAGCGCAACCACGTAGAGCTCCCGCTGGCGCGCGATTTTCGGTGTTGGCGCGGCTCCGGCCGGCGGCGCAGGAGCGGCGGCGCTCTTGAGGGCTGCCACCATCTTTGCCGCGAAAATCGCCGGTGTCACGCCCGTTTCGAGCGCCGATCCCGCGGTCTCCCAGGTGGTGGGCAGGGCGCTGATCTGGCTGACGAGCGAATCGGACGGCGCGATGGCGGGCAGGCCCGGGGCTGCGGCCGCCGCGGGGCCGACGGTGGAGGTGGCGACGCCGGCTGCGGGCACCGCCTGCGCCCCACCCGTCGCGCCACTCGTCGCCACCGCCCCCTTGACGTCGATCGAAACGTCGCCGAGCCCGGGAACCGCCACCGCGGATGTGCCGGCGGCATCGAGGGCCTTCGCATAGGTGTCCTTGATCCGGTTGCCCAGTGCACCTGCCGAGAACCCGGCTTCCACCCCCTCGCCCGCCTGGGTCACATTGCTGAAGTTCGAGGTCGTCTGGAACGCGACCACCCGGGGAATGCTGGGTCCGACCGTAGTCTCCGAACCCGCCGCGAGCTGGCTCTGTAGCTCGGCCCGGACCTCCGCGGAGGTGACACCAGACTTGGCCGCCGCGGACATCTTCTTCTTGACCAGCGGGCGCTTGGCCCGCAGGGCATCGGTGACCGTGGGGAGGGCCGCGTTCAGCTGGAGGTAGAGCGGCTGACGGAGCGAAGCAAGAACCATCCGCTCGACCGTCGTGCGATCGAGAGCCGCGCCGACACTCGGGGCACTCCCCGGGGCCGCCTGGTGGATGAGCGCGTTGAGCTGCTCGTTGCTCTGGCTGTACTCATCGGGAATGCCCAGCAGATGGCCGTACTCGTGCGCGGCGATGATCTTTTCGTCCGCCTTGTAGTTGCCCTTGTTCTTGTACCAGTTGCCGGCATCGATCGGCTGCCCGGGCGTGCCGGCCACGACCGTCGCCGGGTGGATGATCACGGTACTGTCGGCATCGTCGTCGACCCCGTACACCGCTTCCGATTTGAAGCTGACGGGGAGACGCTTCTTCGTGTTGGCCGAGAAGGCATTCCACTCCTCGCCGACGAGCGTGAGTCGACCATTCCATACCTTGGCGCCCTCGGCGGCGAGGTTCTTCGCCCAATCGAGGCGTTCGTCTCCGGCCGGGATCGCGGTCGGTTTGTCGAGGAGGGTCCCGAGTTTGGGTGTCCCCGGTGGTGACGCCGGATCCGCAGGATCGACACTGTTGCGAGCCTGGCTGAGGAACTTGATCTTGACCGTGACCGTGATCCCGCTGTCCCCGTTCCTGGACATCTCGTATTTGGGATTCATCGTGTACTTGTTCGCGGTCGCCTGCCCGCTCGGGTCGGTCGTGTTGTAAAGGGTTTCGGTCTTCTTGTCCTCTTTGACCGCCACGCGCTGGACGATGTCCCGCACGGCGTGCGTAACCGCGCGGTTGCCGGCGGTGCGCTGGAGGGCAAGCAAGTGCCGCGGCGAGAGCGAAGCCCTGGAGGCCAAGCCGGGCGCCCCAGGAAGACCACCCATGCCCGCCCCGTGGACGACCACGGCTCCCCCTGGGTCACCTGTCGCGCTGGCAGGCGCTGGCCTGCCGGGATCGACAACGCCAACTGGGTGGTGTCCCTGAGTCCCGTCGGCCGGCGCGGAGCGCGTGGTCCCGAAGTCGCGCATTCCGGAACCCTACCCGAGCCCCCTCGGTGCAAGCGTGCAGCAATGGATGACAATTCGGGCACAAACACGATGGCAGAGTGCCGCGACCGCCGACCGCCGAACTGCCACAGGGGGACGCGAACCCCCTTCACGTACAATCCCGACCGAGATGCCACTCGCTCCCCTGCCCGATCTGATCCTGTACGGCCGCCCAGGCTGTGGCCTGTGCGAGGAGACCCGAACCTTCGTCAACGACCTTCTGATCGCCCGGCACATAGCCGGCCTGCGCTCGCCCATCCTCGTGGAGCGCGACATCGAGACCGACCCCGCCTGGGAGCGCGCCTTTTTCGCGACGATCCCGGTCGTCGAGCTCGGCGATCGACGGCTCGAACTTGCCACCAGCCCGGCAAGGGTCGGGCGTCTGCTGGCCGACGTGCTCGACGCCTGACCGGAGCAAGATGGGCGGCACGGACCTGACGATCCTGGTGGCCTTCGCGGCCGGTGTGATCAGCTTCCTGTCGCCCTGCGTCTTGCCGCTCGTGCCCGCCTACATCGGCCAGCTGAGTGCGATCGCCGTGAGGTCGGCCGCCGCCGGCGCGCCGCCGCCCCGATGGAAGACGATCGGCCACGCGCTCGCGTACGTTGCGGGCTTCGGGTCCATTTTCACGCTCCTTGGGGTCACAGCCACCTTCGCCGCAGGCCCGCTCGTCGACTACCTCCCGGCGCTTCGGATTGTCGGAGGGGCGGCCCTGATCGTCCTTGGCCTGAACCTCGCCGGCATCCTGCGGATCCCGGTCCTGGAGCGAACCTGGCGGCCCCTCGATCTGGGCGCGGCGGGTTCGCTGGCCAGCGCGACCAACTCGATCAGCCTGGTCGGCGGGGCTGCCCCCACACTCGGCGACCGCCTCGGCAAACAGATCGTCAGCCGTCGCGGTGGGTGGGTCTCGTCATTCGGGCTCGGGGCGATCTTCGCCATCGGCTGGACACCGTGCATCGGGATCATCCTGGGCGGCATCCTGACGCTCGCGGCGACTTCGGCCACGGCGCTCCAGGGAACGCTGCTGCTGGTGTCGTACACGCTGGGTCTCGGTCTACCGTTCCTGCTCATCGCCGCCGTCTATGACCGGGCACCCCGCCTGATGGCACCGCTCGTACGCCACGGACGGGCCGTCGCGCTGATCGGGGGTCTGCTCGTCGCGTTCATCGGGCTCGCGATGGTGTTCGATTGGCTGGCCCTCTTCCCACGCTATTTCAACTTCAACACGGCCATCTAGGGTGGCGGAACGCCCCGGGTTCACGCATCGGCCCGAGCGACACGGGCTCGTTGGACCCTTCAGCGGTCGCCAGCTGCTGGCGGCGTTCGGCGCCGTCATAGTCGCGATCGTCCTACTCGTCGCGGTCACTACGCCCCTCGGCAACACGGCGTCCGGACCCGCGACGGTCAATCCGCGGGCGACCCAGTACATCATCGACGCCGCGCCGCAGGAAGGGCTTCAAGCCGGCGACCTCGCGCCGGAGTTCGAATTCACCCTTGACGACGGCTCGATCTACCAGCTGACCGACCTCGATGGCGTGCCCATCCGTCTCGGCGACCTGCGCGGCAAGGCGGTCTGGATCAACTTCTGGGCGAGCTGGTGTCCGCCGTGCCAACAGGAGACCCCAATCATCCGCGACCTGGCCGAGCGCTATCGAGCCGCGGGGCTGGTCGTGGTCGCCATCGCGGTGCAGGAAACCTCCCCGGCTGACATTCGCGCCTACGCCGACCGCTACGACCTGGGCTACACCGTCGGTTTCGACGCCTCGGGGCACATCTTCCGGCGATACCGCGTGTTCGGCCTGCCGACCCAGTTCTTCATCCGCCCCGACGGCGTCATCGATTCCATCGGCAAGACCGTCGACGAAGCGTCGGCCGTCGTCGCCATCGAAGCGATCCTGCGCTGAGCATCAGTCACGCGGTGAACGTGGCATCTTGACAGCAACAGGCATGGGCATCAAGCTGCCGCAGTGCGCACGACACTGACACTGGACCCAGATCTGGCGAGAAAGCTCAAGGATCTTGCCCATAAGCAGGGCCAATCCTTCAAGCAGACCGTCAACGATGTCGTGCGTCGCGGTCTCGCCGGACAGGTCCAGGCCGAACCCGTCGCGCCATACACCGTCGAGGTTCATCGTGGAGGGTTTCGACCGGGGATCGACCCCGGCAAGCTGAACCAACTCCTCGATCAGCTTGAAGTCGAGGACTTTACGGACGAAGCCGGCCGGTGATCCTCCCGGACCTCAATCTCGTGATTTACGCGCACAACGCCGATGCGCCGAATCACGCGCCCTCCCGGCTGTGGTGGGAGAGTCTGCTCAACGGCCAGGAGCCGATCGCCATCCCCTGGGCGGTCGCGCTTGGTTTCATCCGCCTGATGACTCACCGCGGCGTTCTGGTTACCCCGATGCCGTCGTCGGTTGCGGTCGCGCACGTCCGTTCGTGGTTCGCGCGACCCAGCGTGGAGCACCTTGAGCCGGGAAGGCAGCACCTCGAAATCCTGGATCGCCTGCTCACCGCATCAGGGGCGGCCGGCGGCCTGACGACCGATGCTCACCTCGCAGCCCTGGCGATTGAGCACCAATGCGAGTTGCACTCCAACGACACCGACTTCGAGCGTTTCCCAGGTCTCCGCTGGCGCAATCCGCTGCGGGGTCCTCGCCTCGTCCGAAGGCCTCAGTCCGGCTCGTAGCGGAAGCGGTCTCGGTCGCGAACGAGCCGACCGATGG
>CAYRTS010000118.1:0-5273 GCA_964427285.1 uncultured Anaerolineaceae bacterium
CTGAGCCGCCGAGCCGTGCCTGCCACGCACGGATCCCGCCCGCGCTGGGAGCCAGGAGATCAGCGGGTGGTGGCGACCAATAGTTCGGCAAGGCGTGCGGCCTGCTCGCCGAAGGGCGAGTGACCCGTGTCGATCTCGACCACATCGGCGCCCACTGATGCCGCCATCGCCCGTTGGGCCTCCGGTGGCGCTACCGTGTCGGCGCTGGTCAGGACGTAGGTGCGGCGGCCGGAGGTCGGCAGATCGCCGTGCCACTTCTGGCGCAGCGCGGCGATACCCTGCGGACGCTGTGTCCGCTCGAGATACGACCGGGTCGCGTCCTGCTCGGACGGAGCGGCCGCGGCGACCAACTGATCGATGTTCAAGGCACACAGACCAGCGCCAGCGCTGACGACAAATCCGCCGAAGGCGGCGATCCCTGCATCTTCGTCACCGTCAGCGAACGGATCGCTGCCCATGAAGAGATCGATCACCGATGCGCCCGGCCGCGGTATCCAGGCCGCGACGTACACCACGGACATGCCAACGTTCTCCGCGGCGATGGTCGAAACGGTGAAGCCTCCGAACGAGTGACCGACCAGCACGACGTCGGTCGGATCGTCGGGGAGTCCGGCGCGCACGGCAGCTGCGTATCGCTCCAGGGTTGCACCAGGGTCGGCACATGGCAGGTCGACGGTGATCACTGCGTGGCCGGCCGACTCCAACGGCTCGACCAGGGGTTCCATTTCGGCGGGCGAGCCCCAGGCTCCGTGAACGATGACGAACGTCGACACGGTGAGATCCTCCGCCGAAAAGATACGCGTTTAGGGTTCACGAGCGCCAGTCCGGCGCGGACTGACGCTGGCGGTACTCGATGGCACGCCCGGATCCATATGCCAAGCCGGATCGCACCAGTGCGGACCCAACCTGTCTCGGGCCATCAGGAACGTGACGGCGATCGATAGAGCGAGGCCCCGACCGAAAGCGCAAGGATCGAAACGATGACCGCGAGCGACAAGAGCGGGGGGATCTTCAGGAAGTCCAAAAGGACAAGCTTTGCGCCGACGAAGACGAGGACAAACGCGAGCCCGACCTTGAGGTACTGGAACCTGGCGTGCGCGTCAGCGAGCAGGAAGTAGAGCGACCGGAGGCCGAGGATCGCAAAGGCGTTGCTGGTGTAGACCACGAACGGATCGGTCGTCACCGCGAAGATGGCCGGGATCGAATCGACGGCGAAGAGGAGGTCGCTGAACTCGACCACCAGCAGGGCCAGGAAGAGCGGCGTCGCGGCGCGGCCGACGGCGGTGCGGACGAAGAACGCCTGGCCATGGAAGCCATCGGTCACGCGCAAGCGGCGCCGAGCGAACCGGACGAGGATGTTGTTCTCCGGGTGGGACTCGTGCCCGGCGCGCGCCCTGAGCATCCGGATGCCGGTGGCGATCAGGAATACGCCGAACACGTAGAGCACCCAGTCGTACTGCTCGATGAGCGCCGCTCCAGCCACGATCATCACGAGCCGCATGACCAGGGCACCGACCACGCCCCAGAACAGGACCCGGTGCTGGAGTTCCCGAGGCACGGCGAACGCGGCGAAGATCAGAACGAAGACAAAGACGTTGTCGACGCTCAGCGAGTACTCGATGACGTAGCCGGTGAAGTACTCGATGGCGGTCTGGCCGCCTCGCGCCACGAAGATCCCGATCCCAAACAGGACGGCCAGGGTCACCCAGACCAAGGTCCAGCCAAGCGCCTCGCGAGCACCGACGACATGGGCTTTCCGATGGAAGACCCCGAGGTCGAGGGCCAGCGCGCCGACGATGAATACGGTGAAGCCGGCGCCGAGGAGGAGGGTGGTGTCCATGTGGTGGTGCCCTTCGAACAGGAAGACGGCGGCCGGAGGGATGCCGGCCGCCGTGTGGAAAACCTTGGCGGCCCGTCGACCGCGATCGGCGTTCGGCGGACCAGTGAGAGATCGTCAACCACGTGGCCGCCGTCTCACCGGGTAGTTTCACTCTTCCTGGTCCAAGCAAACAAGACCAGCATGAAGCAAGTCGATCCGCGATATCCTGCCTGTATGGAGCAATCGCCTGAATCTCCGCCCTACGTCGATCTGCTCGAAGCGGTCTTGCTGGAGCTCGACCCGATCGTCGCCGAGATCGTCCGGGACGTGGCCGGGCCTGACGAAGACCTCGAGGCGCTCGGGGTGTCCACACGAGCAACCGTCGAGTCGACGATCGCCGCCCTTCTGCGTGCCGAACAGCTCAGCGAAGCCGAACTGCTGGACCTGCGACTCGCCGGCTCGCGTGCGGCACGCGAGGGGGAGCCGCTCGATCGACTGCTCGACCGATACCTCACGTCGGGATGGGTCCTCTGGGCGGCGGCCACGCGCCAGGCCACTGCGAGCCGGACTGCGGTCGCAGCGCTGGGCACGGCCCTCCTGAAGGCCGGCGACGCGGCCGCGGCCGCCCTTGGCCAGGGGTACGCCGACGCCGAACGGGAGATCGCCGACCGAACCGGCGCCGCTCGCCGCGAATTCCTCGACGAGCTGCTGGACCTGCCACCGGGCGACGCGACCGCTGCCGCTCGGATCGCCCGACGGGCCGCTCACTTCGGGCTCGCCTCGAGTGACGGATTCGTGGTCCTGGTCGCTGGGATCGGCCGCGAGCTCGAAGACGAAGGCCCTGAGATCCTTCGGGTGTCCCTCGCTCTGGACCGGCCGAGTCGGTCCGGCGGCGACCGGGCGTCGAGCGGGCCGATCATCGCCACGAAGCGCGGTCGACTCGTCCTGCTCGCGCGGGCGAACTGGCTCGGGGCAGCCGCTCTCGAACGTGTCCTCGACGAGCTCGCGGGGCCCCACGGCTGGCTCACCGTCGAGGCGCCGCCAGCCACTGGCCTGGCGGCGGTCGCAGGTGCGTTCGGCGCAGCGTTCGATGCGCTCCTCATCGCTGAACGTCTCGGGCTCGATGGGCGTCATTCGGCCGATGGCTTGCTGCTGGAGCGTGCGCTCCTGGCCGACGAGCGGCTCCTTCGGGCCGCGGTCGACCGCGAGCTAGGCCCGATCCTCGACGCGCCGCGCAACGGCGAGGAACTCCTCCGAACAGTCGAGACGTACATCGCCGCTCGCCAGAACCTACGGACGACCGCCCGCCTCCTCGGTGTCGGCGTGCGGACGGTGAGCTACCGCCTCGTCCGTGTCGAGGAACTCCTCGGGCGACCGTTGGCCGGCGAGGTCGTCCTGCGGCTGTCGACGGCACTGTTCGCCCGGCGCCTCCTCGACCCCGACGCTCGGCCCACGCCATGGCGACTTGGGAACGTCGGGGAGCCGATCGCTCAGCTCGGCTCGAGGCTCGGCACTACCAGCCACCCGGCAGCTCGGCCGACATAGATCAGCTGCTCGGTGGTCTGGCGCCATGGCGCTCGCAGGTCGGCGAGATGGCGCTTCACATGGCGACGCTCCGCTGCTACGTTCGATTCGGTCCCCAGAGGCTGTCCACGAGTTGAACGACCCATCGGTCGAACGCGCTCGAGAACTGGGCGCCGAACGTGTCGAGATCCGGCTGCGGGAGCGCCTGGTTTGTGATCCGGGGCAGCAGACCCTCGACGAGTCGCCGTGCCTCGATCGCGCGCACGGACGGAGACATCTCGTCCTGTCGATCGAAACGAAGCACCTCGAGCGCCACGCCGAACCGGGCGACCCAGTCGGGCTGGACGATGGGTGGTCGGAGCCCTGGGAGGATCTCGCCTGGCCTGGCGAGGACGAAACGACGCTCATTGCCCACCGTCCGTGCCTCCAGCAGCCCCGCCAACACGAGCGCGTCCACAGCGAACGCCACGTTGGGTTTCGTGAAGCGCGTCCTGCGAGCGAGGTCGGCCACGCTCAACCCGCTATGCGGAGCGGCCAAAAGGGCTGCCAGCACATCCGCCCGCGCATTCACCCCGAAGGCAGCGCGCAGGCGGATGCGCAGCCGCGATCGAGACCGCGCCGACTCGAGTCTAGCCTTGCCACGCGGCACGTACTCGGGGCGCGGCTGAGTCGCCATCGGCCAGGCGGGGCCTCCGGCCACAGCGACCGTGGCGACGTACTCGCCGATAGCCTCGGGCGGTGTCCTGAGTTCGCGAACCACTTGCTTGAGTCGCGCCCCGTTGACGTAGCGTCCGTGGGAAACGCACCAGTCGGTGCTCACGTCACGCAGGCGCGCATCAGCATCGCCCAGTTCCGCGGTCAGGGCAATGAGCCCCTCCGGGTCGACCACGGCGTCGTCGGACTCGCCCACGGCGTCGACCCCGAGCGCGATCCATTGGATCCACGCTCGGTCGAGCAGGGCAGTCTGGAGCGCACTATCCGAGCGAGCCATCGGTGTCCGCCACCCCGAATTGGTCGAGCGTATCGACAAGCAGGGATCGGTATCCAGGCGATGGATCGTGCGTGATCGTCCAGCGAGCGGCGGCGAGGAGCTCGTCGCGGTCCGGGCGGAGGTCGCGTAGATCCTGCAGGTGCCGGCTCCGAGTTCCCTGGTCGACGGCCGCGTACAACTTGAAGCAGACCATGTCGACGCGATCTGCGAGCCAAGTGACGAGGCCGCCGTAGTCGTGTCGCTCGAGCCGTCCGAGGAAGCCGTCTGGTAGACCCAGGTCGAGCAGCGATTCGGGGCCGAGGTTGATCCATTCGCTCGCGAGCCCGTAGGCACGGGCGACGTCAACGATCGCAATGCGAAGCGGTTCGGGCATCGGTCGCATTGGCTTGATCCCGTGTGCCGTCCACTCGCCGAGCAGGTCGAGATCCTTGGTCGTCGGTCGCGTGATGAGTCCGCGCAGGATGAGGTTGCCGCCCCCGATGAGGACGACCTCGTAGTGCTGCCCGCGGGCCTCAAGGAGCTGCCCGAGTGCTCGGAGTGACGTTTCGAGCTGGGTCCGACCGATCGGTGTCATTCCTCGACTCTAAACGGCCCATCAGTAAGAGTCAATCTTGCGAATCGCCTGAGCAAGTCTGGTTTCCATGAACACGTCTTGCGGCAGTGCCTCATCTCGGTGCCGCTGGCCGAGGCCATGGGGCTCGACGACGACTAGCGCGCCGTCGTCTACTACACGGCTGGTCGGGACGCTGTACCGACTGGCGCAGCGGGCCGTTTCGCGCCAATGGACGATCGTGGCAGTCGGCACGGCGGCTGTCGCGCTCGTCGTCGCGGCGATCGTCGCCTTCGGGACGCGCGCTTAGAACCTTCGAGCTGATCTCCACAATCGTGGCGGCTGCCGGCCTACCGCTGGCACGGGACGCCTGCTCCGGGCGGCCGGCA
>CAYRTS010000119.1:0-5182 GCA_964427285.1 uncultured Anaerolineaceae bacterium
CCGTCTCGGCCCGTGCATTGAACATGCGCGAGCCGACCTTGGCCTCGGTCGCCCAATGCGGGATCAGTCCCCAGCGATAGGCCGTGATGGCGCGGCGCTCCTCACGCTGCACCACCACGAGGGCCTCGTCCGTCGGCGCGATGTTGTAGTGCTCACCCGGCTCGTCGACGAGCGGCTCCGCCCCAAAGATCTCGGCGAGCTCCGAGGCGGGGCGCTGCTGGGTGAACCGTCCGCACATGGACCGAAGTCTAGTATCGTCCGCCCGATGGACGACGCCCGCCGACCCGCCGGACCACCCGATCCCAGCGTGGGTGGACCGCTTTCCCGCGAGGCAGCTACCGCGCTGATCGAACGTGGCGCCGAGCTGCTCGCGAGTGGCGACTTCGGGCCGGCCGGTGAGCATTTCGCCCGGGTCATCGGCTTTGACGACGCAATCATCACCGCAGCGGCGCTGATGGGCCTCGCCGAAGCGCGCTTTCGGGGCGACGACGAGGCCGCGGCCGTTGAAGGTTGGTCGGCCGTCCTGCGCCTGGGCGAGACGCCGTCGACCTATGCCGCGTGGCGCAACCTGGCCGCGGCCCGAGTCCGGGGCGGCGATCTTCATGGCGCCACCGAGGCCTATCGAGAGGCGGACAGACGGGCCCCGGCGGAGGACAAGCCGGAGATCGCCAATCGCCTTGGCTGGCTGTCGAAGGAGGCCGGCAATACCAGCGCGTCGAAGCGTTACTTCGCCCGTGGCCGGGGGGATCGCCCGTTCCTGACGGTCACCCTGGTGCTCGTGGCCATCACCTCGATCATTTCGCTGACGGCCATCACCTCCTCCGATGGCCGGGCCATCTATGAGCTGCTCTGGCTGGACAAGCTAGCCGTGGCGGCAGGCGAATACTGGCGTCTGTGGTCCGTGACCCTCCTGCACGGCGACCTGCTTCACCTGTTCTTCAATATGTACGCCCTCTGGCTGACCGGACCGATCATCGAGCGCTGGTATGGCCGCGCACGGTTTGTTGCCTTCTACCTGGCCTGTGCCGCAGGTGGGTCGGCCGCCAGCTTTGTCTTCGGGGGCGACGGGCCCGCGGTTGGGGCCTCGGGCGCGATCTTCGGGTTCTTCGGGATCCTGCTGGCAGCCGGTCGACTGCATCACCCCGCGGACCGGTCGAGCCGGGCACTGGTCGGCCAACTGGGGATGCTGATCCTCATCAACCTGGTCATCGGGTTCGCGTCGGGCGGAATCATCGACAACGCGGCGCACCTCGGCGGGCTGATCTCCGGCCTGTGGCTGGGCGCCCTGCTCGTGCCCGGCGGCGTGCCGACCCTTTCGTCACTGTGGCACCACCCGGGTTCCCCGGCCGCGCCCAGCGCAGGGCCCGCGCGAGTCAGTTCCCCGGTCCTCCTGTCGCTGATTGGCGTCGGTGTGGTGATAGTCGTCGTGACGGCGGGGATTGCCATCGGAACGCAGGCTCGCCGGGCTGATGCCGGTGCCTTGGAGAGCTCAGCCCAGGTCGCCGCGCCCACGCCCTGACCTCGCTCGCCTCGGGAGAACGAGATCGAATGTTCGCGACGCTGCTGGGATCGCTGCCTCGCCCGCCGCTCCCTGAAGACGCCGAGCCAGAGGCCGTCCTCGCGGCGATCCTTCGAGCGCAGGAGGCAGCCGGGCTTGAGCCGGTCATCGACGCCGGGTTCGGGATTGGCGAGACGGTGGCCGACCGGTGGCGGACGACCGCCTCGCTGACCGACCGAGCTGTGAAGCAGGTGCTCGTCGGGCCGTACTCCGCGAGCGAGGGCGCCGAGCACCACGTCGCAGTCTCGGCCGCCGAGGTGATGCGATCCGAGCTGCTGGCGCTGGCAGGGTCCGGCTGCGCCTATGTCGAGGTCCACGAGCCGGCGGCCACCGGGATCGGGACCGACCGGGACCGACGCGCGCGTTTCCGCGATCTGCATCAACGGATGCTCGACGGCGTGACCGGCGTTCACCTGTCGCTCGCCATCACCGGCGGCAACGCTGATGCCGCCGGCATCGAGACGCTCCTCGCCGCGCCTTACGCGAGTTTGGCCCTTGACCTGATATCGGGCCCGGACAACTGGCGGCTCGTCGTCGCCACCCCTGGGGACCGTGGCATCGTGGTCGGGACGTTGGCCTCCAAGTCCGGTTCGGATGACCGACCCGAGATCATGCTCTGGGCGGCCGGCTACGCGGCCTCGACCGCTGGCCGAGGGCCGAGCCGGGTCGGGCTCGCCAGTGCGGCTTCGTTGGCGCACCTCCCCTGGGCCGTCGCCGAAAAGAAGCTCCGGGCGTTGGGGGAGGCCGCCCGCCTGGCTGACCTGCCGGCCGACGATCGGCGTCTTCAACTTGATCCGCGCGCCGTCGACATCCGGAGCGCCGCCCTGGGCCGATACGACGCTCGGCCGCGCCTGGCAGCGCGAAGGCCAGCCCCGAAGCGACCCTCGGAACAGACTTGATTCTGGCGCGTCGCGGTGCCACCATCCACTGACGTCACCCCGACCGACGGACCGCACCCAGCGGTCGTGAGGATTCGTCGGCACGTGGCGAAGCGACCCCGGCTCCGGCATTGCATGAGATAGAGGAGGGTCCTGTCCGTGGGCGAGCACATCTCGCTTGTGGTCAACGGCACGTCGCGGGAACTCACGGTCGAGCCCAGACGGCTGCTGGTCCAGGCGCTTCGCGAGGATCTGAACCTGACCGGCACGCATGTCGGCTGTGACACCAGCCAGTGCGGGGCCTGCACCGTCAACGTCAACGGGATGGCCGTCAAATCGTGCACGATGCTCGCCGTCCAGGCGGATGGCGCAACCGTGACGACGATCGAGGGGATGGCCGCCCCCGGGGATGGCGGGGCGCTCCATCCGCTCCAGACCGCCTTCTGGGAGAAGCACGGCCTTCAGTGCGGCTTTTGCACGCCGGGGATGATCATGACTGCGGCGGACCTGCTGGCTCGCAACCCGGACCCGTCGGACTCGGAGATCCGCCACGCGATTGAGGGCAACATCTGCCGCTGTACGGGCTACCAGAACATTGTGATCGCGATTCGTGAGGCCGCACGGATGATTCGCGAAGGCGCGACGGCGCCGATCAGTTCGCAGGCGTAGGGCAGAAGGAGGAGACGATGGCAGTCGACGTCCTGGGTGCCCCGGTCAAGCGGACCGAGGACCCCCGCTTCATCACTGGCAAGGGTCGGTATCTGGACGACATCCAGCTCACCGGGACGGCCCACATGGCCATCCTGCGCAGCCCGTATGCCCACGCGAACATCCGCTCCGTTGACACGTCGAAGGCCAAGGCGATGCCCGGCGTACTGGCCGTCCTCGTCGGCGCGGACATCCCATATAACCCGCTCCCGATGGTCTGGCCGGCGGGTGGCAGCGCGGGGATCCAGAACAATGTCAGCACGCCGCGGGCGCTCGCGACGGACAGCGTCAAATGGACGGGCGAGGGCGTCGCTGCGGTGATCGCCGAGACCCCGGCGCAGGCCCAGGATGCGCTGGAGGCGATCGCGGTTGACTGGGAGCCACTCCCCGCGGTCGTCGACGCCGAGAAGGCGACCCAGCCCGGTGCCCCGCAACTCCACGAGAACGCTCCCAACAACAAAGTCTTCGAATGGAGCGTCGGTGACAAGGCCGGGACAGACGCCGCAATCGATGGCGCCGAGGTCGTTGTCCGCCAGCGGATCGTCAACCAGCGGCTCATCCCCAACCCGATGGAAACGCGCGGCGACATCGGCTGGTACAACCCGGGCACAGACGAGTACACGATCTGGATGTCCAGCCAGACGCCGCATATCCAGCGGCTCCTGCTGGCCGCCTTCGTCATGGGCATCCCCGAGCACAAGATCCGCTGCATCAGCCCGGACGTCGGGGGTGCCTTCGGGACCAAGATCTTCTGCTACGCGGACTACGTGCTCGTCCTGCACGCCAGCAAGGCGATCGGCGGCCGGCCGGTCAAGTGGGTCGAGGGCCGCCGCGAGAGCTACGGCAGCACGATCCACGGCCGCGACCACATTACGTACCTGGAGATTGCCGGCAAGCGCGACGGCGAGGTCACCGGCCTCCGGGTCAAGACCCTCGCCAACCTCGGTGGCCGACTGTCCACGGTCGGCCCAGGCATCCCAACGACCCTCTACGCGCGCGTGCTCAGCGGCTGCTACAAGATCCCGAACGTGTATGCCGAGGTCACCGGCGTGTACACGAACACGACGTTCGTGGATGCCTACCGGGGCGCCGGCCGGCCCGAGGCGACCTATGTCATCGAGCGGGCGATGGACCTGTTCGCAGCCGAGATCGGCATGGACCGAGCCGCCGTCCGGCGCAAGAACTTCATTCCGCCCGACCAGTTCCCGTGGGAGAACCCGTCGGGTCTCGGCACGGCCAGCGGCGGCGCCAAGATCTACATCGATTCCGGCAACTACGAGCCGGCGCTCAACAAGGCGATCGTGACGGCCGGCTACATGGACCTCGACAAGCTCAAGGCCGAGGCGAAGACCCGGGGCAAGCTCCTGGGGATGGGTCTAAGTACCTACATCGAGGTCTGCGGCGTGGCCCCGTCCAAGTGGATCGGTGCCGTCGGCGAGGGCTGGGGCGCCGCGATGTGGGAGTCGGCCAACATCAAGGTCCACCTCACCGGCAAGATCATCGTCACCGTGGGGACCCAGCCGCAGGGCCAGGGCCACGAGACGACGTACGCGCAGGTCGTCTCCCACGAACTCGGGGTGCCGATGGAGGACGTGATCGTCCAGCATTCGGATACCCAGGGCACGCCGTTCGGCTACGGGTCGTACGGCAGCCGCACGAGTTCCGTCGGCATGACCGCGGCGGTCAAGGCGGCCGCGAAGGTCCGCGAGAAGGCTCGTCGCTACGCCGCCCACATGCTCGAGGCCAACGTCGAGGACATCGAGGTCAACGGCGCGAACTACCAGGTCAAGGGCTCGCCGGACAGGGTCAAGACGATCCAGGAAATCGCCTTCGCGATCGATCTCGGCTTCAGCCTTCCGGTCGACATGGAGCCGTATCTCGATGAAACCGCCTACTACGACACCCCGAACTGCACCTGGCCGTTCGGCACGCACATCGCGACCGTCGAGATCGACGAGGAGACCGGGCACGTGCAGCTGGTCCGCTACGTCGCGGTCGACGATGTCGGCAACAAGATCAACCCGATGATCGTCGATGG
>CAYRTS010000120.1:0-4472 GCA_964427285.1 uncultured Anaerolineaceae bacterium
CGCGGCGATCGCAGCATCGAGTAGAGGGGCGGGCATGCCCCAGCTTGCGAGACCCCGGTGACCACGAAGCCGTGACGTTCGTAGAACGGGATGTTCCGCGGGTTGGGGGACTCGAGGTAGGCGGGCAGATGATCCTGATCGACGACCCTGAGGCAGTTCCGCATCAGCTCGCTGCCGAGGCCCTTGCCCTGTTGAGCCCCATCAACCCCGAACCACGGCAGGTACCAGTGCGGATACGTCGGATGGACTGCGCCCATCTGTTCGATGACAGCCAAGAGATCCGCTTGCAGGTTCGGGGCGACGCTCCGCGAGATCTCCGCGACCACGGCGTCGCCGTCGGGTTCCACGTGCGGGGGGAACCACAAGGCCACGGCCCCGAACTCGCCGAGCCGCCACACCGTGTGGGACGTGAACGCTTTGCCACCAAACGCGCGAAGGAAGGCCGGGAAGTGAGTCAAGTAGCCGCTCGCGTCCGGATAGAACCAGCGGATCACCGGGTCCGCGGTGAACGCCGTGACCAGGACATCGAGGGCCCGCTGCTCCTCCCCTTCTCGCAGGACCATAAAGTCCAGGGCGCTCACGGATTGATCTCGATTGTGTCGGAGGTGCGCCGAGGGCCGACCTCTGCCGCCCATGCGCGCAAGTCTGCCGGCGCACCGGGGTTACGACTCGGGCTCAATCGCGTCTCCAGTCAGCGAGCGGAGGTCGGGATCGTACCTTGGTCGATACGTCGCCTGCGCCATCGCTCTTCTGTTTCGAAGGGTCGTCATGTCGGCCGTGGTGTTGGCGGCTCGATGAGACCCAGCCCAATCGCGTCGGTCGCGATCTCGACCCGGCTTCTCGCCCCGAGTTTGCCCTTGATCATCGCGACATGGTATGAGGCCGTCTTCTTGCTGATGAATAGTCTGTCGCCGATCTCGCCGTCGGAGAGACCCGCCGCGAGCAGTTCGAGCACCTCTCGCTCGCGCGGCGTCAGGTCATACCGACCACGAGCCACCGGGCCGGTACGGCCACGCGCGACTGGCCCGACCCGGCCAGCGGTCTGGGTGGGATTCGAACCGTCGGTGTCCCGAAGCCGGGTGTCGCCGCCGTCGGGACCCGTTCGACCGTCCGCGGGCTCGAGCGTGATCCCGGCCCTCGCCGCTAGTGCCTCGGTGGCCTCAAGGAGGGGCAGGGCTCCAAGGCGGGTCGCAATGGCCCTGGCCTCGTTCAGGGTGCGAGCAGCCCTCTGCCGGTCGCGATGCTGTGCGAGGGTGGCCTCGGCCTCGCGCATGAGCGCGTAGCCCCGCCCATAGGAACCCTGGAGGGTGCCCCACGAAGCTGCGACCGATGCCCATCGATCGGGATCCGGCGCCCCTTCGAGGCGTGAGAACTCCGCTTCGCATTCCGCGCGCAAGGCTGCGACCCGCCGTGTGGCGATGGGTACGAATGCCACCACGTCCTCGAAGGCCGCTCTCACTCGCGCGAGGAGAGCAGCGCCCCGGGCGCGCGATTCCGCGAGTTCGGCGTCGTCCTGCCGTGCCCGCGCGAGTGCAGCGAGGTCCGCCTCTGCCCTTATCCCAAGGGAGAACGCCCGGCCCAGGTACCTGGCTGGAAACCCTCCATGGGCATCGATGCTAGCGACAGCCGCGCGCGCGGCGAGTGGGTCGCCCCGCCACAGAGCAAGTTCGGCGAGGGCGGTAGGTACTGTCCCGGTCGTATGTCGCGCTGCGAGTAGGGACACGCGTGCCGCGCGCTGGTTAGCTTCGTCGAACTGGCCCCGGACCGCCTCGAGCACCAGGAGCATCCCCTCAACCTCGAGCTCAGCGACCCGGAACAGCTCGTATCGCTGTGCCCGGACCGATGCCTCCGTCGCCTCATCCCAACGGCCCAGGTTCATGAGCGCCAATGACACCATCCCCAAGGCATTCCTGGCCCAACGGGCGCCAAGGCCGTGGTCTGACGCGTAGGTTGCGGCCTCGAGGCCGGCGGACACAGCTTCCGGGTAACGGCCTGCGTCGTTCAATGAGTAGGCGAGCCATGTAAGGGCGCCGGCCACCTCGTCAACATTGCCAACTTCGTTTGCGATCTCGCCGGCGTGACGAAGTGTCGCCAAGCCCTCCTCGACATCACCCAGCAGCACCAGGGATTTCCCAAGCGGCGCGAGCGCCCGGCTCTCGACTTCCTTGGTCCCCGCCGCTCGTGCAACCGAGAGCGCCTCCGTGCAGAGGGCAACGGCTTCGGCCGGGCGGTCGGTTTCGACGTAGTAGCGGGCAAGCCCGGAGAGGACCCACGAGCGGGCCGCCGAGGGTGGTTCTGCGGGGACGAGGCGGACCGCCTCCTGATATGACGCGAAGGAAGTCGCGGTGTCCATGGTCAACCAGCTGTATTGACCAAGCCGTTCGTGGAGCAGCCCGGCTCGCGTTGGCTCCGTAACCGGGTCGACCAGCCTGATGGCCTCCCGGATGCAGGCCACGGAACGGATCGGGGCCGGGCCTTCGGCGTGGAACGCGGCGCGCATCAGGAGGTCGACGCGGTCGAGCGGGGCGCGCTCGGCTGCGTCCGGGACCTGGTCCCACAGCTCAAGCGCGTGCTCGAAGTTCGCTCGGGCCTCCGCGAAAGCGTAGATCGCCTCGGCTCCGATGCCCGCCCCGATCCACGCGTCGAACGCCCTGGGCAGGTCGTGCGCGGCCTGCCAATGGTAGGCAAGCTCGGCCGCCCGGGACGAGCCGGCATCGGTCGACATCTCGTCGGCCAGCGCCAGCGCGAACGCGGCGTGGAGTCGGGTCCGCTCCCCCGGTAGCAACTCGCCGTACACGGCCTCCTGGACGAGGGCATGGCGGAAGGCATATCGCTCTTCGGCCGGTCCTTCCAGCTGTTCGAGGACATGCCCGGCAACCGCCTCGCGGAGTGCGCCATCGAGATCGCGTACGGCGGTTCCGCTGACACTCGATAGCAGCGTCGGCGCGATGCGGGTCCCGCCGGCCGAGGCGACGCGCATCAGGTCCTGGGTCGAATCGCTCAGCGACGCGAGTCGCGCGAGGAGGACCTCTCGCAGGCTCTCTGGCAGGCGACCCGCGGGCGCGTCGGCGGAGAGCAACTCCTCCGCGTAGAAGGCGTTGCCCTGCGAGCGCGCCATGATGCGCTCGAGGAGGTCCGGGTCTGGTTGGGCGCCGAGGATCGCTGCAAGTTGGGCGGCGAGCTCGGACCGATCGAAGCGGCTGAGCTGGAGACGTTCCGCACGACCACTGCGCTCCTGCTCGGCGAGGAAAGGCAGGAGCGGATGGCGCCGGTGGAGCTCATCCGAGCGATAGGACACCACCAGGACGATCGGTCCCTGGCGAAGATTGCGCGCCAGGAAGCCGAGCAGCTCGAGTGTCGAGCGGTCCGCCCAGTGGACATCCTCGATAACCACGAGCAGGGGCGCTTGCGTCGCGAGCCGCTCGAAGAGGAGAAGCAGGTGCTCGAACAGCCGGCCCTGCGCGGAACTGTTGGGCGGCTCACCGCCGAACGTATCCTCGCCTCCGCGCTGAAGGTGCGGCATGAGGCGGGCCAACTCCGCGCGGCCGGACCCCAGGAGCTCGTCGAGCTCAGCCGACGGCAGCACATAGGTGAGCCCGCGCAACGCCTCGATCAGCGGTCCGAACGGCAGCCCTTCCGTCCCGACCTGGACACAGCCGCCTTCGAGCACCTGCCCACCCATGGCGCCGGCGCGGGCGGCGACCTCGCGCAGGAAGCGCGTCTTGCCGACGCCTGCCTCGCCGGCCACGAGGACGAAGGCCGGATGTCCGTCGCGCGCGGCCGTCAGGGCCGCCGCGGCACGATCGAGCTCGTGTCCACGGCCGATCAGCGTTGGGCTCGAGACGCGTCCGGCCATGGCGCCCATTCTGTCCCTCGGCCGGGCGGCTGCATAGATGGGTCACGCTCGCGCCAACAAGACTATTTGGCAGGCGCTAGCCGCCGACCCGGCTGACCTGCCCATCGCCGTCGGGGTTGGCGGTCCAGGCACGCCCATAGGGGCATCGTCGGAAACAAGGAACGACCAAGGAGTTCCCTGATGCGCCGCGGGCTCCTTGCCCCGAACCTCACTCGTGATGGCCGCGGGAATGCGGCCACACGGAACGGAGGTACGGACAGATGTATCAGCAGCATGGAATCGGTTGGCCGGGCCTGCTTCGCTCACCGCGTGTCGGAATCGGGGCGCTGGCCCTAGGGATGGCCGTCGCCTTCGTGGCGGGCGGGATCGTGGTCTTGCTCGTGGCAGGCAGCTTCCTTGCCGTTCCGCCGGTCGCGATGACGACCGGGGACCAGAACCAAACCCTCGCCGAGGACAGCCAGGAGGCCGGGGGCACATCGAGTTCTGGCCGACAGGCTTTGACCCGGGAGCTGCTGGTGGACGACTTCGTACCGGTGGCTGCGCCTCGGAGTCGACAGGCCCTGACCCGGGAGCTGCTGGTGGACGACTTCGTACCGGTGGCTGCGCCTCGGAGTCG
>CAYRTS010000120.1:4572-5073 GCA_964427285.1 uncultured Anaerolineaceae bacterium
ACAGGCCCTGACCCGGGAGCTGCTGGTGGACGACTTCGTACCGGGTTCCTGACCCTCGACGGGCCGCCCCACATGCACGACCTGACCCGCCGCCGAGCCACCAGCGCTCGGCGGCGATTCCGCGTGCCCGGACGAACTGTGCGATCCGCTTCCGACCGTGGCGCCTTCGAATGTGGCGACAATTGTCCGAGTTAGCGTGGTCAGGCGGCTCGGCGCGTCATCCAAACCGTGCGTCCCGTCAATCGTCGACAATGCCCCAGGCGTCGATCTCCATCAGCAGCTCGGGGAGCGCCAGGCCCGCCACCACGATGCCGGTGCTCACCGGCTTGACACCCGGGAAGGCCTTGTTGATCTCGCCATAGACGGCCGGACGGTAGTCGCGATCGGTGACGTACACGATGATCTTGACGACATCGTCAAGGGTGCCCCCGGCCAACGCCATCAGTTGCCGGATGTTGTCGAGCGCGATCCGCGTCTGCTCGGCCGGATCGCCGATCCCGC
>CAYRTS010000121.1:0-5028 GCA_964427285.1 uncultured Anaerolineaceae bacterium
GGTGGGCGCGAGCGGAAACGGGTGGGCGCGAGCGGAAACGGGTGGGCGCGAGCGGAAACGGGTGGGCGCGAGCGGGCGCGGGTGGACGGGCCCGTCAAAAGTTGTCGGCAGGTGGCCTGCTCGGTATGTCACCCCGGACCTGTCGCTCGCCGAACAGGGCGCGACCGACACGGACGATCGTGGCGCCCTCTTCGACCGCAACCTCGAAATCGTCGCTCATCCCCATCGACAACTCAGGTCCAATCGGGGCACCCAGGCCGCGCAGCCGGTCCGACAGCAACCGCAGCCGGCGAAAGGTGGGCCTTGCCGCCTCCGGGTCGTCAACGAGGCGGCCGATCGTCATCAGACCCTGGATCTCGAGGCCGGCAAGTGCCCCGAGCGGACCTGTTCGATCAATGGCGGCCTCCAGGCTGTCTGGCTGAAATCCGGCCTTGGCAGGATCGTCGTCGACATTGACCTGGAGCAGCACCGGGTAGCGCGCCCCGGGGCGAACGTCCCCGACGATGCGGTCGAGCCGCTCCGCCAATTCGACCGAGTCGACCGACTGAATCGACTCAAACACCTCGAGCGCCTTGCGCGCCTTGTTGCCCTGGAGCGGGCCGACCAGGTGCCAGCGGGCACCTGGAACGTCCGGGGCCTTGGCCAGGGCCTCCTGAACCCGGTTCTCGCCGAACCAGTTGAGCCCGGCGGCGACGGCGTCGCGCAGCACTGCGACCGGTATCGTCTTCGACACGGCGAGCAAGGTGACCGCGGCAGGGTCGCGCCCCGCCCGCGCGCACGCCTCGCCGATCCGTTGGAGGATCCGCTCGCGGGCGGCCTCAATCGTCTCCGCCCGATCACGGAACGCCGGGGCCGTCACGACATCCATGCCGGCCTGGTGCCGGCCCGGATCACTTGCGGCGAAGGAAGCTCGGGATCTCGAGATCCTCGGCGTCATAGGCCGGGGCGGCCCGGCGGGTCGGCTCGCCCACGGAGCGTTCCAGCCGGGGAATGGCGACGGCCGCCGGTTCTTCCTCAAGACGTCGACCGCCGTAGCCACCGGTGGCCACCTCGTCGCGCTGGCGCTGGAGCTCCTCGAGGAAATCGCGATCGCGCGACGATCGGCCCGTCGCGGCAGCATCCATCACGCCGGTCGCCGAGTGGCGCGCCGCTTCCTTGTGCCGTCCACCATCAAAGCCGGTGGCGATGACCGTGATCATGACCTCGTCCCCGAGCCGCTCGTTGAAGCTGGTCCCGAAGATGATGTTCGCCTCCGGGTCCGCGGCGGCCCGAATCTCCTCAGCAGCTTCGGTCACCTCGTGGAGCGACAGGCTGGAGGAGCCGGTGATGTTGAACAGGATGCCGTGGGCACCGGCGATGTCCACTTCCAGCAGCGGGCTTGCGATCGCCTGACGAGCCGCCTCGACGGCCCGGTTCTCGCCCGAGGCGCGACCGATCCCCATCAGGGCCGACCCGGCGTCCTTCATGATCGCGCGCACGTCAGCAAAATCGAGATTGATCAGGCCAGGCATCGTGATGATGTCGCTGATCCCCTGGACGCCCTGCCGAAGCACATCATCCACGACCCGGAACGCGTCGAGAATGCTGGTGTTCTTCTGGACCACGTCCCGGAGCCGATCGTTGGGGACCGTGATCAGCGTATCGACCTGCGCCTTCAGCTCCTCCGCAGCCCGCTCCGCAATCAGCTTGCGCCGCGTGCCTTCGAAGGCGAACGGCTTGGTCACGACGCCGATCGTGAGGGCCCCGCTCTCCTTGGCGATCTGGGCGACAACCGGGGCGGCCCCCGAGCCGGTCCCGCCACCGAGCCCGGCCGTGATGAACACCATGTCCGAGTCAGCCAAGGCCTGGCTGATCTTCTCTGAGTCCTCCTCAGCCGCCCGCTGGCCGATCGACGCGTCACCACCGGCGCCGAGGCCCCGGGTGATCTTGTCGCCGATCCTGATCTTGTGCGGCGCATCGGCCTGGAGGAGCGCCTGGGCGTCCGTGTTGCAGGCGATGAATTCCACACCCATCATTTCGGCGCGGATCATCCGGTTGACCGCGTTGCTGCCCCCGCCGCCAACGCCGATCACCCGGATCAGGGCAAAGTTCTCGGAATCGGAACGCAACGGCATCAGTGCTCCTCCGGGTGCCAGTGACGGTGGCCGTGAGAGTGGTCGTTTCGCCGAGCCCGCCGGGCGCTCCCGTGCCATGGCGGACAGGTAGTGGGCGAGTATAGCGGCGAGTTCGGCAATGAACACCACCCAATATTGAGAATCTGGCCCGGGATCCGACATGCCGGTGCGGCACCGCACCGTTGCGGTACGACGCCGGCGAGCGGCGAGCTTAGGATCGTCGTACCGCCCGCCAACATCAAGAGACACCCAGCCCACCCGCGGTACGCCTCGTCAAGGACATCGCCCAGGGTCGGCCACCCGTGTACGCCCACCCACACGGGCCGTCCAAGTTTCGGTCCGGCAACCCTCTAGATCTAGATCGGCCGCGAGCCCGCAACATCCGCAGCGTGGCTTCGACACTTGGGGAAGGCCCACGCCGTGCTATTGGCGGCTCCCGTGGCGGAGCCCCCACGTGTCTTGGTATTGAAACGCATCCGGATCACCCAGCGCGACTCCCGGTCGACGTTACGGCATCAACTCGAGCGTCCGCGCCTCCTCGGCGCGCGACCGCGACTCACAATCACCGGATTGCGTCGAGGCGGTTCGGCCGCGGCTCCTCCGGTCGTGGCGTCGACTGTGAGTCGCGCGGTCGCCGTCGCTCACTTCGGCCGTTTCGTGCAGCGTTGCGGCGCGGAGGGCACCACGGAAGGGCGAAGACCGCCGACGAGATCCTCGCCAAGGCGGTCCGCAAGCTCCGGGTCCTGGCTCAGCGAGATTCGTCGAACACCTGAGTCGAACGGGCCGAGTGACAGCAAGCCAATCAATCCAACCACTCGCCGTTTCGCGGCCGACCGCGCTCAGCTACCTGCATCGACTTGAGGAAGCAGCCCTCGTCCGGCATCAGCTTCGGCGATCAACTCCGAGACTGGGCGATCTGTCCAGAAATCCACCCCACCGAAGTCCAGGCCCAAATGGTCGCGCGTCACGATCTCGCGGATACGGATCGCCGTTGCATCTGCTGGTCGCTTCATTCATGGCCGACATAGCGAGACATCCACCAGCGGTATGCCTCGTCAAGGATATCGCCGAGGGTCGGCCACCCGTGCGCGCCGACCCATTCGGGCCGTCCGAGCTCAACACCGTTCACGTCGTAGCGATGGCGGTGATGAGGATCCTGATGATCGTGGTGGGGCGCATTGTCGTAGCGGAAGACGTTCCGCTGACGATTCTCCTGGCGTTGCAGGACCTGGTAGCTGTAGCTCTCCGTCCGCACCCACCGCTGGCCAGCGCGGAACCACGACGCCTGACGCTTCGAGACGTGGACCTCGATGCCATCGGCACAGATGAGTTCACCTGTCCAGGCGACCAGGTCCGCCGTAAGGGTCACGGTGAGGCGGTCGTCCAGGATGAAATGGTCGAGATAGCCGTCGATCTTGCTCGCGTGGACTGCGAGATATCCGTTCCAGCTATTCGATTTGTGTCGATCGGCCAAGAGCGGCGCTCTGGTAGGTGCCCCAGATGACGAGCCACTCACTCACTTCGGCCGTTTCCCTCAACGCTCCGGCGCGGAGGGCGTCGAGAACGTCCGACGAGGGGATCTCATATCGAACTTCGAATACGTCGAGACGCGCCCGAAGCGACTCAACCAACTGCAATCGGTTGAACTCAAGCGCTTCTGGCGTGTCGGCGCCGTGGATCACCATGTTCCAAGCCTCCTTGGCGGGCCTGCGGACCAGATTGAACGATGAAGACGAACTCGGGGTGTGTCAATCCGGACTATCACCGACATCCTTGCCAGCTGTATGGCACGCCACGCTTACAGGCATCCCTACACCCCGTAGACCTTCAGGATCTCGTCGCCGTAGTGGTTGATGACCTTGACGGCGATGCGGCCGCTGGCGGGGCGCGGAAAGGGACGCGAGATCGTCGAGTTGAGCGAGGCCCAGGCGGCCTCGTCGATGTCGGCGCGGAGGGCGCGCTTGAGCTTGTCGTAGGGGTCGTCGGCGCCGAGGAAGTAGGCGTGGCGGACGAAGAACTGCTGATCGTCGTAGGCGGTATCGATGAACCAGCAGGCGATGTCGTCGGTCGAGTCGCTGCGGACGACGCCGGTCGTCGGGTCGTAGACGTCGAGGCCGTGGATCTCGACCTGGAGGTCGCCCGCCCGACCGGCCTCCCCGCCCCCGCCGGCCGCCTCCGCCCCGCCGGCCGCCGGGCGGACATCGATGTCGGGCTGGCCGAAGACGGTGAACAGGTTGCCGGTGCGGGTCTTCTTGAGCAGCTCCTCGGCCATCGCGAGGTCCGGGTTCATCCGGGCAGTCAGGACGGTCAGCTTGCCGAAGCGCATGGCCGCGCCACCGGCCTCATCGGCGAGGGCATCGAAGGCGAAGCCGCACACGACGAGGACGTCGAAGTAGCCGCCGGTCTCGAGGGCAGCCTCGCGGACAAGATCCGGCCCGACGGTCCCGTACTGCGGCCCGATCGCGACGGCAACGCGCCGATCGGTCTCGCCCTCGCGGAACGTGCCGGTCGCCTGGAGGAAGCGGCCAGGGTACGGATCGAGCGTCTCGAAGCGGAGGCGCTCGCCCTTCGTCCGGTTGTCGACGCCCGAGGCGCGCAGGTTGTCGAGGATCGTCTCGACGAAGCGGCCGGAGTCCTCGATCGGTGCGGGCGCGTTGACGAGGTCCTCAGGGCCATCGGCGACGACGCGGTGGGGCGACAGGCTCTCGACGGTGAACGGCCCGGCGACCCGGACGACCTTGTTGTCGAGGTACGGGCGGTCGAACAGGATCTCCGTGTCGGCATTGCGGGCGATCGCAGCATCGATCTCCGCGCGGGTCATCCCCTCGCGGATCTCGGGGTTCTGGGCAATCGACTTCAGGGTCACGTGCGGGACGCGCTCGTAGACGAAGCCCTTGCGGATGTCGCCCTCGGT
>CAYRTS010000122.1:0-4986 GCA_964427285.1 uncultured Anaerolineaceae bacterium
GGCGAGACCGGCAACATGATCCACTCCACCGTCCCGCCAGGTCAGGTGAATCGGGCGACCGTCCACGCCACCGTGAGCGAGTTCTGGCACGTTCTATCGGGCGAGGGGCAGATCTGGCGACGAGACGGCACAGGTGAAGAAACAACCGTTCTGGAATCAGGCGTTTCCATTGACATTCCAGTCGGGACGGCATTCCAGTATCGCTGCACCGGTGTCGACCCGCTCCAGTTCCTGTGCATCTCCATGCCGCGCTGGCCCGGCGACACGGAGGCGACGGTCATCGAGGGGCCCTGGAAGCCGACCGCCAGGATCCACACCTCAGGGTCCGGAGAGGACCCTATTCGGGTCGGGGCGACAGGATGACGACCGCGGTCTCTCGTGACCGGCGGGCGGCATAGCCGTCGAGACCCTTGTCATAGGCGGCCCACCTGGCCCACAGGCGGGGGCGCTCGTCCTTGTCCGCTGCATGGGCGTGGACGGCGCGCGACCCACCGGGCAGATCGACGGTGACGTCGGGCTGAGCCTGCAGGTTGAGCCACCAGGCGGGCTCGGCATCGGCCCAGCCGTTCATGGCCATCGTGACCAGGTCGGGACCGTCCCCGACGAAGATCCCTGCTTGACTAAATGGATTTAGTGCTAAATAATCAGTCCGATCAAGTCAATCCGACCCGACAAACCATGAAGGACCATCCTGTGATCGCCACCGACCAGCTCATGACCGCGCAGATGGTCGACCTCCCTGGTTCTCGGGCCGCCTCCCTGCGGCGCTGGAACATCGGGCTTGGCCTCGTCCATGCCGTCCAGGCCGTCGCCGTCCTCGCGCTCGCCACCGCCCTCGTGCTGCCAGTGACGGCGACGTTCATGGAGGGGCCGCCGGGCTCTCCGGCAGCTGCGCCGACTACCCTGTTGGAAGTCTCCGTTGCGTGGGGCGTCGCCCTGTTTCTCCTGCTGTCGGCCGTCTTCCACTGGCTCGTGGTGCTGCCCGGCGTCTTTGGGCGCTACACCTCCGGCCTGACGGCGCAGCACAACTACTTTCGCTGGACGGAGTACTCGCTCTCATCGTCGGTGATGATCGTGCTGATCGCGATGCTCACCGGGATCAGCGATGTCGCGGCGCTGATCGGCATCTTCGCGGCCAATGCGGCCATGATCCTGTTCGGAGCAGTCCAGGAGCGATACGAGCGACCGGGCGGTTCACTGTGGCCGTTCTGGCTCGGGTGCATCGTGGGCATCGCGCCCTGGCTGGCCGTGGGCGTCTACCTTTGGTCGCCCGGCAGTGCCGCCGAGCCGCCCGCCTTCGTCTACGCGATCTTCGTCTCGCTCTTCGTCTTCTTCAACATCTTCGCGCTGAACATGTGGCTGCAGTACCGACGGGTCGGGCGGTGGAAGTCGTACGTGTTCGGCGAGAAGGCCTACTTCATGCTCAGCCTGGTCGCGAAGTCGGCGCTCGCCTGGCAGGTGTTCGGGGGGACACTGGCGGGTTGATACCGTCGGACGCTTCCGGCCATCTCAGCCTGCACCAGGCGGCCGATCTTCTCGGGGTCCACTACATGACGATCTACCGTCGCGTCCGGCTGGGGATCCTGCCCGCCCGCAAGATCGGCGGCACGTGGTTGGTGGATCCTGCCGATCTCGAGCGGGCGCCGACAACGCGTGACAGGGGTCGCCGCCGAGGCGGGGGTAGCCATCCGCGAGTATCGATCTGGCGGGAGCGACTCCAGGCGCGGATGCTCGGCGGTGACGTCCCGGGCAGCTGGCAGCTCATCGAGGCTGCCATGGCCTCTGGCTTCGAGCCGGGCGAGATCTATGTCCGCCTCCTCGCGCCGTCGCTGCACGCCATCGGGGCGTCGTGGCGATCGGGTCGCGTGTCCATCGACCAGGAGCATCTGGCGAGCAGTGTGGCCACGACGCTGATCGGACGTTTAGGCCACCGGTTCGTGCACCCGGGCCGCAAGAAGGGCGTCGTCATCGTCGCGATGCCGCCCGGTGAGCGTCACGGACTCGGGGTCGCGATGCTCGCTGACATCCTTGCCGACGCCGGATACGGGGTCCTCAACCTGGGCCCGGACACGCCGACAGCGTCCGTCGTCGCGGCCATGGGCGATGCGGGATCTTTGGCGGCGGTCGTCGTGAGCGTCGTCGACAACGACCGTCGTCCGGCGGCACGACGCCTCCTGGCCGCCGCGCGTCGGGAGCGACCGTCGGTTCCGCGCCTGGTCGGCGGAAACGCGATCCCGGACGAGCGGGTGGCGCTCGATCTCGGTGCGGACGGATGGGTCGCGGATCCGCGCGGGCTCGGCGACCTGATCGAAGCACTACGGGAACGGGCGTGCTGATCCTCGTCGTCGGCGCAAGCGGCTACATCGGCGGTCGCCTCGTCCCGCTGCTTGCGGCGCGGGGACACGAACTCGTCCTGATGAGTCGCGACGCGCGGCCCATCGCCGCCCGGTTCCCGCAGGCGACGGTCGTCGTCGCAGACCTCCTCGACCCATCGACGCTGCCATTGGCGCTCGAACGGGTCGAGGTCGCCTACTACCTGGCGCACTCGATGGGGGCGGGTGAACGGGGATTCGCCGAGCGGGACCTGCAGGCAGCCCGCAACTTCGGCCAGGCGGCGAGGCGTGCCGGCGTGTCGCGGATCGTCTATCTCGGCGGCCTGGGCGACGATTCCGCCGACCTCTCCCACCACCTGGCGAGCCGCCACGAGACCGGCGCCCAGCTCGCCGCACATGGCGTGCCGGTGACCGAGTTCCGGGCGGCCGTGATCATCGGATCCGGCAGCGCGTCGTTCGAGATCCTGCGCCACCTGACCGAGCGCCTGCCGATCATGATCACGCCCCGATGGGTGGGGACCCGTTGCCAGCCGATCGGGATCGCCGACGTGCTTGACTACCTCGTCGGCGCGCTCGACCACCCGGAGGTGACGGGCGTCGTCGAGGTCGGCGGCCCCGACATCCTCTCGTATGGCGACATGATGCGGACGTACGCCCGCCTCCGCGGCCTCCGTCGGCTCATGATCCCGGTCCCGGTGCTCACGCCACGTCTCTCGTCGTACTGGGTGAATCTGATCTCGCCGGTGCCGGCAGGGATCGCCCGGCCGCTCATCGAGGGCCTTCGCAACGAGGTTGTCGTCCGGGATTCCGGCCCGGCGGCCGCCTTCGGCCTCCACCCGCTTTCCTACGTCGAGGCGCTCGGGCGGGCGATCGATCGAATCGACAACCACGACGTCGAGTCCACGTGGTTCGACGCGCTGGCCGGGTCTGATCGGGCGAGCCTCTCCTCGGTCACCTCCCGCGAGGGGATGATCGTCGAGCGCCGGAGTCGGCTCGTCGCCGCGCCGCCGGAGCGGGTTTTCGCCGAGGTCGAGCGTCTCGGCGGCGCCGCGGGCTGGCCGTATGCGAACGTACTCTGGAGAATCAGGGGACTCGTGGATCGCCTGGTCGGCGGCGTCGGGATGCGCCTCGGACGCCGCGACCCCGACCATCTCCGGGTCGGCGACGCACTCGACTTCTGGCGGGTGGAGGAGGTCCGGCGGCCGACCCTGCTCCGCCTGCGGGCGGAGATGAAGGTCCCCGGCCGGGCGTGGCTCCAATACGAGGTGACAGCGACCGAGGGCGGCAGCCGTCTCGTCCAGACGGCGTTGTTCGAGCCCAAGGGGCTGCCTGGCCTGGCCTATTGGTTCGGGCTCTACCCGGTGCACGGTCTGATCTTCGGCGGGACGGTCCGCGCCCTCGCGAAGCGGGTCGTCCACCGGGCGGAGGACGACCCGCCGACGACCTGACGGCGGGCCAAGGGCTCTTCGGAGGTGATCTTCGGCGTCGGCCGCGCCTAAACGTCGAGATCATTGTCAGCGCCCCAGTGCCGAGGCCCGGCGTTGAGGTCGTTCGAGCGCTTCGGTCCTTGCCTCGATGTAGTCCGGGAGGCGTCGCGGTAGGCGGTGATCGCCCGCGCGCGGGCCTCACGGTGGTCGACGATCGGCGCGAGGTAGGTCCCGGAGGGCGGTGCATGGATCACCTCGCCCGACAGTCCGGCCAGCTCGGGGACCCACCGACGCACATACGCGCCGTCGGGATCATGGCGGATGGCCTGGAGCGTCGGGTTGAAGATCCGGAACCACGGTTGTGCGTCCGTCCCCGTCGATGCCGCCCATTGCCAGCCGCCGTTGTTGCTGGCCGGATCGCCGTCGATGAGGTGCTCCATGAAGAACTGCTCACCAACACGCCAGTCGACACCGAGATGCTTGGTGAGGAACGACGCGGCGATCATCCGCGCCCGGTTGTGCATCCAGCCGGACGTGGTGAGCTGGTGCATCGCCGCGTCGATGACCGGGTAGCCGGTTCGACCGGTCCGCCACGCGTCGATGACGCGAGGGTCGCGTTCCCAGGCCACATGGTCGAGCGACGGCCGGAACGACGTATGCCTGAGGCGAGGCTCGTGCCACAGAAGGTGTGCGTAAAAGTCGCGCCACGCGAGCTCGCTCAGGAAGCGCCGCCGCCCCTCTCCGGGGCCCGCGCAGCGCTCTGCGACGGCCGACGGTGAGATGAGGCCCCAGCGCAGGTCCTGGCCCAGTCGGGACGTCCCCTCCAGGTCGAGCCGGTCCCGGTCGATCGCGTACCGATCGAGTGCCCTCGACGCAGCCCAGCGAGCGAGGCGCTCGCGAGCGGGGTCCTCACCGGGGGCCGCCAGCAGCGCTGGATCGGCGCTCGGCGTGATGGCTTCGAGGAGATCCTCGACCCTACGACCGTGGACCGTGCCGACACCCGCGATCGCATCGGGCGCCGCCAGGAGGTCGCGTTCGGCCCGCCCGAGCCAGGCTCGCTGGAACGGCCCGAACAGGCGGAACGGTCGACCGTTCGCGGTGGCGACGTCCTCCGGCTCGTGGATGAGCAGGCCCGGGAACGTGACCCACGCAATGCCGCGCCGACCGAGTGCCGCCGCGACCCGGTCGTCGCGCGCGCGGCCGTACGGCGTGTAGTCGCGGCTGGC
>CAYRTS010000123.1:0-1544 GCA_964427285.1 uncultured Anaerolineaceae bacterium
CAGGTCCGCGCCGCCCTCGCCACGATCGTCGACGGCGGCACCCTCACCGTTGAGGATGCACGCGGCGCGATGGGTGCCGTGATGGACGGGGAAGCAACCCCCGCTCAGCTTGCGGCCATGCTGATGGGTCTGCGGATGCGCGGCGAGACCGTGGAAGAGCTGGCCGGGTTCGCTGCCGCGATGCGTGAGCGCGTCGTTCGCGTGGACGCACCCGATGGCGCGATCGACATCGTCGGCACCGGTGGTGACGGCAGCGGCACGTTCAACATCTCGTCGAGTGCAGCCCTTGTCGTGGCGGCCGGCGGCGTCCCGGTGGCCAAGCACGGCAACCGCGCGGTCACCTCGCGCGCCGGGTCGGCCGATGTGCTGGATGCGCTCGGGATCCGAATCGATCATGACGCGGCCTCGGCCTCGGCGGCCCTCCGCGACCACGGCTTCGCCTTCATGTTTGCCCCGAACTACCACCCGGCGATGCGCCATGCCGGACCCACCCGCCGCGAGATCGGGGTGCGGACCGCGTTCAACCTCCTGGGCCCGCTGACCAACCCGGCCGGCACCCGTCGGCAGCTCCTCGGCGTCGCGGACCCGGCTGCGGCCGAGCGGATGGCTTCCGTCGCCCAGCTGCTCGGCACGGACCGGACATTCGTGATTCATGGCGATGGCGTCGACGAACTGCCGCTCGACGGCAGCGGGGTCCTCTATGACGTGCGACCCGAGGGCATCGAGCGGCGCACGGTGGACGCGGCCGCGCTCGGTCTCAAGCGGGCGCCGACCGCCCGACTCGCCGGCGGCTCGGCTGATGACAACGCCCGACTCATCGAGGCCGTGCTGCGTGGGGAGCCTGGCGCGCGGCGCGACGTGGTCGTCCTCAACGCCGGGGCAGCCTTTCAGGTCGCCGGGGCGGTCGAATCGCTCGATGACGGGATCGAGCGCGCGGCGCTGACGATCGACGCGGGGCTTGCCACCGAGCTTCTGGCACGGCTCCGGGCGGAGCGTCGGGCCGCGGAAGCCGAGGCCGGCGCGACCCGTGGAACACCGCCATGACCATCGTCGCCAGTCGACGATCCGGGTCGGCGACCGTGCCGCGGGTCCGTCGCAACGTGGTGGCGGAGATCGCCGCTCGGCGAAGCTCGGACGTCCGGGCGGAACTCAAATCCATGACGGCCGCCGAGTTGCGCGCAGCCGTCCGTGACGCCCCGCCCCCGCGATCCATCGCCGAGCGGCTCGCCGCACCCGGTCTGCACCTGATCGCCGAGCTCAAGCGCGCTTCACCGTCGGCTGGTCAGATCGTCGCGGCCGGCGACGACATCATCGCCCGCGCCCGAGCCTATGAGGCCGGCGGAGCGGCCGCGATTTCGGTCCTGTGCGAGCCGCACTGGTTCGGTGGATCCGTGGGTGATCTGCGAAGGGTCCGGGCTGCGGTTGCGATCCCGATCCTGGCCAAGGACTTCGTCGTGGAGTCCAGGCAGCTAGCGCTCCTGCGCGCCGCCGGTGCCGATCTCGTCCTGCTCCTCGCCGTCCTGCACCCGGCGAAGCGCCTGGCA
>CAYRTS010000123.1:1644-4871 GCA_964427285.1 uncultured Anaerolineaceae bacterium
GGAGATCGTCGCCCGCGGTCACGCCTACCTCGCCGGCGGTGTCGAACGCCTCCTCCTCGACACCGCCGGCGGGCCACACCCTGGCGGCACCGGCCAGCGTGCCTCCGAGCTGCTGGCCGCCTCGATCGCCCGGGAACTGCCGGTGACCCTGGCCGGCGGCCTGCATCCAGCGAACGTGGCCGGTGCGGCGCGGTCGATCCCGCTGGTCGGCGTCGATGTAGCGTCGGGCGTCGAGCGACCGCGCGTGGAGGGCGAGCGGCCCACCAAGGATCCGCTTCGTGTCGCGCTCTTCGTCAAGCGGGCGCGGGCCGCCCGCGATGATCGACCCAACATCGCCTTCGGCCCGACTCCCGTCCACGAGGCCCTGCTCAACGCCGATGGGGCTGGTCGCTGGGGAATGGAACGCGATTTCGGGGGCCGCTACGTTCCGGAAACCCTGATTGCTGCCCTGGAACAGCTCGAATCCGCCTACGACGCCGTGCGCCAGGACCCCGTCTTCTGGTCTGAGCTGCGCGAACTTCTGGAGCGCTTCGCCGGCCGCCCGACCGCGCTCTACCGGGCCGATCGACTCGCTGCGGCGGTTCGTGACGAGGCAGCTCGGCTCGCGCGGGAGACCCCACGCGCGGCGGCGATTCCGGGGCTGCGGCTCTACCTCAAGCGTGAGGACCTGGCGCATACCGGCGCGCACAAGATCAACAACGCTCTCGGGCAGGCGCTCCTGACCCGTCGCCTGGGCAAGACCCGGGTCATCGCCGAGACCGGAGCCGGTCAGCACGGCGTTGCGACGGCGACGGCATGCGCATTGCTCGATCTGCCCTGCGTCGTCTACATGGGCGCCGAGGATATCGAGCGCCAGGGTCCGAACGTCCTGCGCATGCGGGCGCTGGGCGCCGAGGTTCGCTCGGTGACCTCGGGCACGGCGACCCTGAAGGACGCCGTGAATGAGGCCATGCGCGACTGGGTCACCAACGTCGAGAACACCCATTACGTACTCGGTTCGGCCATGGGGCCGCACCCGTACCCGACGATCGTGCGCGATCTCCAGCGCCGGATCGGCGACGAGGCGGCCGCCCAGCTCGCCGCTGTCGAAGGTCGGTTGCCGGATCTCGCCGTGGCCTGCGTCGGCGGGGGATCGAACGCGATCGGCCTGCTCGCGCGGTTCATCGGCGAGCCGTCCGTCCGGATCGCGGTGGTCGAGGCCGCCGGCGACGGGCTTGCCACAGGGCGCCACGCGGCGGCGATCCTTGGGGGAACGCCGGGAATCCTCCACGGTTCGCGCTCGCTGATGCTCCAGGACGCGGACGGCCAGGTGACTGAAGCGCACTCAGCCTCCGCGGGGCTGGACTACCCAGGGATCGGACCGCAGCTCGCGGCGCTGGCCGAAGCCGGACGGATCGAGGTCGCCGCCGCCACGGACCGCGAAGCCGTGGCCGCCATGCGGACCTGCACCCGCGTCGAGGGGATTCTGCCCGCGCTCGAGACAGCCCATGCGATCGCCGCCCTCCCCAAGCTGCTGGCGAGCGTCGGCGGGCTGGGCGGGTCGTGGCCGGACGAGCTGCTGGTGCTGGTCGGCTTCTCGGGTCGCGGCGACAAGGACCTCGCGGCGCTGGAACGGTTCGTCGATGTCCAACCGTGGGGCGGTGGGCAGTGACACCGACGGCAGGGAGCGGAGGGACCCAGGTCGCCGCCATGGGCACCCGCACCAAGGTGTCGGCCCTGGCTTCGACCGAGACCGGGACGAACCAGACGACCGGCGCCCGCCGAATTGCCACGGCGTTCGCCTCCGCCCGCGCCGAAAGCCGGATCGCCTTGATCCCGTACGTCGTGGCCGGCTACCCCGACGCCGAAGCCAGCTTCGCGATCGCGGTCGCGGCCGCCGACTCGGGCGCCGACCTGCTCGAAGTCGGGCTGCCGTTCTCCGACCCGCTGGCCGATGGTGCCACCCTTCAGCGCGCGTCGAGTGCGGCCATCGCGGCGGGCGCCACCCTCGAGCGATCGCTTCGGTTGATCGAAAGGATTGGTGCCGCCCGTCCAGACCTGCCGCTGGTCCCGATGGCCTACGCCAATCAGGTGATCGGTGGCGGTGACGGCGAGGCCGTGGCCAGGCGGCTGGCGGGCGCCGGGGCAGCCGGCTTGATCGTCGCCGATCTGACGCCCGATGAGGGCGCGCCGTTCGAGGCCGTCGCGCGCGCGGCTGGCTTGGCCGTTGTCTACCTCGTCGCACCCACGACCTCGCCCGCGCGAGTGGCAAGGATCGCCTCGCGCAGCGGCGGGTTCCTGTACTGCGTCTCGCTGGTCGGCGTGACCGGCGCCCGCGCCTCGCTGCCTTCGACCGTCGGGAAGCTCGTCCGCGATGTGAAGGCCGCCTCACCCGTCCCGGTCGCCGTCGGGTTCGGCGTCAGTCGTCCAGTCCATGTCCGCGCCATCGCCCGGGCCGGCGCGGACGGGGTCATCGTCGCCTCGGCCTTGGTCGATGCCCTCGGGCCTGGCGGCCGTGACGTCGCGGGCATGGCCGCCCTGGTGCGCCGTCTCGCGGATGCCACCCGCCGGTGAGCCAGCGGATCAAGGTCACCGTCGAATCGACACCGACGAAGACCTTCGCAACGGCCATCGATTGGCCCGGCTGGTCTCGCTCGGGCAGGACGGTGGACCTGGCGCTCGAGGCGCTGGCCGCGGCAGCTCCCCGCCATGCTCGCGTCGCGGGGGAGGCTGGGGAGCCGTTCCCGGAAGAGGGTGCCATCCTCGAGTTCGAGATCGTCGAGCAGGCGCCAGGTGGCAGCGGCACGGCATTCGGAGTCCCAAGCCGTGTCACCGATGCCGATCGGCGCCCGACCAGCCCAGCCGAGGCGGACCGTCTCCGGCGGCTGGTGGCTGCGGCGTGGGCCGTGTTCGATGGCGTCTCCGCGACCGCGCCAGCCGAGCTGCGCAAGGGTCCACGTGGTGGTGGCCGCGACCGCGACAAGATGATCGCGCATGTCGTGGAGAGCGACCACGCCTACGCCCGTGAGATCGGTCTCCGCCTCACGGCGCCCTCTCCCGATGACCGCGGCGCGATCACCGCGATGCGCTCGGAAATGCTCAGCGTCCTCGGCTCGCAGTCCAATGGTTCCCCGATTGCCGACCGCAGGTGGACAGTCCGCTACGCCGCCGGCCGAATCGCGTGGCATGCGCTCGACCATGCCTGGGAGATGGAAGACCGCAGCGACGTGACCTAGGAGAACGCGCTG
>CAYRTS010000124.1:0-4863 GCA_964427285.1 uncultured Anaerolineaceae bacterium
GACGTATCTGATCGGATCGATCTTTGCCGCGTTGATCGTGCCGCTCGTGGTGGCCACTGTTGCCCATCCCGACGGCACGTCGTTCGGCGAGCTGTACAGGGCCACGGCGACGTCGGTGGTCGCGGCCTATGGCGATATCGTCCTGCGCAATCAGGCGTCCACGGTGCAATACCTGCACTACCTGCTGACGCTTGGCCTCTACACGTGGGCGACCGCCATGTTCGCCGCGTACTCGGTGTTCGGCCATCACCGGGTGCTTCCCGCGGTCACCGTGATCGGCCTGCTGCTGCTGACGAACATGTCCATGACGATCAACGATCAACTGGTCTACCTGGTCGTGTTCAGCCTGGCCGCCCTGTTCCTCCTGATTCGCGGCCACGTCAGCGATGAGCGGAGCGACTGGCTGCGCCGGCGGATCGGGGATCCTGCGTCGATTTCGGCCATCCACATGCGCGGTGGCAGCGTGTTCATCGTCGTCGCCGTGGCCGGGGCGCTGGTCCTGACCCAGACCGCGTCGTCGAAGCCATTGGCCGGCGCATGGGACGGCCTGAGCGATGGGCTCGTGTCGGTGTCGCGCGGGCTGGAGCGGTTCCTCCCGGCGGGTGGCGCGAACCGATCACTGGGTGTCAGCTTTGGCTCGACCGCGGCGGTCCAGCAAGTCTGGACGACCGATTCGACTGTCGCCGTGACCATCAAGCGCCCGGCCGCGGACCAGACCGACTACTACTGGCGGGCGGTCGCGTATGACCGGCTGGAACTCACCGGCTGGAGCCTGAGCGAGACCGTCAGCATCGCGTTTGAGCCGGGCGCACCGTTGTCGGCGGGTGTGCCCCAGGCAATCCTTGACATCGGGCAGGACGTCGGGCGGCGGGAATTGGCGATCATCGTGACGCCGAACGGGTTCAATGGGCCGACCATGCTGTCGCCCCAGACGCCGATCAATGTGGATGAGCCGACCCGCCTGGTCGTTGTGGCGAGCGGCGACTCGGCCACCGTTGAACGTGATGGCGGGAGCGGTCCGTATGCCCTGACCGCGCTCGTCCCGGTCAACGGCATCGAGGCGGGCCAGCTCAACGAGGCGGCCCTTCGGGCAGCCTCGGTCGACTACCCGCCGCTGATCAGGGACCTCTACCTTGTGGTAGCCGACGGCTCGCTCGGGCCGGATGCGCTGGCCCTGCGAGCCAGGATCGTCGCCGCGGCGAAGTCCGACGCGCCGTATGACCTCGCGGCGGCAACGGTCCGGGAGCTGCGGTCCGCTGATTTCATCTACCAGACCGATGTTCGTGATGTGGACTGCGCCGGGATCTCCACGGTCGAGTGCTTCGCCCGCTTCAAGCGTGGCTTCTGCCAGTACTACGCCGCGACCATGGCCGTGATCCTGCGGGACCTCGGAGTGCCGACGCGGATCGCGGTCGGGTTTCTGCCGGGTGCGTTCGACCCGCAGACCGGCATTGAGGAGATCCTCAACAGCAACGCCCATGCCTGGGTGGAGGTCTACTTCCCGGGCTACGGCTGGGTGACCTTTGACCCAACCGGCGGCGGAATCGCGGCCATCGCGCCGCTGCCGTCCGGACGCCCGGTGGGAAGCGGTTCTCCCAGACCATCCGGCAGCGGCTCTCTACCGGATGGACCGGCTGGCCGGGACCCGCTTGAGGACGAGCCCGGTGGCTTCGCCGGTCCGGGTGCCGCTCGCGGGTCACTCGGCCCCCTGATCGGGCTGTTCGTGCTGCTCCTGCTCGTGGTCGGCAGCGTTGCGTTCCTCGTCTGGCAGCGGGGCCCAAGAGGTGCCACGAGCGCTGACCGAGCGTATGGCACGGTCGCCAGCCTGGCGGCACGGTTCGGGTTTGCGCCGCGCCCGACCGAGACGGTCTACGAATTCGCGGGCGCCCTCGGGGAGGTCCTGCCGGCGGCGCGTCCCGAGCTGCAAACGGTCGCGCGGGCCAAGGTGGAGACCGCGTATGGGCGGCAGATCCTGGGTGATGAGCGATTGACGGGACTCAGGGCCGCCCAGCGTCGCCTCCGGCTGAGTCTGCTGCGGTTGGCCTTCCGCCGCAAGGATCGCCGCCGCCCCTAAGGCGGGCGTGGCTCGCTATCTCAGCGACCGGGCCAGTTCAGCGCGGCAGTGGCAGCAGGTGCGTGGGCTCGAATTTGAGTAGCTCGTGGCACTTCGTCAGGTCGAATGGCACCTCACGTCGGACGAGCGGACGGCGTAACGACGTCGATGGATGAAAGCGGGCCATCAGTTCGGCGGTCGGCAGCGCGGAGTATGTGTCGGGCGCCATGACGTTGATGACGTGAACGCCCGGGACGTCGCGCTCGACGGCGAGGGCGAAGGCGCGGGCCCCATCGCGCACGTCGAGATAGGCCCACAGCTCTCGCGCCAGGCCGGATGGGTCGCCTGCGACCGTGGCCATCCGGGCGAGGTGCGACGCCATCGGGGCCGTGTTGGGGATCCGCAGGGCCACGACCTGGTAGCCATGCCGTCGATGCATGAGCGCCGCGATCGCCTCGTCGACCTCCTTGGAGAGCGCGTACGGATCGGTCCCGATGTTCGGATGCGCCTCGTCGACCGGGGCGTACAAGGGCGCCAGGCCTTCGACGCCGTACGGTAGCCCGAGGAGCGAGATACTCGAAGCGAGCGATACGCGCTTCACCCCGGCATTGCCGGCGGCTTCGAGCGCCACGAAGGTCGCCTCGGAGTTGGTGGCGAACACCTCCAGCGGTGTGCCGTGGAGTGGCGATGGGAGGGCCGCCAGGTGGATGAGTGCGTCGGGCCTGGACCTGTCCAGGAGTGTCGCCATGAGGGCCGGGTCGCGAACATCACCCTGCGCCCAGGACGCGCCGTTGCCCGACATCCCTCCAGGTAGAGAGACACGGTCGACGGCGTGAACCTCATGTCCATGAGCGAGCAGGTCCGCCACGACGTAGCGGCCGATCCCGCCACAGGCTCCCGTCACAAAGACGCGTGTCACGCGGCTCCAGCTGGGGCCAGGGCCTCAAGCAACCCCTGCATGTAGCCGATGGCGTGAGCCCGGGCGCGGTGCCCGTACGGCGTGTCACCGGTCATGTGTGGCACGTGGTCATCGAGCAGGAACCCATCGAACCCGACGTCGATCAGGCGCCGCAGAACTTGCGCCGGCGGGTAGTTGCCTTCACCGAGGAACGCTTCCTGGAAACGCGGCACGGTCCCTATGACCTGTCGAAGGTGCACGTAGAAGATCCTTCCTCCCGGGCCAAGGAGGTCGATCGACCGGAAGACGGCGGCCGAGCCGCCGACCATCTCGGAGACCGTGCCGAGGCACAGATCCATCCCCCATGCCGGGCTGCCGTGGCTTCGCTCCATCGCCCAGGCGAGCGCCTCGGGGCTGTTGAACAGACGGGCCACCCCACCGATTGCGGAGACGGGCGGATCGTCCGGGTGGAGCGCCAGGCGGACCCCGGCCGCCTCGGCCACCGGGAGCGTCCCGTCTAGGAAGCGGCCGTAGTTGACCCGCATCTCGTCGAGTGTCGCCAGCTCGGTGGGGGGCGCCTGCGGGTAATCCACCTTGTTTCCGTACTGCACGAGGTCGGCGTCGAACGAGGAGACGAGGGCTCCACCGCGACCGATCGTCTCGAGGGACGTACGCCACACGAAAGTCGGGACGAAATGATGGCCGAGCAGGCCGATCCCAGCGGCCCCGACATTGCGGATCGTGTGGCAGTACCGCTCAAGCTGGTCCTCCCAGCCCGGTTTGCCGAGCATCACCTTGTCATAGAAGGCGATCGGGACGTTTTCGAGCGCCTCGAGCGTCAGTCCCTCTGCAGCGATGTCGTTGCGCAGACGGACGAGGTCCGCCTCGTGCCAGAAGCCATCGTCACCCGGTAGGGCCGGCGTATTGAGCTGGATGGTCGACAAGCCGAGCTGGCGGGCAAACGCCGCATCCTCTTTGGACAGCGTCTGGAGCTGCCCCAACCCGATTCGGATGGCCATGATCGTCGCTCAGCCGGTCGTGCCGATCCGGGCTGTGATGGCATCGCCGACCTCGCGAGTCGTGGCCGTCCCGCCGAGATCCTTGGTCCGCGGGCCATCGAGCGCGACCGCGCGCAGCGCGTCCATGACGAGGCGACCGGCCTCCCGTTCGCCGATGTGGTCAAGGAGCATCGCCCCCGCCCAGATCGTGGCCATCGGATTCGCAACACCCTGACCGGCTCGGCGCGGCGCCGACCCGTGGACCGGCTCGAACAGGCTCGGGTAGATCCGCTCCGGGTTGAGGTTGGCCGAAGCCGGCAGACCGAGCGATCCCTGGAGGGCGCCGCCGATGTCGGTCAGGATGTCGCCGAAGAGATTGCTCGCCACGATCACGTCAAGGGTGTCCGGGGCGGTGATCATCCGCGCCGCCAGGGCGTCCACGTGGTAGGTCGTAACCGCCACCTCGGGGTAGTCGCGCCCAACCTCGGCGACAACTTCGTCCCAGAAGACGGCCGTGTAATTGAGGGCATTCGACTTCGTCGCGCTCGCGAGCGTGCGCTTGCGCTCCATGGCGCGTTCGAATGCATAGCGGACGACCCGCTCGACGCCGCGCCGGCTGAACAGCGAGGTCTGGAGGACCGTCTCCTCCGGTCGACCCTGATGGAAGCGACCACCAAGGCCGACGTACTCGCCTTCGGTGTTTTCGCGGATGCACAGCATGTCGATGTCGGCCGGACCGCGGTCGCGAAGCGGGCCCGGGATCCCTTCAAGGAGCTTTGCCGGGCGCAGGTTGATGTACAAGTCGAAGCCCTGGCGGATGGGCAACAGGAGGCCATACAGCGAAATGTGGTCCGGCACGCCGGGGAAGCCGACCGCGCCCAGGTAGATCGCGTCGGAGTCGCGCAGCTGGTCCA
>CAYRTS010000125.1:0-4857 GCA_964427285.1 uncultured Anaerolineaceae bacterium
AACAAATCTACGCCTATTCGCCCGTCGGCCTGTTTGTCTTTGATCGCGACTATCGCTTCCTGCGGATCAACGAATACATGGCGGAGATCAACGGCTTTTCCGTCGCGGATCACGCCGGCAAGACCCTCGACGAAATCGTTCCCGACCTGGCGGGGTTTCTGAAAGAAGCGTATCGCCCGATTTTTGAGCGCGGCGAGCCCGTGTTGAATGTCCAGATTCACGGCAGGACCCCCAAAGACCCGGACCACGAGCGCGACTGGATCGCCAATTATTTTCCACTCAAGTCCGGTACCGGCGAAGTAATTGGTCTGGCGGCCGCCGTCCTGGAAATCACCGCGCACAAGCAGGCGGAGCAGGAGCTGCTGAGCGCGCGCGCGCAACTGCAGGCTACGCTCGACGCCATCCCCGACCTGCTGTTCGAGGTGGACCTGGACGGCCGCGTGCATGGCTACCACGCCCATCGGACCGATCTGCTCGCGGCCTTGCCCGAGGTGTTCCTCGGCAGGAACCTCGGGGACGTGCTCCCCCCGGCGGCGGCCGAGACGGGCATGGCCGCGCTCCGCGAGGCCTCGCTCAAGGGCTGGTCGACCGGCGCGACCTACGCGCTGGCCCTGCCGCAAGGGGAGCGCTGGTTCGAGCTCTCCGTCTCGGCCATGCCCGAGGTCGACGCGCTGCCCGGCCACTTCATCGTGCTCGCCCGCGACATCACCGCGAGGCAGCAGGCGGAGCATGAGCAACAGCGCCTGGCGGACATTGTCGAGACGAGCCTGAATGAAATCTACGTATTCGAGTGTGACACGCTCACATTCAGTTACGTGAATCAGAGCGCGCGGGACAACCTGGGGTACTCCCTGCAGGAACTGACAGCCCTGACGCCAGTCGATCTGAAGCCGGAATTTACGGAACCATCATTTCGGCTCCTGGTTCAGCCTCTGCTGGCGGGCGAGCGGCCGCGCCTCGAATTTGAGACCCTCCATCGCCGCAAGGATGGCAGCGTCTATCCTGTCGCGATCCAACTGCAAGTAGTGGTGGTCGCGGACGAACGTGTCTTCGTCGCGGTGATCGCGGACATCACCGAACGCAAGCAGGCGCAGACCGCGGCAGAAGCCGCGCGTCGGCACCTTGAATCCCTTATCGCCAGCATCGATGGCATCGTCTGGGAAGCCGACGCCGCGAACGATCAGTCCACTTTTGTCAGCCTGCAGGCTGAGCGCCTGCTTGGATATTCGACGCAGGCGTGGCTCGATTCGCCGACGTTTTGGAAGGATCACCTTCACCCCGACGATCGGGACCAAGCAATTCGCTACGGCACCGAGTGCGCCTTGAAGATGCAGGACTACGCCTCTGAATACCGAATGATCGCGGCCGACGGCGGTGAGGTCTGGATCCACGATGTCGTGACTGTGATCGTGGAGGATGGTCGCCCCGTCACCTTGCGCGGCATCATGGTCGACATCACGGCGCGGAAGCAGGCGGACGCCCAGCGGCGGGCACTCGAAGCACAGCTGAGTCAGGCACAGAAACTCGACGCCATCGGCACGCTGGCTGGAGGCATCGCGCACGATTTCAACAACGTCCTCGCGGTCATGCTTGGCAACCTGTACCTCGCCCAGCAGGAAGTGGGTCGCTCACATCCAGCCAGCGAGCGTCTCAGCGATCTCCAGATCGCCATCGATCGGGGCGCAGGGCTGGTCCGGAGGATTCTCTCATTCAGCCGGCCGTCGGATGGCCCTGCAGGCACGATATCCCTCGTGCCCGTGATCAGGGAAACGCTTGGAATGCTGCGGGCCGTGATTCCGTCCGGCGTGGAGTTCGCCGAAACATTCGGCAATGACGTGCCGCAGGTCGAGAGCGATTCGACCACGATCCATCAGGTGCTGGTCAACCTGTACACCAATGCGTGGCATGCCATGCTCGATGGCCGCGGGCGTATCACTCTCACCCTCGACGCGATCACCGTGGACACCGACTCAGCTCGGACAGTCCGTCAGGGACGTTACGCGCGACTCACGATCAACGACACAGGGTCCGGCATGGACGCCGCCACACTTGAGCGGGTGTTTGAGCCGTTCTTCACGACCAAGGAGGCCGGCAAGGGAACCGGACTCGGGCTTTCCGTCGTGCAACGCACGTTGGCGAACATAGGCGCGACGATCAGCGCCTCCAGCAGGGTAGGCCACGGCACGACGTTTGAGTTGCTCTTCCCTGCATCTTCATCTGATGAGCGTGAAGTTGCTGCGGCCGGCTCCTCGGCGGTCGATCAGTCGACCCCCGCGACTGCACGTGGCGAGCATGTGCTGATCCTCGACGATGAACCGTCGCTCGCGTCGATGAGCGGGACGATTCTTGAACTGAGCGGCTTCCGTGCGACCGTGATGACAAAGGCCGCCGATCTGATCGCGGCAGTTCAGGCGGACCCAGCGGTAGTCGACCTCGTCGTGACCGACTTCAACATGCCCGGCCAGTCAGGTATTGACGTTGCACGAGCCTTGTCAGCGCTCCGCCCCGGCCTCCCGATCATCATGATGTCGGGGATGCTCCCCGATACCAGCCGTGCAATGGCCGAGGCCGCGGGCATTCGTCATTTTCTCGACAAACCGTTTACGGCGGAGGCGTTGCGCACCATCGTAAGACGAGCGCTGATGGCCGACCAACTACCGTGACAACCCGCTGCCCCCGATCCTACGGTGCGCCCGATGCTGCTCCCGATGACGGAACGGACAAGCGCTCGGCACGAGCCGGTGTCGGGCATGCTGCATGGCGAAGGATCGGCCGGACGGAGGATGGCGTGTCAGCGCTGGCGTTCATCATCGCCATCGACTGACCGGTCGATCGTGCGGGTACCCTTGGACTGTGACAGACGGCACGGCTCCGGTTCCCGAACTCGACCTCGTGACGATCCGGCGGTATTGGGCCCGGCGAACGCGTGACTGATCCCGCCGCTCCTGGCGAGACGCGCATCGATCGCTGGCTAAGCGCGGTGCGCCTCGTGAAGACCCGCCCGTTAGCGAGCCGGTTGTGCGATGGCGGCCACGTCCTCGTGAATGGATCGCCGGCAAAGCCGTCGACGAAGGTTCGTGCGGGCGATCGGGTGGAGGCGCTCATCGCCGATCGCAAGCGGATCGTCGAGGTCGCGGTGCCGATCGAGTCGCGTGTCGGGGCCGCCGTCGCAGCGACCTGCTACGTGGACCACAGCCCTCCCGTCGTGGCGGAGGCCCGGCCAGCGATGATGCTGGTCCGTGGGGAGGGCCGGCCGAGCAAGCGCCTGCGGCGCGAGTTCGAGCGCCTGCGCAGAGCCGCCGGGCCATGACCCGATGGCCTCGCTGTTCGCCTGGGGCTGATCCTTTCGCCCCGACCAGACTTACGCACTTTCCCTCCGGAGACGCACCTGGCGTCTGGGCCTTCTCCGGCCGACCCGGCTGATTGAGGGGGCGGGCGCCGGCATGAGCTTTATGCGGCAGGAGCGCGCCGGTGGGAGCAGCGCCCAGCGCTACCTCGACAAGCGCGCCCTGACCTGGCCAAAGGTGCCCTGGACGCGGCTGCACGCGATCTACGAGAAGGCGCAGCGGACGGGCCGCTAGAGACGAGTCGGGCGAGCGCGGCCGCAGCCCCGATCCGGGCCGAGGAGCCTGATGGCCGCCGGCTCCCCCATGAACGACGGGGTCAGGCTTCGCCGAGTGCCGCCTTCAGCGCGGGGATGACGGTCGACCCGTAGACCTCCAGCTGCGCCTCCTCGTCCCCGCTCATGAGATAGAGGTTGAACTGGTCGGCCCCGGCCCCGCTGAGCTCCCGGAGCCGTCGGACGTGCTCCTCGGGCGGGCCGACGATGGCGAAGCGATCCACGACATCGTCCGTGACGAACGCCGCATTCGCTGCGCCGAACTCGTCGCGGCTGCGATCCTCGTCGCCCGATCGGTCGCGGATGTAGCCGGTCAACGACCGGGGCAGCTGGTCGCTCGGGTAGCGGTTCACCAGCTCAGCCACGTGGGCACCGACAGCCGCCGGGAACCAGCGCACATGCTCCCGGCATTCCTCGATGGCGCCGACGTGCGCCGGTGCTGCGGCCTGCACCTTGATCGAGGCGGGATCCCGACCGGCTGCCACGGCCGCATCACGCATGAGGCCGACCATCCACCGGATCAGGTCTGGATCCGCAAGCTGGAGGATCAGGCCGTCGGCGATGCGACCGGTGAGGGCGAGCGCCATCGGGCCATAGCCGGCGATCCATACGGGCAGCTGCCACTTGCCTGTCCAGGGCAGGTCCAGGCTCACTCCCTCGTACGCGGTCGTGCGGCCCTCGACGAGGTCGCGGATGACCGTCACCGCCTGCTCCAGCGTCTTCATGGTGGTGGGAGGCTTGCCCAGTGAGCGGACCGAGGAGTCGCCACGGCCGATGCCGAGGTCCATGCGGCCACCCGAGATCTCATCGAGCGTCGCGAGAGCGCTCGCTGTCACGCTCGGGTCTCGCGTGGCCGGGTTGGTCACGCAGGTGCCGAGACGCATGTGCGTAGTGTTCATGGCCATCAGGGTGAGAAGGGGATAGACCTCCCTGAACGGCAGATGATTGTCGAACAGCCAGCCGTGGGTGAACCCGGCAGCCTCCGCCTGCCTCGTGAGTGCGACGAAGCGTTCGATGTCGTGGTCAGGCTTGAGCGTGAATCCGAAGTTCATGTCCTGCAGGCTACACCCCGCGCTCCTGCGCCAGCCCGCTGTCGTCCGTCTGCGCATCGCGCTCGGGCACAGGCAGCCGCAATGCCACGATCCACACCAGCTGTGCCGTCGTCTCGGCCCCCACCTTGGAGCGCGCGTTCGCCAGGTGGTGCTTCACGGTCGAGTGCGACAGGCCGAGGCGGTGGG
>CAYRTS010000126.1:0-4825 GCA_964427285.1 uncultured Anaerolineaceae bacterium
ATTCGCCCCCTATGCGCCCCCTCCCCCGGTCCTCCCCTATGCACTGCCCAGTACCGGATTCTGGATGAACTCCTCGTGGTCCTGCGAGAAATCGACAGCGAAGTGTCGAATCTTTGAGTGGTCCACGCTCACTCGTGCAGAAAGCGGTACTGCGGGTACCGGGTGGGTCATCGCCTCGCTGCGCCGCAAGCCGGGCGCCGGCGGAGCCCTCGCAGGGCAGCCGCGATGTCGCAGGTCCGGATTGTCCCTGGGGCTCTGTGCATTCTCGGTCGAGGGTTGGTAGGCTCCTGTGTCAGCGAAACCTTCCTGCCCCAGAACGCGAGTCGAGGTTTCCGATGGTTGATACCGCAGTTGTGGGCGAACTTGCGCGCGCACATCTAGATGGCACGGTCATTGATGCGCGCCATCGTGACTACGATCGTCTTCGTCGCGTCTACAACGCCGTCATCGAACGCCGGCCTGGCGCGATCGTGCAGGCTGCGACGGCGAGCGATGTCCAGAAGGTCGTGAGCATCGCGGCCGGGTCCGGGTTGCCTCTGGCCGTCCGGTGTGGCGGCCACAGCTTCGCAGGCCTCGGCACCTGCGATGACGGCATCGTCTGCGATCTGTCGCGGATGAAGACCGTGCACGTCGATCCGCAGACCAGGACCGTCGACGTCGGCGGGGGCGCTCTGCTCGGCGACGTCGACGCAGCGGGCGAGCGGTACGGCCTGGTGACACCGGCCGGTGTGGTGTCGCACACGGGTGTCGGGGGCCTGACGCTTGGAGGCGGCATGGGGTATCTCAGCCGGCGCTTCGGGCTCACGATCGACAATCTGATCGAAGCTGATATCGTCACGGCAGACGGAAGACTCTCGCGCGTCGACGCGGATGAACAACCCGAGCTGTTCTGGGCGATCCGCGGCGGCGGCGGCAACTTCGGCGTCGTCACCAGGTTCAAGTTCCGCATGCACGATCTCGGGCCGGTAACGATCAGGGGCTGGACCTATCCGGCCGCTGCCACTGCGGAGACGCTGACGCGATATCGCGACGCGGCGGCGAATGCGCCCCGCGAGCTGACCACGGCCTTCGTCGTCACGGCGGACGAATTGCTCCTCCGAGCCATCTGGACCGGGTCGATCGTCGGCGCGGAGGCGGCGTTGGATCGCTTTGCGTTCCCAGGGGGGGTCCGGGATCCCAGGGTGGATATGACCTTCGTGGAACTGCAGCGCGCGAGCGACGAACTCCTGCCCTGGGGTCGGCGGTATTACTCCAAGGGCGGGTTCCTTGCCGCGATGGACGGCCGGGTCATCGAAGTCATCGCGGACTCGCTCAGGGAGACTCCTGTCCCTGGGCTCGAGGTCTATTGCCTGCAGCTGGGCGGCGCCGTCGGCGATGTCGATGAGGACGCAACGGCGTACTCCGGCAGGGCGGGCGCCTTCTATTGGATCTCCCAGGGTGTCTGGGACAGTCCGGAAGACGACGAGCGGGCCATCGCGTGGTGCGGCCGCACGGCCCGGCTGCTGGGCGACCTCTCGATGGACACGAACTACGTCAACGAGCAGGCCGACACCGGTGTCGCGCCCAGCGCTTACGGCGCGTCGAAGTATCGGCGCCTCGCGCACGTCAAGTGGCGGTACGACCCGGCGAACGTGTTCCACCTGAACCAGAACATCGAGCCGATCCGACCCTAGCGGTCCAAGTGCCCCTCACGATCGGCCGTAGACTGGCAGCCATGCCCACGACCCGCCCGAAGGCCGGCGGCGCGAAGCCGCAGGCGTTGTTCCAACCACCGCCCGAGCGCCAGCCGCTCGCAGCCCGCATGCGACCTCGCTCGTTGGCGGAGTTCGTCGGCCAGGAGCACCTCGTCGGCGAACGCGGGCCGCTCCGTCGCAGCATCGCCCGCGGCCATCTCGCGTCGCTCCTGCTGTGGGGTCCGCCCGGCACCGGCAAGACCAGCCTGGCGCGCCTGCTCGCGGCCGAGATCGGCGCCCGATTCACCAGCGTTTCGGCGGTCATGTCCGGCGTGGCCGAACTGCGGGCTGCCATCGCCGAGGCCCAGGAAAGTCTGACGCTGCAGGGAACCCGAACGGTGCTGTTCATCGACGAGATCCATCGCTTCAACAAGGCCCAGCAGGATGCCCTGTTGCCACACGTCGAGGACGGGACCGTCACGCTCGTCGGCGCGACGACGGAGAACCCGTACTTCGAGGTCAATAGCGCGCTCCTGTCGCGGATGCGTGTCTGGCGCCTCGAACCGCTGAGCGATGACGCCGTTGCGGTCGTCGTCCGGCGCGCGCTCGAGGACGCGGACCGCGGACTGGCGGGCCCGCTTGGCCCACCGGGTGGCGTGGCCCTGATCGAGGAGGCGTTCGAACACCTCGTCTCCCTCGCCGGCGGGGACGCCCGTGCCGCGCTCAACGTCCTGGAGGGGGCCACCGCACTGGCCGAGGCCGAGGATCAGCGCGACGCCGGCGGCCATGTCAGCCCGCGGCTCGAGGATGTCGAGGCCGCCGCGCAGCAGCGCGTGTTGGCCTACGACCGGGCAGGCGACGGGCACTTCGATACGGTGTCGGCGTTCATCAAGAGCCTGCGCGGCAACGATCCCGATGCCGCCCTGTACTGGCTCGCGGCGATGATCGCGGCGGGTGAGGATCCCAAGTTCATCGCGCGTCGCCTGATCATCAGCGCGTCGGAGGACGTCGGGAACGCCGACCCGCGCGCGCTCCAGATCGCCATCGCCGCCGGCCAGGCCCTCGACTGGATCGGGCTGCCCGAGGCGCAGTACGCCCTGGCCCAGGCGACGACCTACATCGCGACCGCGCCGAAGTCGAACCGGTCCGGGCAGGCCTACTGGGCGGCCGTCTCGGACGTGGGAGCCAACGGCGCCCTGCCCGTGCCACTCCACCTTCGAAACGCCCCGCACCGTGGGATGAAGCAGCACGGCATCGGCGTCGGCTACCGCTACACGCACGACTACGAAGGCGCCGACGTCGAGCAGCAGTACCTGCCCGATGCCTTGACGCCCCGTCGCTACTACCTGCCGACCGATCAGGGCTACGAAGCCACCATCGCGGCCCGGATGAGCGCGCGCATCGATGCCCGATCGGTCGCAAAGGCCGCCGGCCGGACGCCGCGCTCGACGTTGGCTGCCCCCGAAGTGAAGCCGCACTCCGGCGACTCGATCATGAAGACCCGCGAGATCAACCGAAAGAAGCTCGGCGAAACGGAGAAACGCGACGCGGGCTCGGATCCCGAAGCGGAGGTCTCGTGATGGAGCGACCGGACGTCCACTATGCCAGCGCCTCGGACGGCGCGTCGATCGCCTATCAGGCGTTCGGGACAGGACGCTATGACATCGTCTTCATGTCGGGCAACATCACCCACCTGGACCTGATGTGGGAGAGCGCCCAGTACGTGGACTGGTTCCAGCATCTGGCGGGACTGGGCCGCGTGGTCATGCTCGATCGACGGGGGTTGGGGCTGTCCGATCGCTTCGCACCCGGAGAGGCCCCTACGGTCGAGATCCTGGTCGAGGATCTTGCGGCCGTCATGGACGCGGCCGGGGTGACCCGACCCATCCTCTTTGGGTCCAATTCCGCGGCTCAATTGGCCTGCCTCTATGCGGCATCGCACCCGGATCGCGTCCGGGGTCTCGCGACCTACGCCATGTGGTCCCATCTTGCCGGGCGGCACCTGCAGGAATGGCAGACCTACCTCGAGTGGACCGCATCCCATTTCGGCTCGCTCGAAGCGGCACTCAACGAAGTCCGTGACGTCCAGCCGAGCCGAGCGGGCGACCCAGGCCACCTAGCGTGGATGGCCAGGCTGCAGCGGAGCGCCTGGTCGCCGGGCTCATTCCGCCCGATGCTCGAGGTCCAGATGGCGCTGGACATCCGGGACGTGCTCCCCGCGATCTCCGTGCCGACCCTGGCCATGTACCGACCTGGCGACAGCTCCGTACCGGTTGACGACATGCGGAGCTCTGCGGCGCTCATCCACGGGGCGACCATCGTCGAACTGCCGGGCATGGACCACGAGTGCTCGGCAGGGCCGATCGCACCCATGATCGACGCCCTGGAGGGCTTCATCGCGAGCCTCGACGGGGCCCAGATCCGGAGCACTCGTCGGCTGTCGACCGTCCTGTTCACCGATGTCGTCGGCGCGACCACGCGAGCGGCCGAGATCGGCGACGCAGCGTGGCGCGACCTGATCGCGGCGCATCACGCGATCGTCCGGAGTGAGCTGGCGAGGTTCACGGGTACAGAGGTCGATACCGCCGGCGACGGATTCTTCGCGACCTTCGATGGGCCGGCCCGGGCCGTGCACTGTGCCCAGGCGATCGGATCCCGCGTTCGTGATCTGGGGTTGGAGATCCGGGCCGGCGTCCACACCGGCGAAATCGAAGCCGTCAACGGCAAGGTCGGTGGGATCGCGGTGCATATCGGCGCCCGGATCGCCGCGCTGGCCGGGCCGTCGGAGGTCCTCGTCAGTTCGACCGTGAAGGACCTGACGGCCGGCTCGGGACTTGTCTTCGAGGACACAGGTGAGCACGAACTCAAAGGCGTCCCCGAGCGCTGGCGGCTGTGCAAGGTGAGCAGCTGACGCCGTGCACCGCCCTCGCGACGTCTGACGGAATCGGCCCGCGGCCCCACGCGCCCCGAAGTCCAACCGGTCAGGCGCCGCCTACTGGGCGGCGGTGTCAGACGTGGAAGCAGGTGGCGCGCTCCCGGTCCCGCTCCGCCCGAACCGAAGCTCGAGCGAAGGCACGATCCGCTGGACGAACCCCGCGTTCCAGGACGCCCGGCCCGGAGGCGAGGCCGATGGCCGGCGACGGCCTCATGAA
>CAYRTS010000127.1:0-4693 GCA_964427285.1 uncultured Anaerolineaceae bacterium
GTCCAGGCTCGCGGCAGTCGAACGGTCGTCACACTCGGGGACCTGGTGGCGGACCAGGCCCTGCAGATTGTGCTTCGGCTCACGTTCCCGTATGGCGACATCGGTCGCGAGACCGGCGCCATCCTGGGGCTCCTCGACCGGGACGACCGCGACGGCGTCGCTCCAGGAGCGGGCTCGAACGAGGTTCGACTGACCTGGGCCTACGCCGACCATGCATCGAACGATGCCCAGCCGCGGGAGATCGAGGTCGACCGCGCGGTTGCTCGTCAGTTCGCCGCCCGCGCCCTCCAGGAGGCCCTGATCCGCAATCGGGCCGGCGACTACGACGGGGCGAGGCGGCTGCTGAAGCGGACGGAAGGGCGCATTCGAACCTATGCCGGCCGCGACGCGGACCTGCGCGCGATCGTGAACGAGCTGGAAGAAGAGGGTCCGGCGTACATCCGCCTGATGGCCGCGCCGGAGCTCAAGCAGCGGCACTTTGCGAGCGCCAATCTCGCGCGTGGTCGCACCGCACAGGGAGCCGCGATCAGGCGAACCCCGTAGCCTTCGGCTTCACTCGGTCGGCATTCCGTTCCTGGTGGGCCGCACTGCCACACTGGGCGAGCCCATGGACCCCTTGACCAAACACCTCCAGGCCATGCTCGGGCCGGACGCGACATTCCGCGACGGCCAGCGCGCGGCGATTGAGGCCGTGATCGAGGACGGCCACCGAGTCCTGGTCGTCCAGCGAACGGGCTGGGGCAAGAGCCTCGTCTATTGGATCGCCACGCGGACCCGCCGCGATCAGGGCCGTGGACCAACCTTGATCATCAGCCCGCTCCTGGCGTTGATGCGCAACCAGATCGCCATGGCGGGGCGCCTCGGCCTCCGCGCCGCGACGATCAACTCGGGGAACACCGACGACTGGGACGCGGTTCAGGAGGGTCTCCTGGCCGACACGATCGACGTGCTGCTCATCTCGCCGGAACGGCTGGCCAACGAACGATTCACCACGGGCGTGCTCCCTGGCATCCAGGGTTCAATCGGCCTGTTCGTCGTTGACGAGGCGCATTGCATCTCCGACTGGGGCCACGACTTTCGGCCCGACTATCGACGGATCGGTCGCATCCTCAAGCTCCTGGACCTCCGCGTACCCGTCCTCGCGACGACCGCGACGGCGAATGATCGCGTGGTGGCCGACGTCGCCGAACAGCTCGGCGAGGGCGCTGCCATCCTCCGTGGCCCGCTGGCACGCTTCTCCCTCCAGCTCGACGCCATCGTCCTGGCGAACCAGGCGGAGCGTCTCGCATGGCTGGCGAAACAGATCCCCCTGATGCCCGGCAGCGGGATCGTCTACTGCCTGACGGTCGCGGACACCCAGCGCGTCGCCACATTCCTCCGGTCACGGGGGATTGAAGCGCGGGCGTACAACGCGGACCTCTCCACCGAGGAACGGGTGGTGCTCGAAGACGCTCTCCTGGCAAACGAGATCAAGACGCTCGTGGCGACGGTGGCCCTGGGGATGGGGTTCGATAAACCCGATCTTGGTTTCGTCATTCACTACCAACGGCCTGGGTCGGCCATCGCGTACTACCAGCAGGTGGGCCGAGCTGGTCGCGCGGTGGACCATGCCTATGGCGTCCTGCTCTCGGGTCGGGAGGACGACGAGATCGCCGAGTACTTCATGGACAGCGCCTTCCCGCCGACCGTGAACATGCTCGAGATCCTCGACGCGCTCGATCGGGTCGATTCGATGACGATCGGCAGGCTCGAGAAGGCGGTCAATCTGAAGCGTGGGCGGATTACGCAGGCACTCAAGCTGCTCGAACTCGATGGTGCCGTGGCTCACGATGGCGGGCGCTACCGGCGGACGCCGAATCCATGGACCCAGGATGAAGAGCGGATCGCCAGGGTGATCGCAGCGCGGCGCGTCGAGTTGGCGCAGATGCAGGCCTACCTTCAGCACGACGGCTGCCTCATGGAGTTTCTGGTCCGGGTCCTGGATGACCCGGACCCAGTGGCATGCGGCCGTTGCGTGAACTGCACCGGTCGTGGATTGCCGCGAACCGTCGATGACGAACTCGTTCGGGCGGCGGTTTCGTTCCTGCGGCGCGACCTGCGGCCCGTCAAGCCACGGCTCCAGTGGGCGCTCGACGTCGCCGAAGGGCTATCTGGGAGGATCACCCCACCGAACGAGGCGGGAATGGCGCTGTGCGTGTACGGCGACGCCGGCTGGGGCCGCGATGTCCAGCGCGGCAAGGATGTCGACGGCACGTTCGGCCGGGAGCTTGTCGTCGAGTCCGCTCGCGCCATCCGTGACCGCTGGCATCCGACGCCACCGCCAACCTGGGTGACAGCGCTGCCATCAAGCGCGAAACCGGGCCTGGTGCACGCGTTCGCCCGCTCATTGGCCGATCTCCTTGGCCTACCCTACGTGGACGCCTTGACCGTCCTCGCCGGGGCAGAGCCGCAGAAAGACATGCAGAACAGCGCGCAGCAGCTCCGGAATGCGCATCGCAAGCTCGACATCGACGGCTCGGTCGTCCTTCCGGGCCCGGTCCTGCTCGTCGACGACATCGTCGATTCCGGGTGGACCTTGACCGTCGCCGGTTGGTTGCTGCGCACTCACGGGAGTGGGGCCGTGCACCCGTTCGTGCTGGCGGTGGCAAGCGCGCGTGATGGCTGACGTGATCGATCTCGAGTCGCTCTCCCCGGACGCCCCGGCGCTCATCCTGCTGTGCACCAGTCTCGGTGCGGATCGAGGCGCGCCAGGATTGCGACCGATGGGCCCCGTCACGTGGTCGCGCCTGGACGAAGCGCTCCGGCGGAATTCGTTCCGAGGACCCCGTGAGCTCATCGGGTTGACGGCGCTGGAGATCGCCCGATCGCTCGGGATCGAGGAAGACGTGGCCGCCGGATACGTCCGCCTGCTGGGTCGGAGCGGACAGCTGGCGTTCGAGCTAGACCGACTTCGTTCGCGCGGGATCTGGGTCGTCACGATCGTGGACGACGCCTACCCGGTGGTGCTGCGTGATCGGCTCGGGTCGTGGGCGCCGCCCGTGCTGTTCGGGAGCGGGCCAGCAAGCCTCCTTGTTGGCGGCGGAGTCGCGATTGTCGGGTCGCGCGATGCGGAGGCCGACGCGGTCGAGTTCACCGAGCGGCTCGCCACGGCCGCCGCGACTGGTGGTTCATCGGTGGTGTCCGGTGGTGCCCGTGGCATCGACGTCACGGCGATGCGGGCGGCGTTCGAGGCTGGTGGGTCGGTTCTCGGGGTCGTGCCTGAGGGTGTCGAGCGGCGGCTTCGCGAACCCTCGACCCGGTCGGCGGTGGCGGGCGGGCAGGCTGTCCTGGTGTCGCCGTATCACCCGTCGGCCGCATTCAGTGCGGGTGCCGCCATGGGCCGCAACAAGCTGATTTACGCGCTCTCGGACGTTGCCGTTGTCGTCAGTAGTGCCGATGGGTCAGGCGGAACGTGGACAGGGGCGCTGGAGGCGCTCAAGGGCGGCTGGGTGCCGGTACTCGTTCGAGACGAACCTGGGGTGCCTGCCGGGAATCGGTCGCTCGTCGGCCTTGGAGCCACGCCCCTCTCCTCGGATTCGATCGGCGTGGCCGTGACGCCGGCCGACCTGATCGGACTCGCGTCTCGATCGAGACGGAAGGTCGCCGAGGCAGCCGCGCCATACCTGCAGCCAACGCTGTTCGACGATTTGATCGGTTAGTCCCCGCCCAGGCCACGACAAATCGAGGAGCCGACCTACCCGGTACCCACAGGACCGCGTTCCCCACGAATGAGCGCAGCCCCCTGGCCGATGCGACACGTTTTGTCGGTTTCTGGCAGGACCGGGGGGCGTTCATCCAGAATCCGGTACCTCCAGAGCCTGTCGCGCAAACCCGCGGGGAGTCGCCCGTAGGTTCAGGTGTGGTCTCGGCGGCGGTGACGCAGGGCCCAGATTGGGCTGCGGCAGGCCAGCGGCGCCCGGAAGCTCCGGCGAGGCCGGGAAGCCGGTCCGCAGGCGCCCCTCTGGCGGCTCCGCTGACCGGGTCCTCCATCATCTGGCCCACCCGGCGCTAGCCGAACTTGGCATCCAGTTGTACGACACGAGTGTCGACTTGACCCCGTCAAGAGTGGTTCGTGATCGCGAACGGGGACTCAAGGCTATGTTTGGGCGCCGATCCCGGATTCGTGGTCATCGAACGTCTGGTACGAGACGGGCCGACTGCGCCCACTCTGAAGGAGGACACAAGGTTGACAGGATCCAGCCCCGGCGCATGCTTCCACCATGCCGATCAACCCAAAGCTGGTGCGCGTTTATCGTCTGGTCGATCCGGTCGAGGAGCGGCCGGATGGAGCCTGGGTCTTCCAGTTTCACGGCGAGAGCTTCCTGACGGATCCTGGCGGTGGCAACCCACAGCCGTTTGCATGGATTGATCAACCGCACCTGGTGCTCGAATTCGGGCTGACGACGCGGGAGGAGATCGCGGGTCGGCTACGGATCAATCCCGCCAAGCTCGGCTTCGTCAAGGCGACGGATCCGACCTTCCCGCCGCCGATCCTCGAGTTCCGGGACGGCCCCATCTGGTCGGCCGAAGCTATCGACGCCTGGGCGCCCACCCGCCCACCGGCCCTCGCGCGCGACCGGGGCGTGCCCAGTCGCTGATGCCGCCGGGTCTCGCCGCCGCCGGGTCTCGCCGCCGCCTCCCGCGGTCCATGCCC
>CAYRTS010000128.1:0-4530 GCA_964427285.1 uncultured Anaerolineaceae bacterium
AGTGCCTGACGTCATCCACGGAACCGACCGCCGACCATTGATCGCCGGTCGAACGTTGTTCGACTACGCCGACGAAGTGTCGACGGCCGTCCCGGCGTCGTGTCGGCGGACCGGTCGGTGTCGTGAGTGCGTGGTCGAAGTTCGCCAGGGCGGAGAAGGACTGTCGCCCCGGACCGAGCCCGAGGCCTACCTGCCCGGCCAGTTCCGGCTCGCCTGCCAGGCACAGATTGACGATGTCGAAGGCGATGTCGAGTTCGCCATCATCCGGCGCCGGATGCGGATCCTCGGCCCGGCCGATGAACCGCCCACGCGACTGGACCCGGTGGTCACCGCAGACGAGCTCGCCGTCCGCTATGCCGGCCAGCCAATCGACCTCCGCCGCAAGCACGTCCTGGGCCTCGCCATCGACGTCGGGACCACGACCGTGGTCTTCCAGCTCATCGACCTGCTCAGCGGGCGCGCCGTCGCCGGGGCGGCCATGGAGAACCCGCAGCGCTTTGGCGGCAGCGACGTCATGACCCGCATCTCGTACGAGCGGGATTTTCCCGGCACGATGCGGATGGCCCTGCGGCGAGCGCTCAACCACGAGCTGCGCGACCTGTACCGCGAGCACGGGATCGATCGCCACGAAGTCTACGAAGCGATCATTGTCGCCAACAGCACGATGCGCGACCTCTTCTTCGGGATCGACATCGCGCCGATGGGGGAGTCGCCCTACAAGTCGCTCACCGAGCACGCCGTGCTCAACGGGACGGCCACGACGACCTGGATCCGGCAGCGTGGCCACGAGGTCGGCCTGCTGATGAACCCGCACGGCCGCGTCGTCGGCGCCCCGATCATCGCCAGCCACGTCGGGGCCGATACCGCGGCGGACCTCACTGCGATCGACTTTGCCGGTGGCAGCGGGGTGCGGATGCTGGTCGACATCGGCACGAACACCGAGGTGGTGGTCACCGACGGAACCCGCTATCTCGCCGCGTCGTGCCCGGCCGGTCCGGCCTTCGAGGGCGGGCTGGTTCGTTTCGGGATGCCCGGCGCGGACGGGGCCATCGAGACCGTCCGAATCGAGGGCGACGGATTCACGTTCGCCACGATCGGCGATGCTCCTGCCGTTGGGATCTGCGGCTCCGGGTTCGTCGACATCCTGGCCGAGCTTCGACGGGCCAACTGGATGAATACCGAGGGTCGCTTCCGGGATGGCCTCGACGAGTACTTCGTGGCCCCGGAACAGCGGATCAGCTTCTCGCGCGCCGATGCGAGCCTGCTCGCCCAGGCCAAGGCGGCCAACGCGTGCGGCCAGCGCATCCTCCTGCGTCGCCTCGGGGTGACCGCCGACCAGGTGGACCGGGTCTACCTCGCAGGCGGGTTCGCCAACGCCGTGAACGTCGTCAACGCGATGGAGATCGGCCTGTTGGCGCCCGTGCCGGCGGACCGTGTCGTTCGCGTCGGCAACGCGGCCCTGCATGGCGCTGTCGCGCTGCTGCTCTCCTCTTCACGACGCGACGCCCTGGAGGCCCTGGTCGGTCGAATCGAGCACGTCGAGCTCGAGACGGAGCCCGACTTCTTCGAACTGTTCGTCGACGGCTGCCGGTTCGTGCCGCTCGCCGCCTGACCCCATCGCTGTACGAGGAGGTCCGGATCCTTGAACCCGACTGACGGCTCGCGACCGTTCATCATCATCGGCGAGAACATCCACACCAGCCGCGTCGTCCAGCGCACCGGTGCGCGGATCGCGGAGACGGCCGGTGGCCAGCCCGCGATCCGGGTCCCGCTTGGCAACGGCGAGGCACTCCTGCCGGTGCCGAAGGTCGTGCAGGAGACGCGCGAGTTCAACTCGGGTCGGGTCAAGCACGTCATGGTTGCCGTCCTCGAAGGCGTGGCCAATGGCCCCGACGCGGAGCTGGCGGCCACGTACGTTCGCTGGATGGCGGCGCGCCAGATCGCGGGCGGAGCGGCGTACCTGGATATCAATGTTGACGAGGTGTCCCCGGATGTCAGCGGCCGCCTGGAAGCGATGGCCTGGCTCGTGAAGGTGGTTGGGCCGGCCACGACGGTGCCGCTCGCCATCGACTCATCGGATTCGGCCGTGATGGCGGTTGGCCTGGACCTGTACGACCCGGCGTGGGGAGGCGGGGCGCCGCCGCTCCTCAACTCGGCGGCCGCCGACCGCCAGGATGTCCTGGGACTGGCCGCCGAGCGGGGCTCACCGGTGATCCTGTCGGCGACCGGCGCGACCATGCCCACCGGCACCGAGGAGCGGATGGTCCGGGCGATCGAAATGATCGAGATGGCGGTCGGCCACGGCCTGGCGCTGTCGGCCCTGCACGTGGACCCGCTGGTGATCCCGATCGGGGTGGACGCCGAGGCCGGTTCCGCCTACCTCGAAGCAGTCCGCCAGCTTCGCGAGCGATACGGCCCGGAGATCCACATCACCAGCGGTGTCTCGAACGTGTCCTTCGGGATGCCGGCTCGCCGACTGATCAGCGATGTCTTTCTGGACCTGTGTGTCCAGGCCGGCCAGGACAGTGGCATCGTGGACCCGGTCGCGGCGAACATCGCCAAGGCCCTGGCGCCGGACCGCAGCGCCGAGACATACCGGCTCGCGGCGGACCTGCTCACCGGCGCCGATGCATTCGGCGTCGAGTTTATCGATGCGTTCAGGGCGGGACGTCTGTCCTAGTGTCGCCGCGGGGCCGCAACCCCGACGGCAGCCGAAGCGCTCAGCTGGCGGCCGCGCCGGCCCCATCGCCGGCAGCAGCTCCTGCCGCCCGGGCTTCGGCCACGACCCTCCGCGCGAGGATCACCGCGGAGCCCGCGTCCGGAGCCCAGCCGTCGGCGCCGATCTGCTTCGCAAACTCCTCGGTGACCGCGGCCCCGCCGACGATGACCCGCAGGTGCGGCATGTCGTCGGCGGCGCGTACGGCCTCGATCACTCCGCGCATGTTGCCCATCGTCGTGGTCAGCAGCGCGCTGATGCCGATGATGTCCGCCTTGTGTTCGCGAGCGGCGGCCATGAACCTGTCGACATTGACATTGGTGCCCAGGTCCACGATCTCGAAGTTCGCGCCCTTGAGCATCATCCCCACCAGGTTCTTGCCGATATCGTGGAGGTCGCCCTTGATCGTGCCCATGACGGCGATGCTGTCCGGCTTGTAGCCCGAACCGATCAGGAGCGGCTCCAGCAGCGCCACGGCCGCCTTCATGGCCCTCGCGCTGATGAGCATCTCCGGGACGTAGATTTCGTTGTCCTGGAAGCGCTGCCCCACGACGCCCATCGCATCGGTCATGGCATCCAGCACGGTCTTCGGGGGGATCTCCTCGTCGATCGCCTGCTGGGTGACCTCGACCGCCGTCTCTCGGTCCCCGACCTCGACGGCTATCTGGAGTCGCTTCAGGTCTGCCATGGTTCGGTGTCTCTCCTGATCAGTGGAAGGACGATCGCTGGTCCGGCGATCGGGGTCAGCTCGGCTCGCCGGGGTAGCCGGTGTAGCTGCTCGTGGAGGGATCGGGGCGAACGACGAAATCGCCGTCGCCGCGATGGAGCTTCGACCAGTCGCGCGCGGCCTGGTTGATCGCCATCAGTGGCTCCTTCAAGGTCACCAGGGGCACCGAACCTTCCGGGGCCAGTCCGTCGACGCCCTGGTCCATCAGGTCCCAACAGGCCTTGTAGACCTGCTCCGGGGTGCCCTGGTACAGGAGCGCCGGATTGTTGAGGTTGCCGAAGAGCGCCATCCGCTCGCCAGCCATCGCCCGCGCCGCGCGGGCGTCCACCTGCGACTCGAAGTGGAAGACATCCCAGCCGGCGGCGGCGAACAGATGCACCCGATCGATCGTCTTGCCGCAGCAGTGGAAGATGCCCGGGCCGCCCATCTCCTGGGTGATGTGCTGATGCATCTCCAGGAGGAAGTCGCGATAGGTCTCGGCCCGGCACAGGTCGCCGGTCGTGTGGTCCGCCCACATGACGGCATCGGCGCCGGCCTCGAACTGGGCGCGGGCGGACGCGATGCACGCGGGCATGAACGCATCGAGGTAGCGCTTGATCTTGTCCGGATCGAGCATCACGTCCATCAGGAAGCTCTCGATCCCCACCATCTGGTAGCCAACCGACCACGGCCCGTAGACCTTGCCGACGATCGCGACGTCCGGGTAGCGCTGGCGTAGGAGTTTGATCGCCCCGGTGACGGCGGCCATCGTGGGGCGCTTGAGGAAGTCGTCGGGCATCTTGACCTGCTCGGGTTCCTCGATCGTGAACCGCGACGGCGACGGCCAGTTGTCCTTCTCCGCCCACTCGGTCTCGCCACCCAGGGCGTCCGACTCGAGCTGCGAGTGGAAGACCGGCATGATCGTGTCCATCCCGAACACGTCGTGCGCGGTCGCGGCCAGGCGGGCCATCAACTCGGCGTCCAGGTGCGCCTCCGGAAAGGGCGCGTTGACCAGGTCCATCATTTCGACGGTTACCACGGAGCTCAGGGTGCAGGCCGGGATCTTGTCGACGTGGCCGCGATAGATGGCGGACAGGACGCGGCGGCG
>CAYRTS010000129.1:0-2974 GCA_964427285.1 uncultured Anaerolineaceae bacterium
TGGGCAACGGCCACCCGATCGCCGCGGTGATCACACGGCGTGAGATCGCCGAGCGCTTCGCCGAGGACACGGTCTTCTTCAGCACGTTCGGCGGCAACCCGGTGTCGGCGGCCGCCGGCCTGGCAGTCCTAGACGTGCTGGACGACGAACGGGTGCTGGCCCGGGTCCAGGCGGCCGGCGAGGCGCTCCGCGGAGGAATCCGTGAGATCGCCTCACGCCACACAGCCATCGGCGACGTGCGCGGCGTCGGGCTGGCGATCGGGGTCGAGATCGTGCGCGACCGCGTCACGAAGGAACCCGACCCGGTCGCCACGACCGCGATCAAGGAGGGCATGCGCGATCGCGGGGTCCTCGTCGGGACGACCGGCGCTGCCGGCAACATCCTCAAGGTCCGGCCCCCCCTCGCCTTCACCACCGCCGAGGTCCCGGTCTTTCTCGATGCCCTGGAAGGCGCGTTCAGCGGACGGTGACCCAGCCGGCCGTTAATGTGGCAGCGACACGAAGAAGGTGGATCCTGCGCCCGGCCCATCGGACTCGGCCCACGCCTGACCATCCATCGCCTCCGCCAGGGCGCGAACGATGGCAAGACCGATGCCGGACCCACCGAGCGCTCTGGAACGCGACGGATCGACCCGGTAGAAGCGCTCAAAGACCTGCGACCTCTGCTCGGGGGTCAGTCCGGGTCCGAAGTCCTGAACGGACAGGACGACCGTTCTGTCACGGGGCGACGCAGCGACCACCACCCGTGATCCATCGGGAGCGTAGCGCAGAGCGTTCGAGAGGTAGTTGTCGAGGATCTGGGCCACCCGATCGCGATCGGCGAGGGCCGACAAGTCTGTCGATGCGGGCGCATAGTCGAGGGTAATCTGTCGGGAGGCCGCGCCCGTTCGGGCCCGGTCGACCGCCTCGCGAGCCACCGCGACCACGTCGACGGGCGCCAGTCGGAGCGGTAGTTCGCGGGCCTCTGCCCGCCACAGGTCCTGAAGGTCGCCGATCAGCCGATTCAGGCGGGCCGTCTCGCGGCGGAGGAGTTGCCAGGTCGCCGGGCTGGGGGCGACGACGCCGTCTTCCAGTCCTTCGAGGTAGCCGTCGAGCGTGGTGAGGGGTGTGCGCAACTCGTGGGCGACGTCGCCAACCAGCCGGAGTCGCCGGCGCTCCGTGGCCTGGAGCGATCCAGCCATGCTGTTGAAGGACGAGGCGAGGTCGCCGATCTCGCCTTCCCCAGCGGCCGGAACCCGCTCGGCGTAGTGGCCCGCGGCGATGCGATGGGCGGCGGCCGCGAGGCGGGTCACCGGTCCGGCCACGCGGGTGGAGATGGCCAGGCCCACGGCGATGGCCGCCACCACCGCGGCGATGGCCGCGGCCAGCAGGGCCGTTCGCACCGCGACCCCAAAGGCCTCCAGGGTGGCCGCGTCCATCTGCTGACCGGCCGGGTCGTCTGGGCGATGGCCCATCGCCTCGGAGAAATAGCCCGGTCCGACCAGGCTAACGGCCACCAGGACCGTGCCAAGGGCGACGCCGAGCACGACGAGGTTGGCGGTGAGGAAGCGGGCCCGCAGGGAGCGCGGCAGACGCATCAGCCGTCCGCCAACTTGTATCCGACACCGCGGACCGTCTCGACGAAGCCGTCGCCGATCTTGCCTCGTAGGTTAGCCACGTGGACATCGACCAGGTGGTCGTCACCGACGAAGGTCGGGCCCCAAACCGATCGCAGAAGGTCGGCTCGGGTGACGACGACGCCCGGATCGCGGGCGAGGATGGCCAGGATGTCGAACTCGGTGGCGGTCAGGGTGACCGCTGCCCCGCGCACGGTCGCCGTCCGGCGAGCCGGATCGACGGCCAGGTCGCCGGTCGCGGCAGCCCGACCGTTGCGCGGCCGGCGGAGCAGGGCCTTGACCCGGGCGACGAGTTCTCGCGGGCTGAAGGGCTTGACGAGGTAGTCATCGGCGCCCACCGAGAGCCCGACGATTCGGTCCATCTCGTCGGACCGCGCAGTCAGCATCAATACGTAGGCGTCGGAGAAGGTCCGGATCTGGCGCAGGACTTCGAAGCCGTCGATCCCCGGGAGCATCACGTCGAGGACCACGACGTCCGGCCGCTCGGCGCGGACGTGCTCGACAGCGGCGAGACCGTCCTCGACGGTCGCGACGGAGTAGCCCTCGCGCTCGAGGTAGCCGCGCACCAGCTCGAGGATCGGGGCCTCGTCGTCCACGAGGAGGATTCGCGGCTTCATCAGATCACAACAGTCGTCAAAACGAACCCTCGGCGCAAGGGGACAGCGGGCCCCTTTCTGCACCTTGACCAAACCTTGAGCCAGTCCGGAGCCGGCATCCATGGACCTCGCGCGACATCGCGCCTAGCGTCTGTTGTGGAGTCCGGCGAAGTCCGTCGGCCGCGACAGGAGGCCCTTGGCAATGATGGGACCGGACGGATGGATCTGGATGTTGGTCTGGATCGCCGCTCTGCTCTTCATGGTCTGGCTGATCGTCCGCCGCCCTGAAGGTGACACGCCCGCGGAGGACGCTCTGTCGATCCTCCGAGCCCGTTTTGCGCGGGGCGAGATCAGTGAGACCGAGTTCGAACGCGCCTGCACCGTGCTGGCGACGGACCGACTGGAGGCAATGCGATGACAACGAAGATTACCGGATTGATCGCCGCCGGATCCCTGGCGATCGGCATCGTCGTCGGTGCCGCAGGCACCAACGTGGCTCGCGACAACGCGGCGCCTGACATGGCCGACCACGTGCAGGGCATGACCTCGATGATGTCGATGATGGGCGCCGAATCCATGGACGGCATGGGCTCGATGATGGGCGCCGACGACATGGACGGCATGCGTTCGATGATGGGCGGCGACTCGCCGATGATTCCGACCGCGTCGATGGGACCGGAGTCATCGATGTCGCCTGACGATCACGAGTCGCACCACGCCTCGCCTAGCCCTGCGGCGACGCGATGAGCGCCGAGGAGTTGG
>CAYRTS010000129.1:3074-4502 GCA_964427285.1 uncultured Anaerolineaceae bacterium
GTCGCACCACGCCTCGCCTAGCCCTGCGGCGACGCGATGAGCGCCGAGGAGTTGGAGACCCGGCGAACCCGGCGCGAAGCTGCGCGCGAGGTGACTCGCCACGAGCCCAAGCCCCACTACGACCACGCGGCCGAGCGGCGCTCACGACAGATCCGCCAAGGGGTCTTTGGCTTCGTGATCGCCGCGGTCCTGGCCGTCGGCGGCTATCTTGCTTTTGGTGACCTGGCCGGCCAGCGCGGCGCCGCAACGACCGTCGACGCCATCCCGGTCCGGCTCTCGATGGCTGGCTTCACGCCCTCGAACGTCCGCCTCCCGGCCGGACAGACCGTGTCCCTCGAGCTGTGGACCACCGACGCCGCGCCGCACCTGCACAACGGCGTCCACACGATGATCAGCGATGAACTCGGGATCTACGAGGAGTTGCCCGCCGCCGGTCCGACCGGTGAGAGCCGCAGGGTCGTGACCATCACGACCCCGACCGAGCCCGGCGTCTACGACATCTACTGCGACACTTGCTGCGGCGGCAAGGAAAGCCCGTCCATGCATGGCACGCTGACCGTGACGGCCTGATCCGATGAGCACATGCCACGACCCCATCGAGGGGTCTCCCCGGGCGACGCCGGTCCTCCCCCCGGCGTCACCACTCCTGTTCGGGTTCCCCCGGGCGGCCCTTGGACTCGCGATCGCACTCGGCGTCGTGGCACTCATCTCGTTTGGCTGGATTCTGGTCTCTCCGTTCAATGCGGCGGCCTTTGGGGGCCTGACCGTTCCCATCGTGCTGGGTGCAGGAGTCGCAGATGGGCTCAACCCCTGCTCGTTCGCGCTACTGGTCCTGTTCGCGACCTACACCCTGACCCTCGTGAACTCGGTGACCAGCGATGGGTCGGCGACCGCCGAGGCCCGCCGGCGACTCCTCGGCGCCGGCTCCCTCTACGTGGGCGCTGTCTGGGTCACCTACTTCCTCATCGGCCTGGGGCTGTTCACCTTCCTCGGCTTCCTCGGCCAGGACCATTTGGTCACCCGGGTCGCGGCCGTGCTCGCCCTGGGCATGGCCCTCTGGATGCTCAAGGACGTGTTCCTGCCCGGTTGGGGCCCATCGATGGTGGCGCCGGCCGGGACCCACGGCCGGATGCACCGCGCCATCGAGCGCGGCGGTCTCGCGGGCATGCTCGGGGCCGGCGTCCTGGTCGGGATCTGCACCGTTCCCTGCTCGGGCGCCATCTACCTGGGCATCGTCAACGTCCTCAACGCCTCGGGCGGTGGCTCGACCGGACTCGCCCTCCTCGCGCTCTACAACCTCGCCTACATCGCGCCGCTGGTCGGGCTCCTGCTGGTCGTCAGCGATCGACGGACCCTTGGCCGACTCGGCCGTTGGAACGGCGCCAACTCCCCATGGGTCAAGGCCGGCCTCGCACTCGCTGTCGTGGC
>CAYRTS010000130.1:0-4346 GCA_964427285.1 uncultured Anaerolineaceae bacterium
TGCAGGACCGGCAGGCTGAATGAGAACGCCGCACCACCCTCCGGGCGATTTCCGGCCGACATCCGGCCGCCCATCGCTTCCACGAGGCCGCGGCACACGAAGAGCCCGATCCCGCTGCCGGACGCCGACTGCGCGGCCTCCGGATCGCGATAGAAGAGGTCGAAGATGTGGTCGAGCGAGGTCTCCGGGATGCCCGGGCCGTCGTCCGCTACGGAGATGAGAACGTCGGCACCCGCGTGCTGCGCGGACACCACCACAGTCGAGCCGGCAGGCGAATACTTCGCGGCGTTCTCCAGCAGGTTCCGCACGATCTGCTCGACGTAGGTGGCCTCTCCGGAGACCACGGGCAGGGACGACGCAACCTGAACGTTGATCCGGAGAGACGGCAACTCCGAAGCCACGCGCGCCACCACCCCGCCCAGCACCCGAGCAATCTGGATGGGTTCGGCATCCACCACCAGGCTGCCGCGCTCCACGCGGCTCAGGACCAGCAGGTCCTCCACCAGCCGGTGGAGGCGTTCGGACTCGGCGCGTACGTCGTCCAGCAACGACGTCTGGACGACCTCGTCCAACACCCGACGACGCCGGGTCAGAATCTCCATGGCACCTAGAATCGTCGTGATGGGCGTCCGAAGCTCGTGGCTAATGACGTCCACAAAGGCCGCCCGGAACTCGTCGGCCCGTCGCGCCTGCTCAGCCAGGCGATCTCGTTCCGTCTCCACCGCCCGGCGTGCTGTGATGTCCTGGCTGGTCCCGAGAATCCGAACCGCACGGCCGCTGCGGTCGCGGAAAACCCGTCCAGCGCCCCGCGTCCAGCGAACCGTGCCTTCCGGCAAGCGCAGGCGGTATTCCAGCTCGAATGTATCTCCGTCGGCGAGGGTCGCCCCAATGACGGACTGGTATGTTGCCCGGTCGTCCTCGTGGATCATCCCGAGGTACGTGTCGAAATCCGGAGCCGTTGCGGCAGGCGCCAGACCGTGCTGTTCGAAGGTCTGTTCGGACCAGGTCAGTTCATTGGTGTTCACGTCCCACTCCCAGAAGCCAGTCATCGAGGCCGCCAGCATGATCTGCAAGCGCTGATCCCTGCCTTCGACCGCGTCCGCAAGCGTTGCTGCCTCAGTCAGGGCCCGGTCCAGGCGATCACGCGACGCCCGCCGCCAGGCCACGATCGGCACGGCGACCAGGCAGGTCCCGACGAAGAGGAGCTGGCGTGCGAGCTCCACCGGATCCGTGGCAAATAGCATGCCACCGGACTCCACGAAGATGACCGAGTTCGACACGAAGGACACGGCCAGATTGGTCAACCCGGCCGCCAACCCGCCAAACCAGGCGGCCAGGATCGTCGCTGTCACGAGCAGGATGTAGCCGGTGTCGCCATCAACGAACCCATTGATCAGCGACTTGACGACCATGGACCCGATACCGATCAGGGCCCCGGCGGCCACCGCCTGGACGCCGTCGAGGGACAGCTCCCGTGTAGATGCCAGCGTGCGTCGGGCACGCGCGAATCGCCGCTCTCGTGCGCCGGCTGAAGAACTGATGTCGCCGGGTTTGGTCACCGCCAAGCAGTATCCCCTACTACGAGACCCGGATGCCGATGCCGGCCTGAGAGCGCGCCCTCAGACAGGACGGGCAGATACTGGGGCCCCTCCCTGGAGGAGGGGCCCCAGTGTGCCGATTGCCAGGATGCAGGCGATCAGCGGACGTTGTACCGCTCGAGCGGCGAGTGGACGCTGTTGGCGTTGTACGGTGTGGGCCTCGCGAACGACCGGACATACCAGCTGCCCCCGCTGGAGAAGCGGAACGTCGTGCTCGCCAATCCGGACGAGTTGATGAACACGTCGCGCTCGGTGACGAGCGTCCAGGCGCCACTGATGCGCTTGTAGAACCAGAAGGTCACCCGCGCGGGCGCCAGTTCCGGTCGAGCCGGCCGCACGGTCGTGGTAAACGTGATGGAGGTGTTCCGGTTGATCGTCCTCGTCGCGCCCGAGAGCGTTGGACGCAGGAGACCAATCTGCCTGACCACGGTACGGACCTGGTTGCTGGTCGCTGCGCCAAGGTCCGCAGCGCCGGCAAAGACGGCCCGGTAGTACAGGTTTGTGACCGGCGTGTAGAAGAACGTCGCGCGGCCGTTTGCGTTGGTGGTCAGGGTCGTGATCGTGGTCCAGGTGACCCCATCGCGGGTGCCCTGGAGCTGGAACGTCTTGTTGGCGCCGTTCGTGGCGAACTGGACGGTCAGGGTGAAACCCTGCCCCCACGTGATCACCGGATCCTTGGCGCCCGGCGGCATCGGAGCGGATGTTGAAAGCGTGATCGAACCCGCGATCGGCGTCCACGTCACCGTGTTATCCGTACTCGTGGAGACCAGGCTGGCCTGGGCGCTCGTGTTCACGGCGGCGCCCGCAGAGACCGTCGCGATGACCGTCCCCGCGGTGGTCATGCCGCTCACGGCCACGTTGTAGCTGCTGCCGGTGCCCGTAACGGTCGCGGTCTTGGTCCCTCCGGCGGTCCCGGTGATCACGACGTCGGTACCGCTGAACCCGGTCACCGCCACGCTGAAGGCAACCGTGAAGTTGATCGGAGAAGTCGAGGTTGGATCGGCCTGGCCGGCGGCCTGGTTGATCGTCACTGTCGGGCTGCCCGGCGACCAGGTCACCGAGTTATCGGTACTGGTCGAAGCGAGGTTGGGTCCACCGTTGCCAGTGGCTGTCGCCACGGCGGCCGGCACCGTCACGATGACGGTCCCAGCGGTTGTCATCCCGGTCACGGCGACGTTGTAGGTCGCGCCGCTCCCGGTGACGGCCGCCGTCTTGGTGCCGCCAGCCGTGCCCGAGATGGCCACATCAGCATTGCCGAACCCGGTCACCGACGAGCTGAACACAACGGTGAAGTTGATCGGCGAGGTGGCCGTTGGGTCAGGCTGGCCAGAAGCCTGGTTGATCGTGACCGATGGGCTTCCGGGGGCCCACGTGACCGAGTTGTCGGTGCTCGTGGAGCCGGCGTTGGCGTTGCCGGAGGCATCAACAGCCTCAGTGGCGGCGATGGTGGCGATGACCGTGCCCGCGGTGGTCATTCCGCTGACCGCCACGTTGTAGGTCGTGCCACTCCCGCTGACCAGGGCGGTCTTTGTCCCGCCCGCCGTGCCGCTGATGGTCACGTCGTCGAAGGTGAAGTCACCGACCGGGTTCGAGAAGACAACAGTGAAGTTGATGGGGGCCGTCGCGGTCGGGTCGGTCTGACCTACGGCCTCATTAACGGTCACGGTCAGGCCGGTCTGGATGGTCACCGACAGGGCCGCCGAAGCGGCGCTCGTGCCCACCAGGTTCGTGGCCCTGGCCGTAACTGCATATGTCGCGGCGGTGAGCGCACTGCTCGTGATCGTCCAGTTGCCGGATCCGTCGGCCGTCGCCGAGCCGACGACTGCGGCGCCGGCATAGAGGTCGACGACCGTACCCGCGGTGGCGGTCCCGCTGAAGGTCGGCGTCGTGTCGGAGGTGATGTTGTCCGAGTTCGACGCGCCCGAGTCGCTCCCGGCGGCCAGGTCCGGTGTGGACGGCGCCGACGGGGTCGCGGTGTCGATCGTGACCGAAAGACCGGTGGAATCGACCGAAGGACCGTTTCCGGCCGCATCCGTCTGCACGGCTGAGAAGGCATACACCGCTGCGGTCAGGGTGCTGCTGGTAATCGTCCAGTTGCCGGCGCCGTTCGCGACGGCCGTACCGACGGCGGTGCCACTGGCGAACAACTGAACGAAGGCGTTGGCCCCAGCCGTGCCACTCATCGTCGGGGTCGTGTCAGACGTGACGTTGTCCGAGTTCGAGGTACCGGTGTCGCTGGAGGCGTCCAGGTCAGGTTGTGATGGCGCGCCTGGGACGGTGTTGTCGGTCGTCACGGTCAGTGGGCTCGAAGGCGCCCCGGTGCCATCGCCGTTCGCTGCCGTCGCGGTGATCAGGTTGGCCGTGTTGTCTGGCAGAGCGACAGTCGTGGTGATCGAGTAGGCCCCACCAGCACTGGCCAAGGCGGAGCCAATCTCGACGGCGCCGCCGTAGATCTTGACGGTCGAGCTTGCCTCCGCCGTGCCGCTAAACACGAGTCCATTGAGCGTCTTGGTGACGTTGTCCGTGTTACTGCTGCCGGTGTCGCTGGCCGCCGCCAGGTCGGGCGTTGATGGCGCCACAGGCGCGACGGCCAAGACGGAGCCGGGCAACAGGCCGAGCAACATGACGGCGCCCAGGAGCACCGCCGTGGCCCGAGTGAAGCCGGGCGAGCGCGAGAACTGGGTTTTCACAGGTTCCTCCTGATCGGCCACCCGGCCGAAATTCACATTCAAGCTGGTGGCACGTTGG
>CAYRTS010000131.1:0-2714 GCA_964427285.1 uncultured Anaerolineaceae bacterium
CCCCCGCCGCCCCCCCCGCCCCCCCCGGCGCCCCCGACCCCCCCGCCCGCCCCGACCGCCCCGACCGCCCCGACCGCACTGAGGATCGAACGATGGCCGAGTTGAAGAAATCCGACCGAGCCGCCACGAATGGGTCCCCCGCATCGAGGCCGAGGAGCTCGCGCGCGCCCCTCAGGACGCCCAAGGCCGTGCCCGCCTCCGGATCTACAGCCCCGCCGGTGACCGCGGCCGTGCCCGCAGCCGCAGCCGCTGGATCGAAGGGCGAGTCGACCAGCGTCGCGCTCAGCAGGAATGGCGCTGCAACCACCAAGACGGACACCGGCGGCGTCACCCAGGGTGGCGCTGCAACCAGTACGGCCGACAGCGTGACCATCACCCAGGGCGGCGCTGCAACCATTACGGCCGACAGCGTGACCATCACCCAGGGCGGCGCGACCACCGTCAACGCCCGGACCGTCGATGTCCGCCAGGGTGGGATCGCCATGGCGCAGGCCGACGACATCTCCGTGAGCATGGGCGGCGTGGCCGTTGCCCGAGCGGATCGGGTGTCGGTCGAGATGGGTGGACTCGGCCTGGCTGTCGCTCGCGAAGCGCACCTGACCCAGGGCGCGGCACGGGCGATCGTGGCGCAGGAGGTTCACGTCGACCAGGGCCTCATCGGCTCCGCCATGGCGGGCCGAATCACGTTCGCCCGACCGTCCGGCGTCCTGTTGCTGATCGCCGGCCGCGTCGACGGACCGGTCAAGGCGCTGCTGGATTGGCGCGGTGCGCTCGCCCTTGGGGCCGCGTTGGGGCTGGTGTTCGGGCTCATCCGCCGTCGCTGAAGGTCACCGCCGACCGGCGCGTGATCCCCCCGGTGGGCAGGTGGCGCCGCCGATGGCGATATACTCGCGAGCCACTCTGAACCCGCCGCAAACCGCTACCGAACGCCGAACGCGCCGCCAACCCCACGGCCAAACCCACGGCCAAACCCACGGCCAACGCCACCCCGAAGCCAGGAGTCGCCCAGCCCGTGATCGACCCTTCCGCGCGGGTTCATGCCACTGCCGACCTCGAGTCCGACGTGAGCGTCGGGACCGGGACCAGCATCTGGCATCGTGCGCAGGTGCGAACGGGTGCCCGCATTGGCCGGGACTGCATCATCGGCCGCGACGCCTTCATCGATGAGGGCGTGATCCTCGGAGACCGGGTCAAGATCCAGAACGGCGCCCTCGTCTACCACGGGGTCACTGTCGGTGACGGCGTGTTCATCGGCCCCGGCGCCATCCTGACCAATGATCGAAACCCGCGGGCGACAACCTCCGCCGGCGATCTGGCCCGGGCCAAGGACTGGGCCGTCAGCCCGATCCACCTCGCCGAGGGCGCCTCAATCGGGGCCGCCGCCGTGGTGGTCGCGGGTTGCGACGTCGGACGGTATGCCATGGTCGGGGCCGGCGCCGTCGTGACCCACACCGTTCCCGCCCACGCGCTCGTCGTGGGCAACCCGGCCCGCGTGCTCGGGTGGGCCTGCGTCTGCGGCCAGCGCCTCCACGACTCGACCGGCCACGCGGCCCCGGCGACGCGCGACCGATATTCCATTGACCCTGAACTCGTCTGCCCCCTCTGCGGCCGCCGGTACCGGTTCAGCGCCGACGACGGCTCCCTCCAGGAGCAGCGAGGGCCCGTCGTCACCCAGGAAGCCGGCGCATGATTCCGATCGCCCGTCCGGACATCGGTCCCGAAGAGATTGCCGCCGTCACCGACGTGCTCCAGACCGGAATGCTCGCCCAGGGCAAGAAGGTGGCCGAGCTCGAAGCCGCCTGGGCGGACTTCGTCGGCGTCCGCCACGCGATCGCAACCGCCAACGGCACGCTGGCCCTGATGTCCATCTTCAGCGGCATCGGTCTCGAGCCCGGCGACGAGGTCATCACGGTCGCCCATACGTTCGCCGCCACGGCCAACGCCATCCTGTCAACCGGCGCGACGCCGGTGTTCATCGATATCGAGCCCGACACCTACCTGATCGACGCCAAGCGAATCGAGAAGGCGATCACGCCGCGGACCCGTGCCATCTGCCCGGTCCACCTGTTTGGCCTGGTCGCCGACATGGACATGATCCGGGCGATCGGCGACCGGCACGGCCTGGCGGTGGTCGAGGATGCCTGCCAGGCGCACGGCGCGACCTTCCGGGGCCGGATGGCGGGGAGTTTCGGCCACGGGGCGTTCAGCCTGTACGCCACCAAGAACATGACCACCGCGGAGGGCGGGTTCGTCACCACGAACGACGACATGCTGGCCGACTGGCTGCGTGTCTATCGAAACCAGGGGATGCGCTCGCGCTACCAGTTCGAGATGCTCGGCTACAACTTCCGGATGACGGATCTGGCGGCGTCGATTGGCCTTGCCCAGTTCGCGAAGCTCCCGCGCAATACCGCGCGGCGGCAGGCGATCGCTGCCCGCTATGACGAGGCATTCGGGGAGCTGCCGATCGGGCTGCCGATCACCCCGGACGGCCGAACCCACGTCTTCCACCAGTACACCGTGGATGTGGGCGAGGCGCGTGACGCGATCGTCGCGGATCTGCGAGTAGCGGGCGTCGGGGCGGATATCTATTACCCGGTCCCGGTCCATCGGCAGGCCTACATCATGGAACGCGGCCTCCACGCAGACCTGCCGGTCACCGACGCCGCGGCGGCGCGGACGCTGGCCCTGCCGATGTTCCCGGGATTGACCGA
>CAYRTS010000131.1:2814-4328 GCA_964427285.1 uncultured Anaerolineaceae bacterium
AACCGCCGTGGTTGCCGCGCAGTGACCCAGGCCTGGCGTCCCGCGGGGGTGCGTGAACTCCGGCTCGGGCTCGCCGGCCTGGGCTCCATGGGTCGGAACCACCTGCGAATCCTTTCAGACCGCCCGGGCACGCGGCTGGCTGCCGTCGCCGATCCCGTCGCCGATCTCCTGGCCTCCGCAACCGCCGGCTCCGGCGCCCAGGGCTTCGCCGACCCCCTCGCGATGATCCGCGAGGCGGCCCTCGACGGTGTCGTGATTGCCGCTCCGACCAACGCCCATCTCCCGCTGGCCCTCGCCGCGATCGAGTGCGGCATCCCGGTCCTGGTCGAGAAGCCCCTCGCCGGAACGGTCGACGACGCGCTCCGGATCGTCCGTGCCGCCAGGGCCCGCGGCGTGCCGATCCAGGTCGGTCATGTCGAGCGGTTCAATCCGGCGGTGATCGAGCTCGGTCGTCTCCTTGGCGCCGGCTGGCTGAGCACCGTCTACGCGATTGTCAGCCGCCGCGCTGGTCCTTTTCCCGCCCGCATCCGAGACGTCGGCGTGACGATCGACCTCGCCACCCACGACGTGGACATCCTGTCGTGGATCGCCGGGGAGCGGCCGACCCGCGTGTTTGCCGAGTTGGCCCAGCGCAAGCACGCCGCGCACGAGGACCTCCTGTTCGGCCTGCTCCACTTCCCATCGGGGGCCACCGGCATGCTCGACGTCAACTGGCTCACCCCTGCCAAGCGCCGGCAGTTGGTCGTCGTCGGCGAGGAGGGGATGTTCGAGCTCGATTACCTGACCCAGCGCCTCACCTTCACCCGCTCGGACGTGGGGCATCCGGAGATGATCGGTGGCTATGCCTCGACCTTCAGCGGCGAGGTGGCGGAGCTGCCGGTCGCCAATGCGGAGCCGCTGGCCGCGGAGATCGATGCGTTCATCGACGTGATCCGTGATGGCTCCGCGCCGGTCGTCAGCGCGGTCGATGGGCTCTGGGCGGTGGCCATGGCCAGCGGATTGCTCCAGGCCGGCCGGAACGGGCAGCCGGTGGATCTCACGACGCTCGCACAACGGCTGACCTCCGAATGAGCATCACCAACCGGCCCAGTCGGAGCGGTCCGAGCCTCCTCGGCGGGTCCATCGATATCCCCGAGAACCCCTGCGGGCACGGCGAGCCGCTCCCCGTCGCGCCGTGGGTCGGGGAGCCCGGGACCGTTGGTTCGGTGGCCCTCGTCGGCGCGGGGAAGATGGGGCTGCCGCTCGCGGCCCAGTTTGCCGGCCACGGCTGGCAGGTCACCGCGGTTGACGTCAACCCGGCGGTTGTGGCCTCGATCAACGCGGGGCGAGCGCATTTCGCGGAGGAACCAGGCCTCGTCGAGGCCGTCGCCGAGGTCCATGCGGCCGGGCGGCTGACCGCGACGATCGATGGGACGGCGGCCGCACGCTCGGTCGATGTCGTGGTCGTGATCGTTCCGGTCATGCTGGACGATCGCCAGCAGCCGGACTACCGCTACATGGACGCGGCGGTCGCG
>CAYRTS010000132.1:0-4302 GCA_964427285.1 uncultured Anaerolineaceae bacterium
CGGTCACGACCGTCGTCGTCGCGGCGGTCGGCGTTGCCGCACTCGCGAGTATCGGCCTCGCCGGGCTCCTGGCGCGGATGCTCGCCCGCCCGCTGGCCCAGGTCGGGGGAGCCGCCCGCCGAATCGCCGATGGGGATTATGCGGCTCGTGTCCCGCGCGAGGGTCCCGAGGAGATCGCATCGCTCGCCGATTCGTTCAACCAGATGGCCGCCTCCCTCGAGCGGCAGGAACGGATGCGGAGCGACTTCATTGCCAATGCGGCACACGAATTGCGGACCCCGCTGACCAACCTCCAGGGTTATCTGGAGGCACTGCGGGACGGAGTGATCACGGCCGATCGGGCAACCTACGAATCGCTGTGGGACGAAGCGGAGCGCCTCGTCAGGTTGTCGCATTCGCTCGATGCGCTGGCCGAGGGCGACGCGTCGACCGGGCCAATCCGACTGGAGCCGATCGATCTGGCCGCCGCAGTGGGCGCCGCGCTCGAACTGGCCCAGCCGACGCTCGAGCGCGCAGGCTTGATCGTGGCGGTGGAACTTCCCGAGGGGCTGCCGGCGAGGGCCAATCCGGATCACCTGGCGCAGGTGTTGGCGAACCTGCTCTCAAATGCCGCCCGCTACACACCGCGCGGCGGCACCGTCACCGTGCGCGCCGAGCGTCGGCCGGCTGACCTGCTTGTCTCGATCTCGAATACCGGCGATGGCATCCCGCCCGAGGACGTGGAACGGCTGTTTGAGCGCTTTTACCGGGTCGAAAAATCGCGCGACAGGGCCCGCGGCGGAGCCGGCATCGGCCTCGCCATCGTCAAGCAGCTGGTCGAGGCCGGAGGTGGTCGAGTCGGCGCCGAATCAAGGGACGGTCGGACCCGCTTCTGGTTCAGTCTGCCGGGCTGAGCGGCCCGATCAGGGTAGGCCGATCGCGACCATCCCAGTCAGGATGCCCGCAAGGCCCAGCCACTGGATCGGCTTGAGCCGTTCACCCATGAACGCGACCGCGACCAGGATCGTGATCGCCGGTCCGAACGAGGAGGCGAGCCCGACCAGCCAGGTCGGCGCGCCGTCCAGGCCAACGGCGAGCGAGATCAAGCCCAGCACGTCCAGCAGCCCAGCGATGGCGACGAGTGCCCAGATCCGCGCCATGCGGTGCCCGCCGGCGGAACCGTCGTCCTCGGGCGCTGGCCCTGTTGCCTGATCGTGCTGGGTCGAGGCGCGAATCGCGGTCACGGCCACGACCGCCAGGACCGAGGCGATGGCGTTCACGATCCTCGAGACGGTGATGACAGCCAGCCACGGGGTCGATTCCACTGCGGCCGCCAGACCGATCGTCATGACCGAGAAGAGGACCAGGGCGACGATCGCGAAGACCACCCCGGGCCCCGCGAGACGGGTTCCGCGCAGACTGCCGTCGAACGCGACGCCGGTCAGGATGACGCCGGCCGTCGCGAGCGTCGCGCCCCCGGCCTGCAGCAGGTTGAGCGTCTCGCCGCGGATCACGACCGCCAAAACCACGGTCAGCCCGCCGTACGCCGCGACCATCCCGCTGACGACCGAGATGGGACCGACTCGCAGCCCGGTGAAGTAGGCCAGGTAGGCTCCCGCACCGACGATCCCGAGCGCTCCGGCAAGCAGGTTCACGCCCAGATCAGCCGGCAGCGTAGTGCCGGTGGCCAGGATCGCGGCGATCAGCAGCACCGCGCTCAACACCTGGGATCCAGCGACCAGGCGAAGGCTGCCAATCCGCCGACTCGCCAGCGCGCCGGCGATGTCCATGGTGCCCCAGGCCAGGGCCGCGCCGAGACCGGTCAGCAATCCAAACGACATCGGTGGAGCCTAGCAGTCGCGGCATGCGTGGCTACGGGACTTGCAGCGGTCAAGCCTGGCTGATGGCGCTGGCCCGTGCCGTACTCGAGCCGGAATCGGCGTTTCGCCGTGCTACACTCCCCGACCCTGGGGATGTAGCTCAGCTGGAAGAGCACCGCGTTCGCATCGCGGGGGTCAGGGGTTCGAGTCCCCTCATCTCCACCACGCATATCCGATGCCTGCGGATGGCTCGGAGGGCCCGGTGTCGGACGTCGCCAATGTCCTGGTCGCGCTCGTGGCCCTCATCCACGTGTACATCCTTGTGCTCGAGATGTTCCTGTGGCGAACTCCACGCGGGATGAAGGCGTTCGGAACGACCCCTGCGACGGCCGAACTCATGGCGATCCTCGCAGCCAACCAGGGCCTGTACAACGGCTTCCTCGCCGCCGGCCTCGTCCTTGGTCTCCTGCTCCCGGACCCGACCGGGTTGAGGTTCCAGATCTTCTTCCTGGCGTGCATCGTGCTGGCCGGGATCTACGGCGGCATGACGGTGTCGCGCCGGATCCTGGTCGTCCAGGCGCTGCCGGCCGGAGTAGCGCTCGGCGCCGTCGTGCTGTCCGCCTGAGTTCGGTCGGTTCTCGAAGCCCCACGCCGAACGGCGGCTGGCGTGGCCAGATATGTGCCGGTGAAGTTCCTGATACGCGGCTGGTGAGCGCTCGACGCCACGATGCGCGTATGAAATCCATCAAGCCGGATCGACACACGACGGCCCAGCGACGGGCGCAGCGCAAGGAACGCCGCCGTAGGCACCAGGGCGGGAGCATTTCGATGCACGTGCTCGGCGGGACGATGGACCCGGAAGCGTTTGATCGGGTCCTCGCGGCAGCGCACGAGCTTGATCCCGACGCGCCGTGGCCCACGGTGAGCTCCTCCGTCCTGCCGGTCCTGCGCCGCGTCCACCAACCCTCTCCGCCAGAAGCGGAACCGTTGCAAGTTTTCGTGCCACCGGGGATCCACACGGGTTTCGGGATCGACTTCGGTCCGGCGTTCGCCCACGTCACGCCGGGCCAGGTGGAGCGCTGGGGAATCGACCACGCCACGTTGCTCGCGACCGCCCTCGCGAATCTGCGGCGGCTGTCCGTCAGCGAACCACCGCGGATCGAGCGAATCCGCGCCCACGGTGTTGACACGGTCGCGATCCAGGGTCAGGGCTGGGGATCCGCGCTGGTCCTCACCCCGGAAGTGCTTCGCCCGATCGTGGGCGACCGTCCGGCGCTTCTCCTTGCGCCGGTGCGCAACGCGATCCTGGCCCTGCCGGAGGAGGTGGACGATGAGTTCGTGGCCTGGATCTGGGCGGCGGTGGCTGCCGGCTGCCGCGACGAGCTCGACGTTGCGCCGCTGCGTTGGACTGGTTCCACAGTCGTGGCGACCAACGATCAGACTCTCGGCCTGCAGAACTGATGGCCGTTAACGGTAACCCACGAGGAACAGCCTCGACGCTGCGGGCAGGCCAACGCCGCACGACAGGAGTTGCCTCAGTCCGACGCCCGGCGGCCTGGCGAAGCGTCCTGGGCGACAACGTCCGGCCCTCGCTCGAGCGTGTCCGGACCGGTGTCCCGCAGGGCGCTGTGGAGCTCGGTCGAGTGGTCGCGCAGCCAGCGGCGCCAGGCCTTGTGGTCCGGCCGGCGTGAGGCGACCAGCGCCCAGAAACGGGGCCCATGACCGAAGACACGCAGGTGGGCTAGCTCGTGGATGACTACCGTCTCGAGCGCTTCGGGCGGGGCGAGGACCAGTCGCCACGAGAAGGCGACGCGACCTTCCCGTGAGGCACTCCCCCAGCGCGTTCGCTGGTCGCGAATGCTGACGGCGGCCGGGGCGACCCCCAGCCCGGCAGCGTGGCGCCGGATCTCCCGCTCGATTTCGGTCCGGGCGCGAGGCTTGAGCCAGGCTTCGATGACGGCCGCGAGCGAGCGGCGGTCGGCTGGCGCCAGCCGGACGATGATCTCGTCCTCCTCGACCGCGCCCACACGCTGGACGCTCGAGCGCCGGCGGCCCGGATCGGCTGGCTGGAGACGGAGTCGATGCAGTTCGCCTCGAAAGCGGAGGCGAGCGCCGTCCCGGAGGCCGCCCAAGGCGGCCAGTTCGGCTCGGTCGCGAGCGTGCCGCGTCAGGTGGCGACGGAGCCACGGCTCGCGCTCGGCGAGGAACGACCGGACCTGGCGCTCGGGGTTCAACCAGCCGCGACGGCCGGGTGGCGGAACGGTGACGACCACCCCACGATCGGGATGAATCACGACCCGAAGGCCACGGGAACGTGGTGACCGGCGCAGCGTGTAGTCGAGCGGGCCGCCGGGCAGATGCAGCGTGGCGGCGGTCTCCGTGATGGTCACGATTGGATGGTGCCACGCGGCGCGCTTGATGGTCTTCCCCGACGCAGCTCCGGGAGCACTGTCGAAGCCGAGTGATTCTGTCAGTTCAACTGCCGAGTGATTCTGTCAGTCGT
>CAYRTS010000133.1:0-4198 GCA_964427285.1 uncultured Anaerolineaceae bacterium
AGCGCGAGCATGCCGATGAACGCGGCACCCGACAACTGCTGGAAGAGGGTCAGGGGTTGCAGGAAGTTGGGGCGCAGGATTCCGATGATGACGACCAGTGCGAGCAGGGCGAAGGCGACGCCCGTTTCGTCGGGGAGCCGGCGGCCGCGGCGCACCGCGGCGCGCACCGACGCGGGGCTGGTCGAGGGCTGGCTCGCGGGTGGTGCGACAGTCACGGGTCTCCTCGCCTGGGGCGCACGCTGCGGGGAACGAACCCGGGGTATCCGGCTTTGATCGGACGGGATGGGATGTCAATACACCCTGATTCGCCCCGGAACGATATCCGAAAACGTTTCCCCCGATCGAGATCTCGGGCGAAGGCGACATGCCCTGCCTCCGGTCAGGGGGTGAGGACGGACCGGAAGACCCGGCCCGCCTTGAGGTCTTCCAGGGCCGCGTTCGCTTCTTCGAGGGGCCGGATACTTTCCACCAGATGGTCGACCGACAAGGTGCCGTCGAGATAGAGGTCGATCGCGTCGCGGATGTCGTCGGGGATAAAGCCGCGTGAGCCAAGGACGGACAGCTCTCGCCAGAAGATATCGACGGCGCGTGCCCGGAAGTGATCCAGGCTGGACCCGATCAGGACCACGCGCCCGCCGGGCCCGCCCATCGCGATGGCCTGTTCGTCGACGGCCGCGGAGCCGACGCACTGGATCACGACGTCCGCGCCGTACCCGCCGGTCAACGCCCGCACGGCGGCAACGGGATCACCGGCGTCCCCGTCGGCCGCCACGGTCTCATCCGCTCCGAGTTCCCGGGCAAGGCGGAGCTTTGCCTCCGAACGCGTCACGGCGATGACCCGCGCGCCCATCGCCTTCCCCAGTTGCACCGCGTTGGACCCGAGACCACCAACGCCGAGGACGACGAGCGTCTCGCCGGGCTGGAGGTGCGCCACGCGTTTGAGCCCGTGCAGCGGGGTCGCCACGGCGTCGGTGAGCACCGCGAGCACCTGCGGCGGGACGGGCGCGCGAGGCACGATCAGAGCCGCTGGCGGGCGCAGGACGTACTCGGCGAACGCACCGTCAACGTCCACGCCCATCCGCTTGACCTTGGGGCTGATGTTCGGTCGGCCGCGCGCTGCCCAGGGATCCCCCGGCGGGGTGGTGATGTAGTACAGCGCCACCTGGTTGCCGACCACGACGCCGTCCACGCCGTCGCCCAGGGCATCAACGACGCCGGCGGCTTCGTGACCCGGGATCACGGGGTAGGTCACGGACGCCCCGAACCCGCCCTTCTGGAGGAAGACGTCCGAGCCGCACACCCCGCAGGCCTGCACGCGGACGCGGACCTCGCCCGGACCTGGCTCCGGGACCGGCCGCTCAACAAGGCGCAGCGGCGCGCCCACGGCGGGCAACTCGACCGCGCGCATCGTCGCGGTCACGACGGCGGTGACTCGTCCCGCTCGCGCCCTGGACCGCGGACCGCGATCGCCTCGATCTCGACCAGCATCCCGGGGATGAGCATCCCCACGACGAATCCGGTCGAGGCCGGGAACGGCGCCCGCAGCAATTCCGGGCGCAGGCGCTTCAACGCCGCGTAGTCCTCGGCGAAATCCAGCCCCAGCGCCCAGGGCAACTGGAACGAGCTCACGACCGGCCTCACCACATTCAGGATCCGTCAATACATCAGGAAGCCGCCGGACACATTCAGTGTCGAGCCGGTGATGTACTTCGCATGATCCGAAGCCAGGAAGACGACTGGACCGGCCATCTCCTCGGGCTCCGCCACGTAACCGAGCGGAGTCTGCTTCTTCATCGCCTCGTAGACCTCGGGCGCGAGGCCGGTCATCAGCATGGGGGTGTGGACCTGCCCGGGCGACACGCAGTTCACGGTGATCTGGTGCGCCCCAAAGGTGCGGGCGAGACCCCGGCACATCGTCGTGACTCCGCCCTTGGTCGAGGCGTACGCGACCGAGCCCCCAAAGCCCCCTGTCCACCAGCCCTGCGAGCTGAACAGGATGATTCGTCCGCCGTTCCCTCCCGCGATCATGGCGTTGCCGGCCGTGCGAGCCAGGAAGAACGCCGACTTCAGGTTGATGTCGTGCTGGAGGTCCCAGTCTTCCTCGGTCACCTCGTCAAGCGATCCGCGGCGGCGGAGGACCGCTGCCAGGTTGGCCAGGACGTAGACCCCGCCAAGGTCCTGCTTCGCTCGTTCGACGAGGGGCGCATGCGAGCCCAGGTCCCGCAGGTCGGCGACCACCCCGACGTGGCCGGTTCCCTCGAGACCTCCGACCAGCTCGTCCAGACGACCCTGGTCGAGGTCCACCGCCATCACCTTCGCGCCCGTCGCGGCAAACCCTCGCGCAACGGCCGCACCGATCCCCCCGGTCGCTCCCGTCAGGATCACGCCGCGACCCTCGAGCCCGGCACCGACGCTCCACGTCATCTCCGACCCTCCTCTAACTCGGGGCTCGAACGCCTGGTCAGGCGCCGAGCACCTTCTCGCTGCGATACCGATCGACCACCTCGTCGAGCACCTCGATCCCAAGCCCCGGCTTGGTCGGCGGATAGAACCAGCCGTCAACGTGCTCGATCGGTTCGGGCACCAGCTCATGCTGCATCGGGTTGCGCAGCGGTTTGACCTCGATCAGCTTGAACGCCGGGGAGCTGAAGCTCATCGCCAGGCTGGCCGCCGTGACGATGGCGGACGACCAGCAATGCGCATTGGCCTGGCGTCGATAGAACTCGATCCGTTCGACCGCCCGCTTGAACCCGGTGATCCCCTCGGCGCGTCCGGGGTCGATGCCCACGACGTCCACCGTGCCCGTCGCGAGCACGCGCTCAAAGCCTTCGAGGTTCCATTCCTTCTCGCCATAGGCCATCAGGCTGGTCGTCTTCGAGCGCAGGTTGGCGTAGCCCTCGGGGTCCCAGGCGCCGAGCGGCTCCTCGATCCAGTGGAGGTCGTACTCGTCAAATGCCTGGACCCGCCGGATCGCGGTCATCACGTCCCATTTCACGTTCCAGCCGCAGTCAAGCATGATCAGCTTGCCCGGCAGGCCCTCGCGCATCCGGCGCATGTACTCGACGTCCCGATCGTGCTCGTAGCCAAGGCGCGCATTGCCCCGCTTGCCGAGCCCAACCTTGAGCCCGTGCATCCCGGGCGCGACCCACTCCTGGGCTTCCTCGACCATCCGCCCGATGTCGTCGTAGTGGGCGTGGCTGGAGGCGACCGCCGGCAGCTTCTCGTGCACCGCGCCACCGAGCAGCTGGACGACCGGGACATTGAGGAGTTTGCCCTTGATGTCCCACAGGGCGATGTCGATCGCGGCGACCGCATACGAGGCAATTCCGCCGTTGTAGCCGTACCACCACGCCTGGTCGCGCAGGGAGTGCCAGATCGCAATGTTGTCAAGGGGATCCTTGCCCACGACCCGGGCGGCCATGCCTTCGATGATCGCCTTGACCGCGAAGTTCGCTTCCGGAAACTGGGTGATCGACTCGCCCCAGCCGACGACGCCATCATCGGTCGTGATCTTGACCAGGCACAGGTGGCGCAACGCGTTGTAGTCGTTGGGCTCCGGGTAGCTGACCGGGATCGCCTCGACGGTCTGGACCTTGCTCACCGAATCCGGCTCCTTTCGATCTGATTCCGGCCGTTGGGAGGGCTGCAATGGCCCCACGAACGCCTCGCGAATCGCGTCTGATATCATTTCCAGACTCGTTTCCACCCGGCGGCTCATCGTAGTCGTCGCCGTTCCGCCCCGTCAACCGAATCGAGCCCGCCAGAGCGCTGACGAAAGGAGTCGAGAACCCATGGCCAAGCTTCGTCTCGGCGTCATCGGGGCCGGATCGTGGACCCTCGGATCGCACCTGCCAAACCTCGTCAAGCACGCGGACGAGGTCGAGTTCGTGATCGTCAACCGGCGCAATCCGGACCTGCTCGACAAGATCAAGGGAGCCTGGGGCTTCGCCAAGGCGTCGACCGACTGGCACGACGTCATCGCCGAGAAGCCTGACATCGTGGTGGTCGGCAGTCCCCCCGGCTACCACTGGGAGCAGGCCAAGGCCGCCCTGGAGGCCGGGGCCCATGTCATGTGCGAGAAGCCCTTCACGATCGACCCGACCCATGCCTGGGACCTCGACGCAACGGCCCGTCGGACGGGCAAGTCGCTGATCCTCTCGTACGGCTGGAATTACCGGCCGATGGTGATCCAGGCCAA
>CAYRTS010000134.1:0-2049 GCA_964427285.1 uncultured Anaerolineaceae bacterium
GTTGCGCAGGAATGCCCGCAGCGCATCCTCGGCCACGAACCCAGCGCACCATGACGGCACACCCTCGCGGATGGCGGCGTCTCGGGCGTACTGGCCCATCGCGACATGCCCGACGATGGCGGCGCGCTTGCGTTCGGCCTCGACACCACGCGACATGCCCGCGAGCGCTGCCCGGAAGGGGGCGTTGAAGTAGCTCATGGCGTCCCACTCACCCGTAACCGGATCGCGCCGTGCATCGGAGCTGGACGCGCTGCCGAAGATGTAGCCCTCGGCCTTCGGAGTCATGCCCGGAGCGCCGAACAGGCCCTCCGCGTTGTCTGGTCCCTTGTGCAGCTTGTCGGGCACCTCGTCGGCCCACGCTCGCCGGATGTAGTGCTCGGCCTCGCGGATGTTGGACGGCTCGCGTCGTCGGTAGTCCCAGGCGATGCGCCGGCTGACATCGGAGGCTGCGGTAAACGGCGTACTGCGCCGAGCCAGCGCGTCCGCGTTGGCTTGCGCCTCGCTGGGGCCGCGATGGGCTCGGCTCATCGAACGGGTGAGACCCGACCGCGGATCAGTTCGCCCGCGATCAACGGGGACAGCAGCAGCACAAGCTGCGCGATGCCGTGGACGATGTCCGTCACGGTGCCCGCCTGGACGTCGCTGATGATGCCCTCGCCGTACAGCGTGGACACGACGCCCAGTGCGATGGTGACGACGAGCCCGATGATGCGGGCCGGCTCGCGCTCGAAGATGGTCATGGCTTGCCTCCGTCTCCATTCCTGGGCGTATTCGTCGCGCTCGAAGATGGTCATGGCGTGGGTGTGTTGAGCGCCTTGGTCGTCGCTACCGCTGTCGCCTTGGCGACTTCCTGCGCGAAAACGAACGATATGGCTGCGGACATGAAGCCGATGATCGCGCCCTTCACCAGCTCATCAAGGTCGTACGGATAGATCACAAGCGCATAGAAGCCGCCGCCCAGGATCATCACGGCGATCAGGTAGGTGGCGACCGCGCGGAACGTGTCGGCTCGCATTACGCTAGATCGACTTCCGAGACCAGGATGTACTTGCCCGCGCTTCCGCCCGACGCCAGCCGAAGGAAGCCCGCACCCGTCGGCGCGGAGGGGTTGCCCTCGATGAGCGCAGTGCCGTCGACCGTGGCCGAGTACGGCAGCGGGATCGGCGACAGTTCCTCGGTCGCGGAAAAGCGGCGCAGGCCGGCCGTCGCGGTGAACGCATGGGCGGTGGGGAACTTCTCGATCGTTACGACGGTCACGCCATCCTCCACGGGTTTCGGGACGAAATAGCCGGCCCAGGTCGCGATCTTGGGGCGCGTGCGACTGTCTCGGTAGTAGCTGACGTGCGTGTGGGTCAGGTGCGACGCATCGGCCTCGCCCGTTCGGGGGAGCGAGCCGTAGCCGCGCTCGCGGTCCCAGCGCAGGACCGTCTTGCCGTCGGGCGAGTAGATGATCTCCCGGATGTCGACGGTCCCCGGAGCGTTGCGCTGGCCTTCCGCCACGAGCCACCGGCTGAACGTCCGCAGATCCTCGAGCGAGCCGTCCAGACGCCCGAGGTCGATCGCGCTCGCGGCGTTGGTCAGCCCCGCCACGTCGCGTGCCGTGGTCGCGGAATAGGCACCGGGAGCCAACTGGTCCGCGCCAAGGTGATAGCTCGTGCCCTTGCGCTGGTGCGCCACGTCCCCGACCACACCCAGGTTCGTGCCGCCCTGCGAGACCCAGTAGCGACCCAACGCCACGAGCGTCGGGGGTGCGGTGGTCACGCCTCCTCCGAGTGCGTCGAGCCGTCATCCTCGGGGAAGCAGTTGCGGCACAGGTCGAGGGGCTCCGCGCCGAAGGCATCGAGGATCACGTAGTCGCCCGCGTCGTCCAGGTTGCATTTTGGATTGTCAAACAGGACCCCGTTCCGGCGAATGCGGATGTGCACCCGTCCTGTTGACTTGTCCTGGGTAAAGACGTCCTCGTTCTCGCTCATGCCCAATCTCCGATCAGCGGCGCGGTGATCCGGCCCCATGTCAGTTCGGCCGACCGGTACGCCCGCACGGCCTCAA
>CAYRTS010000134.1:2149-4191 GCA_964427285.1 uncultured Anaerolineaceae bacterium
GCGGTGATCCGGCCCCATGTCAGTTCGGCCGACCGGTACGCCCGCACGGCCTCAAGGCGGGGTGCGCCGCGCGCCAAGCCCGGCAATAGGCGGCGGTGGTCATCGAGCCAGCTCCCGGACGATGCCCAGCACCGACGCGACCAGCGCCAACAGCGACGAGCCCATTGCCCAGCGAGCCAAGCGCAGCGCGCCGCGCGTTTCGAGGATGAACGTCTCGTGGTCCGCGACCGTCGCCGACAGCTCGTCGATGTGCCGGGCCACTTGTCGCCCCGCGGCGGAGCCGGACAGTTCGGCTGCGCCTGCTGCGCTCAACTCAGCGTACTTGCGGACCTCGATCGTCAGGCCCTCGATCGACCGCTCGAGGAGTGTCCAGCGATGCTCGTTGGCGGTATCGCCGAGCCGTTGCGCCTGCTCCACGAGCGCGAGGCCCTTGTCGATGTCCGACAGCAGGGTTTCAGAGGCGCGGCGTCGGTCGTCGCGAGTGCGGCGCGGGTCGTCCGTCACTCCGCGCCCAGCCCGAGGAAGGAGACGGGCCGGGCGCGGGTCGCGGGGTGTAGCGGGGTCACGCTCGGAAACGGTATCTTGTTCAGGCGGTCTTGGCAAGTCCGGCGCAGGCCCGGCACGCGGGGAAGTCGGCCGTCGCGAGTCATGGCGGCCACCGACCAATGTGAGATGCACAACAGGTCGGCAACCTCCTGAACCGTGAGCACGGCCGGCGGCTCGCTCATCGCGTGCCCGTCTCCGGCAGGGCGATCGTGTCCAGCCGCTGCACCTCGACCCGGATCACGCCCCGCGATAAGGGCGCCAGCGACTCGAAAGCGGCCGGGCTGATATCGATCGCGGTCGGCTCGCCGTGGCGATCGCCGCACGCGCAGAATGACACGACCTGGACGATGGTCGAACGCCCGCCGTAGCTGACCCGCACCGGGTACGGCGTGTCGCCCCAGCGGAACGACGGCACGGCACCGAGGCGTGCGTCGCCACCCCAGCGCTGGCAGCGGGTCGGCGTGGGCGCGCACCAGGTGGCGAACCCGGAGCGAGTGGCCGGCATGGAAGCGAGGGCGTCGGGCGAAGCCGTGGCCGAGTCGCTGGCCCGGTGAGGGGCCGCCGGTTGTGGGGCGCCGCCATCTGCCGTTTCCGCACCCCGAAGGGCTGGCCGATGACGAGGACTTTCGCGGCCATTGAACGGATCGCGAGCTGACGTTACGGCCAGGACCGCGGCCTGGCCCGCTCCCGATGGCGGCGCCGAGAGCTGCCCCGGAGAGGGTGGCACAAACTCCGGGGCAGCTCGCGGAGCCGCAATCGCGATAGCGAGGAGCGCGACCGTGGCCCAGAACACGGCCAGCGCGGCGGCGAGGATGCGGCGGGTCATGCGCGCATCTCCGGCTCAACGAACGGCCAGCGTGCCGCGGCATACACGTCGGCCTCCTCCGGGGTCGGGACGATCTCGCAGGGTCGGGCGCCGCAACCGAGCGAGCCGCGGTGAAGTTGGCCGTGCGCCACATGGAGCGTCCGCCCGCGGAGGTCCGTGACGAAACGCTGCGAGTAGGCCGCCGGGCCGGTCCGGATGAGCAGGATCAGACCGAACGAGTCCAAGGTCGCTGAGAACAGGTCCACTTGCAGCCCGCTGCCGGGGTGGATGAGCTTCGAGTACCGTTCGCCGCGCTTCGGGTCGGTCGGATGCGATGCCAGGACGCCGAGGCCGATCAGCGCGTCAATCTGTCCCGTCAGGCGGTTCGTTGCTCGGACGCTAAACATGCCGTCGGGCTCCGTCTCGATCCGCGGCACGGCCACGAGTTCGATGTCGCCCACGTCGGGGCGGCCCCGGCGGATGCTGCCCGCAACCACCAGCCGATGGCAGGCCGGACCGAGGAGCGCCGCGAGATCGCCAGCCACCACCGCGGCGTCAGCCAAGGCGACGCGAGTGCCGGTGCTCATACCAGCCACTCGCCCACGATCAGCGCGGCCACGGCGAGGATGCGGCGGGTCATCCCGGCCGCCTCCGGGAGTCAGCCGCCAGCGACGACGCCGACCGATGCCGG
>CAYRTS010000135.1:0-4136 GCA_964427285.1 uncultured Anaerolineaceae bacterium
TTGCCGGCGTCCTCACGCCCGCCGCGGATGCCACGCCCGACTCCATCCTCGGGACATTCCAGCTCCAGCAGCTGATTACGCGGCTCCTGCCGAGCACCCTTTATGGCGAGATCTCCGTGGTGCTCCTGAACCCCACGGTGACCCAGGTCAGCACGCCCGCGACCATCGGCCAATTCCAGCAGGCTCAGCAGCAGATCCCGGCGCTCTTCTCGCTCGATCAGAGCCTGCTGCTGGTCTGGCCGCACGTTGTGGCGCTGATTGCGCTGACCGTGGTCTGCTTCGCCGGGGCGTACGTCTCGTTCATGCGCCAGGAGGTCCGGGCCTAGGGTCCCCTCGTGACCAGGCCCGCGGCGGACGTGCCGGCCCCGGCGGACGTGCCGGATCGCGGCAGTGACTGGCAGACGACGCCACGCCCCGAGCGGCCAGGCCGGACGTTCCTCGATCGGCAGGAGCGACTGGCTGGCGCGTTTCGCGCCGAGGGCGATCCAGGCGGCCCGCTCAGCCTGTAGCGTCGACAGCGAGTCGCGGCGGGTTGCCGGGTCTCACGGACGGGCCGCTTGACGACCCGCTGTGGCACCGTCCAGATTTCAGGTCTCGGTCGCTGCGTGCACTTGGGGAACCCCTTCAAGGCCAAATGCGCCGGCCGAGCGCAGGTCGGTGATGGCTTCAGCCGAATAACCGAGGTCGGTCAGGATGGCCTCGGAATCTGACCCGAGGCCCGGACCCCTGGCGTAGTGCGGCTCGAACTCACCCATCGTCAGTGGCAGCCCAACCGAACGAACCGTCCCGAATGACGGATGCTCGTACTCCGCGAGCATGCCCCGAGCCGTCAGCTCGTCAGGGTCGAGGGCTTCCTGCATGGACCGGACCGGGGCGATCGGAATGCGCCCCCGCAGCGTGGTGAGCCACTCGGCCGTCGTTCGCTCCGCGAACCGTTCGGACAGCCGGGCGATCAGCTCGTCCCGGTTCCGGCCGCGCGCCTCGAAGTCCGTGAAGCGCCGATCATCGGCCAGGTCGGCGAGGTCCATCCCTTCGACCAGGGTCCTGAAGAATTTCTCCTTTGGCGCGGCGATCGCGATATGGCCGTCCGCCGTGGCGAAGAACTGGAACGGCACAACGCTCGGGTGGCCCGACATCGGAAGGCGTTCCGTCACAAAGCCGCTCGACAGGTACCAGGTCGCGGGGTAGCTGAGCATCGCCAGCGCCGAGTCGTACAGGTTGGTGTCAACGTCCCGCCCGAGGCCAGTCCGGCGGGCATCGAACAGGGCGACCATCAGGCCGAGGACGGAGGTCAACCCGGCGATGTAATCCGCCAGCGAAAGGCCGCTCTTGGTTGGGGGGCCGTCCGGGGCACCGGTCAGCGCGGCCCACCCCGATCCGGCCTGGATGAGCGCGTCGTAACCGGGGAGGCGAGCGTGGTCGCCGTGGCGGCCGTAGCCGGTCAGCGCCACGCAGACGATGGCGGGATTGATCAGGCCGAGGACGTCGTAGGTCAGGCCCAGGCGGGCCGGCTGGTCGCCGCGAAGATTGCTGAAGACCGCGTCGGCGGACGCTACCAGCTTCTCGAACACCGCGCGGCCGGCTTTCGACTTGAGGTCCAGCGCGATGCTCCGCTTGCCGCGGTTGAACGCCTCGAAGAACAGGCTGTCCGTCCCGAGGCGGCCGGGTGGGATGTAGCGAGAGACATCGCCGCCACTCCCCGGGTCCTCGATCTTGATGATCTCCGCACCGAGGTCGGCCAGGTAGAGGGTCCCGAACGGGCCGGCCCCGTATTGCTCTACGGCGATCACCCGGACGCCGGCAAGCGGTGCGGGTCGCGAGGCCCGGGCGGGCCCGGGCTCTCCTTCGGTCGTGGTCCTCTCGCCCGTCGTTGCGCCGGGTACGGGCTCCGCGCTGGTCGTGGTCCTCGCTGGCTGCGCATCGGTCGCATCGGTCGAGGTCGTCGTGGGCTCCGCCTCGGTCACCGGTCTGGACTCAGTGGACATGGGTCTCCTGGGCGGTGCGTGGCCTGAGCGCCGATCACGGTTGACGCGGCGGTACCGTTTCCAGTTACGATTGCACCTCCGATCGTCGCACCCCGGTTGCATACCCGTCAACCGATCCGTCGATCCATCCATTTGCCCGAGGTCTCGCGGAAATGCCCCTGACGATCGAGTCGATCGAGACGATCCCGCTTCGTGTCCCGCTGCCGTTCACCTACAAGGGCAGCTACTACAAGATGCGCAACCGCTGCACGATCATCACCCGGGTCCGGACCTCGGAGGGGATCGTGGGGGAGGCCTACAACGCGGATGAGGACGAGCCGCTCCAGTCGGAAATCCTGGCCATCCTGCACGAGGAGCTGGTACCACGGGTCGTTGGACTCGATGCCTTCGGGACGGAACGGGTCTGGGAAGCGATGCTCCCCGCGACGTTCGATCAGCTTCGCCCGCGCTGGTACGCCATGCAGGCAATGGCCTGCATCGACACTGCGGTCTGGGACGCGGTTGGCAAGGCGATGGGTCAGCCGTTGTGGCGGATCTGGGGTGGCTATCGCAACCGGATTCCGATGATCGGGATCGGTGGCTACTACATCCCCGACGACGCGAGTTCGAAGGGCCAGGAGATCGAACGCGAGATTGACTTCTTTCAGTCCGAGCACGGGATGGTCGGGATGAAGTTCAAGATCGGGGCTGAGCCGCCGGTGGTGGATGCGGCCCGCCTGGCCCGAGCCCGTCGCCACGCAGGGGAGGACTTCCTGTTCGTCGTCGATGCCAATCAGGGCTACACGGTGCCCGAGGCGTTGGAATTCCTGGCTGCCGTCCGTGCCGAGGGGATCAGGATCCGCTGGTTCGAGGAGCCCACGCGTTGGCACGCCGACTTTCGCGGGCTGCGCGACGTGCGGATGCGCGGGAACGTGGACGTGGCCGCGGGTCAGAGCGAGATCAGCCGGGTCGGGATGCGCGAGATGATGGCCGCCGGCGCGATCGACGTCTGCAACTACGACGCATCCTGGGGCGGCGGCCCGACCGAATGGCGTCGGATTGCGGCACTCGCGGCGGCCTTCGATGTCCAGCTCGGCCACCACGAGGAGGCCCAGGTCGCCGCGCACCTCCTGGCCTCGCAGCCGCACGGGACGTTCGTGGAGGCGTTTTCGCCCGCCCGTGACCCGATCTTCTGGCAGATGATCGAGAACCGGCCCGCGCTCGTGGACGGCCAGTTCACCCTGCCCGAGCGGCCCGGCCTGGGCTGGGTCCTGGATGAGGCCTTCATCGAGAAGTACCGCGTCGATCGCTGAGGTTGCGTGCCGGGCGGGCTCGAGCGGAAAGGCGTTCGCCGTCACGGGCAACACGGTGGGTATGCGTGGTGGGCCGAAGGTAGGTCCGCTTCAGGCGGCCGTGAGCGGCAGCTGTCGGCAGCACGCACCAAGCGTGGCCGCAGGCCCTGTGGTCAATCGCGCAGAGGCACCCATGGCGGCGGCAGATCGCCGAGCCATGGCGCGACGGGCGGCAGGTCACCGGGGCGGTGGACCCCGGGCGGCGCCGCGATCGCGCGGGGTAACCCGTTGACGATCATGGCGGCCGTCGACAGGAGCGCGCGACAGCCCGGATCGACCTCCACGCGGAGGCTATGGCGGCCGTCGAGTTCGATTCGGTCAGTCGTCGTCAGCCCGGCTGCCGGTGGGTCGACGTGGAGGCTCATCGACACCTCAAGCCACGGCTGACCCGCGAACCAGCCGGTCGCCCACTGGTTGGCGCCGGCCGTCCGACCGGGCTGGACCACCGTCCCATCGGGCAGGGTGAGCGCTACATCTGCGAGGATCGGTTCCGAGATCACCTCAACGCGGTCAAGCTCTCTGCCCATGCTGGCGGCCAGGATGCGCAGGCTCTCCGGGAATCCCGCGTGGCCGACGACCGATCCATCCGCGATGCCCGCTTCGAAGGCCGCCGGGGTCAGGTCGATGCCGAGCGACGCTCGCACCCGCGACCCAAAGACGCTCACGTCGACGACGCGCCGCGCCCGCAGCCGCTCCACGTCCCAGGCCAGGCCGGACAGGGTGAGGGGCCACAGGTCCAGCACAAAGCCGGGATTGGCCCCCGTCGCGACGATCGCGATGCGATGGACGGCTGCGAGCTCAATGATCGCGGAGGCTTCCG
>CAYRTS010000136.1:0-4130 GCA_964427285.1 uncultured Anaerolineaceae bacterium
GCAGGACAGGCAGCCCGGGCGATCGTCCCCGGCTGAGATCGACGCTCGGCCGCGTTCCGCGCGCCTGCCAGGCGCGGTTCTGCTCTGCACCAGCGAGATCGTCCCGCGAAATCCCGCGCAGGTCCGACGATCCTACAATGGTGGGGCAGCTGCGCCGATCGGCCTGATTTGGGTTGCGACCGGGGAGTCACCGTGCGAAGTCCCGGGTTGCGCGTCCAGTACGTCGTATTAGGCGGGGCGGCTGGCTTCGGTCCCGTCGTTTCGAATGGGAGGAACTGCTGGTGCGCGCGACGCGGGTAGTCGCTGGCTCCAGCGTCCCAGGCTGTTTGGTCAGCCCCGGACCGCGCCCCGCGGTCAGCAGGACAGTCCTCGGCGCTTCTAAGTGGCTGAGCGAAGGAGTCGCCTGGGCTGACACAATCACCCCGGCCCCCGCTCCGGTCCCGTCGCCGAGGGTGTAGCCGCACCCCAGATCTTACGGAACGTGCGTCAGCTCACGGCCTGGGCGCGAGGAGGCCCTTGACCGTCGCCCACTCCAGCGCGAACGGACTGAAGATCCGGCACGTCACGGCGAGCTCGTTATGTTCGAACCCAGGCGTCGTGAAGGCGACCTGCCCGGAATCGAACACGATCTCCGCCAGGAGCCACATGCCGGAGCCGTCAACCAGATGCAATCCGTGGTTCGATCCCTGCGCGTCGAATGTCGAAGGCGTCCCGGCGGGGCCCGTGCAATCGGTGTAGTGAAAGGTCACGTACCCATGGGGATACGCCACGGCTGCCGCGCCGAAGGAGTGTCCCCCCGAGTGGTGGGATTTGAGCGAGGCTCCTGACCTGCGCTGACGCCAGGCGGGGAGGGGCCACCGGTGTGATTCTCAGCGTGTTCCTAGCCGGGATCACGTAAGTAAGGAGACACCGATGACCCTGTCACAGTCTGCCCTGTCCGAGCTGCTCGACGCCATCCGCGCCGGTGGATCGGTCGATGTCATGCGCGAGGCCATGACATTCGTCCTCCAGGAGCTGATCGAGCTTGAAGCCGCCCAGGCGATCGGCGCCGGCCGATACGAGCGGACCGACGAGCGCATGACCCATCGCAACGGCTCCCGAGGCCGCCTGCTCAGTACGAAGGCTGGCGACGTCGAGCTGCGCATCCCGAAATTCCGGGAGGGCTCGTTCTTCCCAGCCCTCCTCGAGCCGCGCCGCCGAATCGACCGGGCCCTCTGGGCGGTCGTCATGGAGGCGTACGTCCACGGCGTGTCCACCCGCAAGGTCGACGATCTCGTGCGCGCCCTGGGGATCGACGCCGGGATCAGCAAGAGTGAGGTCAGCCGGATCTGCGCCGAGCTCGACGCAGTGGTGGCCACCTTTGCCGACCGCTCCCTGGCGCACGCCCGCTTCCCGTACGTGTTCCTCGACGCGACGTATGTCAAGGCCCACGACGGTGCCTCGGTCGTGTCCAAGGCGATCGTCATCGCGACCGGGGTGACCGCGAGCGGCGACCGGGAGGTCCTCGGGCTGGCCGTCGGCGACAGCGAGGACGGCGCCTTCTGGACGGCCTTCCTGCGCAGTCTGCGAGTCAGAGGCCTCAGCGGCGTGCGCCTCGTGATCAGCGACGCCCACGAGGGCCTCAAGGGTGCCATCGAGGCGGTCCTCCTGGGGTCCGCCTGGCAACGCTGCCGGGTGCACTTCCTGCGCAACGTCCTGGCCCGCATCCCCAAGGGCAGCGCCGAGATGGTGCTCGCCGCCATCCGCACGATCTGGGCGCAGCCCGACGCGGTCGCCGTGCGCGACCAGCTTGACGAGATCGCCCAGAAGCTCGAGCCGCGCTTCCCGGTCGTGGCGGCGATGCTTATCGCGGCCAAGGCGGAGGTGACCGCATTCAGCGCCTTCCCGGTCAGCCACTGGAAGAAGATCTGGAGCACCAATCCATTGGAGCGGGTGAACAAGGAGATCAAGCGCCGGACCGACGTTGTGGGCATCTTCCCGAACGAGGCGGCCGTCATGCGCCTCGCCGGGGCGGTCCTGCTCGAGATCCACGACGAGTGGGCGGTGGCCGAGCGGCGCTATCTCGCGGAGGGCTCGATGGCCCTGCTTGACCGGGCAGACGATGATGGCGCGACGAAGGAGGTGGATCGAGCGGACAACCTGCTGCTGGCGTCCTGACCGACACTACTGACACCTGTCGCTGAGCATCACGACGGATCGCTCAAAGTCCACCACTCCAGGGGGCACGGCCCGGCTAAACTGAGCCCATGTCCACCGTCCCTTGCCCCGTCTGAGCAGACCGCCCGACATGCGCTTTGAGAATTCGATAGAAATAGAGGCTCCTCAGCAGCGCGTCTGGGACGTGCTCAGCGCCCTCGAGGCCTGGCCGCAGCGCATCGAGACCGTCGACATCGTCGAGCTCCTGACGCCGGCGCCGATCACAAATGGCAGGTGCGTGCGGCTCAAGCAGCCGAAGCTACCCGAGGGCACCTGCGACATCACGGTCTGGGATGCGCCGTCCTACTTCGAGTGGACGCAGAGGACGGGCGGCACCACCAGCGTCGCCGGTCACCGCGTCGAAGCGCTGGGGGAGGGCCGGGCACGTCTCACGCTGACACTCGACCTGCGCGGCTTCCTCATCCCAATCATCGCCGTGTTCTACAAGAAGCTAACCGACCGCTACATGAACCTCGAAGCCGAGGACATGAAGCGGGCAGCCGAATCGGCCTAAGCACGGCCGCGCGCCGCCTTCACCCGGACGATGAACTACCCACAACCTGCGATGGCGCGTGCGGGTTGCGTGGCAGAGTGCGGTTGCGACGCGCCTCGCCGATCGCCTGCCAGAGGTCGCCGAAGCGACGTGAGGTGTGCGCGGCCTCAGTCTCCTGGACTCGGCTCACTGGTGATCGCCGCCCTGCTCGCAGCCGGGTGCGGAGCCGGCGCTGGCGCAGGCCCCGGTCAACCGACTAGCGCGAGCCGCGAGCCGGTGGTAACGGCTTCGTCCACCGCGGCGCCCACCGCTCCGTCCACGGCGGCGGCCACCGCGAGCTTGGCCCCCACCGCGACAGTGACTGTCGGTCCGGCCGTTGGTACCCCGGTCGAGATCAACGGTCAGCTACGCGTCTGCGGGATGCAGCTCTGCAACCAATTCGACCAGCCGATCCAGCTGCGAGGCATGAGTACGCACGGCCTGCAGTGGTACGGCTGGGATGTATGCATCAGCAACCGCTCGCTGGACGCTCTCACCGGGGATTGGGGCGCTGACATCGTGCGCGTCTCGATGTACGTCCAGGAAGACGGCTACGAGACCGACCCGGATGCCTTCACGGCACAGGCCGAGAGGATCGTCGACGCACTTGTCGGGCGGGGCGTGTATGTCCTACTCGACTGGCACATGCTCGACCCGGGCGACCCGACCTTCAACATGGAGCGCGCAAAAGCCTATTTCGGCCACATGACGAACCGGTACGGACGGCTGCCCAACCTGCTGTATGAGATTACCAACGAGCCGAGCGGAGTCAGTTGGGCGACGATCAAGGCGTACGCCGAAGAACTGTTGCCCGTCCTCCGCGAGGGCGCGCCGGACGGGATCGTCATTGTCGGGACGCCGGCGTGGTCTTCGTTCGGGGTTTCCGAGGGCGGAGGTCCGGCCGAGGTCATCGCCGCGCCTGTCGTCGGGGAGAACATCATGTACACCTTCCACTTTTACGCCGCGTCCCATCGGGAGGAGTACCGCGACGCGCTCGTCGCCGCGGCCGACGCCCTGCCCGTCTTCGTCACCGAATGGGGCGCGCAGGAATGGACCGGCGACGGCGCGAACGACTTCGAAAGCGCACAGGCCTACCTCGATCTGCTGGCCGCCAGAAGGATCAGCTGGACGAGCTGGAACTTTTCCGACGATGAGCGCTCCGGGGCGGCCTTCCAGCCCGGGACCTGCCCGGACGGGCCCTGGGCCGGCGACAGCCTGAAACCCTCGGGAGCCTGGGTCCGCGATCGGATCAGAAACCCGGCCGACGACTTCCCATCGAGCTGAGACCAGGGCCGCCGCTCGGGAGCACGTCCGGAAACGGCTCGCCCACGCTCATGCCCTCTAGGCGCACTCGACCGGTTTTGGGACGGGATGAGCGTCGGCCGGGTCGGCCGCGCCGCCG
>CAYRTS010000137.1:0-3756 GCA_964427285.1 uncultured Anaerolineaceae bacterium
CGCGTCCCTGGCTGGCGGGTCTACCGGACCATCCTGTTCCTGCCGTACATCCTTGCGATCCCGATCGTCGGTACCGTGTTCAGCAATATCCTCCAGCTCAACGGCGCGCTCAACGCGACACTTCGAAGCATCGGTCTGGACGGGTTCGCCCTGGACTGGATCGGCGATCCGAGCATGACACTCGGGTCGTTGATGGCCGTCATCATGTGGCGCGAGATCGGCTTCGGCGTGATCCTGTTCGCAGCGCGGATGTCCGGGCTGAACGACGAGCTCGAGGACGCTGCGAAGATCGACGGGGCCGGGTGGTGGAGCCGGCTCTGGTACATCACCATCCCGCAGCTGAAGTCGGTCATCGAGTTCTACGCCGTCATCAGCGTCATCACGATGCTCACCGCGGTCTTTGCGTACGTCTACGTCCTGACGCGCGGTGGACCAGGTACGGCGACCCAGGTGATGGAGCTGTACATCTTCAACTACGCGTTTCGGAGCAGCCTGCCGGGGGTCGCCGCCGCCGTCGCCGTCCTCCTCTTCCTCGTCACTCTGCTCCTCATCGTGCCGCTCTTCCGGTTGCGGGCGCGGACGCGGGTGGACGAGGTCGAATGAGCACCGAGCTCGCCACGCCGGAGGTCCGCCACCGATCCCGCACCCGCCGACCGACCCGCGGGACGCTGATCAAGGAGATCGTCCTGATCGGGGCGGTCCTTGTCGTCCTTCTTCCGAGCCTGTTCGTCGTGTTCACGGCCCTCAAGACCCAGTCCGACTACGCGATCGACAAGATCGGTCTGCCCTCGTCCATCTACCTGGGCAACATCGAGACTGCGATGCGCGGCGGCCGGTTCTGGCTGTGGCTGGTGAACAGCACGGTCCTGACCGGGGGATCCGTTCTGCTGTCGCTCGTGGTGGCCGTACCGGCAGCGCTGGCCTTCTCGCGGATGCGGTTCCGCGGTCAGACCGTCCTGCTGGCGATGGTGACGGCACTGATGATCGTGCCGCCGGTGGTGCTCATCCTGCCCCTCTTCCTGTTCCTGACGCAGGTGGGGCTGACCAGTACGTACCCCGGAGTGATCCTCGTCTACGCCGGCCTGCTGACGCCCTTTTCCGTGTACCTGCTGACGAACTTCTTCCGGACGATCCCGCGCGCGCTGATCGAGGCCGCCAGCATCGACGGCGCGGCCACGCACACCGTCCTGATCCGGATCATCCTGCCGCTGACCGCGCCAGCTCTCGCGACGCTCGTCGTGGTGAACTCGTTGTGGGTCTGGAACGACCTGCTGGTGGCGTTGATCCTGCTGCCGAAGGACGAACTGCGCACGTTGATGGTCGGCGTGACCATCTTTGGCTCCCGCTACAACAACGACGTGCCGGTCGCGATGACGGGGATGCTCCTCGCCAGCCTGCCGATGCTCATCCTGTATCTCCTGGGCCAGCGCTTCTTCATCCGCGGCCTCGCCGCCGGCGGAATCAAGGGCTGACGCCCGGCCGATGATCAGGAGCGGGACGCTCGCGGGCCATCGCACGCTGCACCTCGCCAACGAGGAGATCGAGGTCGTCGTCCTGCCGGATCGCGGCGCGGAGATCCACCAGCTGCGGCATCGACCGAGCGGGACGACGTTCCTGCTCGAGACGCCCGGCGGGCTCCCGCCATGGGGGTCCGATCGGCGTGTCGACTTCCTTGACGGTTACGCCGGGGGCTGGCAGGAGCTGTTCCCGAACGTCAACGAAGCCTGTCTGGTGGATGGGGTGAGCCTGCCGTTCCACGGCGAGGCGACATTGCGACCCTGGCAGGTCCACGCGGCGCCAACGGGCGATCCTGAGGCCGTAACGTTCTCGACCCGCTCCGCTGGCCTGGGGGTCCGACTCGAGCGGCGGATGCGCGTGGCGCCCGGCGCCCCCGAGCTGGAGCTCGTGGAGGTCGTCACGAACGAGCGCGACCGTCCGGTCCATATCGCGTGGGGCCATCACATCGTGCTGGGCGGCACGTTCCTGAAGTCGGGCTGTCGGATGGACCTGCCCGGTGGCCACATCGTCACGCCGGACGAGCCGTATGAGCCCGAGACCACGCGGATGGCCCCGGGCCAACGTGAGCCCTGGCCGCTGGCACTGGGCCGCGACGGTGACCGCGTCGACCTGCGGGTCGTACCGGGACCCGAAGTTCACAGCCACGACGACGTCTTCGTGACCAACCTGCCGGAGGGCTGGGTGGTCGTCTCCGACCCCGCCACCAACCTCGCGATCCGGCTCGAATGGGATGTCGACGTGTTCGGATGCCTGGTGAACTGGCGGCCGCTCGGCGGCGCGGACCGAGCGCCGCTGACCGGCATCTACGGCCTGGGCATCGAACCCTGGACCTCGCCGGACGATCTGGCCCGCGCCATCGAGCGGGGCGAAGCCCTGCGTCTCGACGCCACCGAGTCGAGGACGACCCGGCTCATGGTGCGGATCGAGCAGCTGGGGATGACCCAGCCGCGACACGCTGCGTCAGGGCCGTCAGCGGGGTCCGCTGCGGACTGAGTCCCAGGTGCCCACGGCGGCATCGACGATCGCTTGTGCCTCGCCGAGGTACCGCTCGGGATCGAGCACCTCCGTGAGTGCGGGCAGCCGCGCGATGAGGTCCGGATCGAGCTCTGCGTCCAGCGCCGCCTCCAGCGTCGGCTGGTCCGGGCCGAGCCGCCGGCACGCTGCGTACACGAGGTCGTGGGCGCGGCCACGACCGACCAGCGGGGCCAGGGCCATCATCGCGGCCTCGGCCATGATCGTGCCGCCGCCTGACCGCATATTCGCGGCCATCCTGGTACGGTCGACGCGAAGGCCGTCCATGAGTCGGCTGCCCGTCGCGAGCGATCCAGCCGCATACCCGAAGAGCAGCGGTAGCACGTCCCATTCGACCTGCCACTCTCCGGCGGCCCGTTCATGAACGGTCTGGGTCGCTGCGAGCAGGCCTGGGAGTTGCGTCGCCGACAGGATCTGGAATGCCACGAGCAACTCGCTGGAGATCGGATTTGCCTTTTGGGGCATCGTCGACGATGCCCCTCGGTGGTGGCCAGACGCCTCTGCCAGCTCGCCGATCTCCGGTCGCGACAGCTCGATCACCTCGCGACCGATCTTGCCGCAGGTGGCGGCGAGGCTCGTCAGGACCGAACCCACCTCGACGAGGCCGTCCCGCGCGACGTGCCACGGGACGTCCACCGCGGTGAGACCGAGCCGCGCCGCGACGGCGTGGCGCGTCTCGCGGGCATGAGGACCGAAGGCGGCGCCCGTGCCGCCGGCCCCGAAGAGTGAGACGACGCAGGCCGTCGAGCGGGCCATCCGCACCCGTCTGAGATGGCGGGCGCACTCCGCGACCCAGACCGCGATCTTGGCTCCGAAGCTGGTCGGCACGGCGGGCTGCGCGTGGGTACGGCCCGCTATCAGCGTCGATCGCTCGTCACGCGCCAGGGCCACCAGCCGATCGCCGAGCCCTACGAGGAGGCTCTCGATCCGCGCCAGCCCTCGGTCCATCTGGAGGGCGAGCCCGCTGTCCATGATGTCCTGCGTCGTCGCCCCCCAGTGGGCGAAGTCAGCGACGCCAGGCCCGCCCGACTCCCGGAACTGTTCGAGCAGCGGCAGGATAGGGTAGCCCACCAATCGGGCGCCGGCACGAAGGCGGTCGGCATCGATCGTCAGATCCCGGGCCGCCGCATCGATCGCCTCGGCAGCGCTTGCGGGGATAACGCCCAGCTCGGCTTGCGACCATGCCAGCGCGACCTCGACCTGGAG
>CAYRTS010000138.1:0-3734 GCA_964427285.1 uncultured Anaerolineaceae bacterium
GCCCGATCCGGTTCCCGGACCCAGAGGAGCGGGATCATGCCGCACAAGAGGTAGACGACGGCGAGGATGAACGCGGCGCGTGGGCCATTGCCGGGGGTGGCCCTGTCCATGGCGTCGAGGAGCGGGCCACCGGTGGCGATGGCGAAGATCCCGGCGGTCGCGGTGGCCACGTTCGAGATGCCCATGTAGCGGCCACCCGAGGCACTTGGGACAACCGAGGTCAGCAGGGCCCAGTCAACCGAAAGGAAAGAACCGAGGCCGGTGCCGAACAGGCCAGCGCCGAGGACCGCGACCGCGAAGGAATCTCGCGGTGCGATGGCGCACAGGGCCATGCCGAACGCGGCCATCGCGCAGGCAGCCCAGACGACCGGCTTGCGACCGACTCGGTCGCCGATCCGTCCGGCTGGGATGACGGCCACGAGGTTACCGGCGATCACCGCGACGAGGATGGCCATGTTCGGGCCGAACGTCTCATCAAGGCGCAGACCAAAGGTGCGGGTCAGGTAGAGGGTCGAGAAGTTGATGAGCATCGTGCCGCCCATCAGGATCAGCAGACGCGAGACAACGATCAGGATGAAGTTGCGCTCGCGGAGAATGTCGGCACTCCACGCCTCACGGGCGATCGCGAGGTAGGAGCGGCCGCCGCGCGGTTTCGCCGGCGGTCCGCTCGGGACTCGCAGGACGACGCCGAACATGGTGATGAACTCCACGGCGCCCAGACCGAGCAGGCCGAGGGTGAAGTTTCCGGTGGCCACGGCGGCGGCGGCGATTCCGAAGCCGACCACGTTGCCGAGCACCGAGAAGAGTCCGACGAGTGAGGAGGCAATCCCCGTCTGCTCGTCCGGAATGAGGTCAGGGATGTAGCCCTGAAACGGGCCCTGGGCCATGTTGGCGCTGATTTGGAGCAGGACGATGAAGGCCGCGATCGAGACCAGTTCGTTCGAAAGGGCGATCCCGGCAAGGAAGACGAGATCGAGCACGGAGCCGACCACGATGTAGGGCTTGCGCCGGCCCCATCGCGACACGGTGTAGTCGCTGATCGTGCCGATCGTCGGTTGGACAAGAGCGGCGATCAGGGCGCCGGCGACGGTGAGCTGGAAGAGCGTCGTGGCAACCGAATCGCGGGCCACTCCGAGCGTGGACGCCGGGTCCTCCATCCGCCCGGTCAGAATTTGGTTCAGCCCGATGAAGACCGACGACAACCCGAGCCAGTAGAGGCTGATCCGGATCAGTGAACCGTTCGAGAGGCGGGTCTTCGGCGGACCAATGGTTGTGACGGGTGATGTCGATTCATGGCCCATCGGGCGATCCTTTCCGTGATGGGGCGACGGTCGTCGCGAGCTGCAGCCCGGGAAGGACGGGGGTGATCGGGGGAATGACGACGGGCAGCCCGTCGTCGTCGGGTGCCGCGGGGCGGACCGGCGAGTCGGACCAATCGTTGAAGAGATCAGAGAGCCAGCGGCCGAGCGGCCAGCGGGGGGCGCCGGTCTCGGGCCAGTCGGCGACGAGCCCAAGCAGGGCCGCCCGAACGCGGGCGACAAAGTCGGCGTCGGTCTCGCCGGGGGCTATGGTGAGTGGGTCGCCGAAGCGGACCCGGACCGGCCGACGGAAGGCGACGTAGGAGGTGCCGTTGATCGCCATCGGCACGACTGGTGCACCGCTCCGCCGGGCGAACAGGGCGATCCCGCCCGAGAGCGGCTCGACCCGCCGCTCCCCCACATGGATCCGACCCTCCGCGGCGATCGCGAGCCGCCCGCCGGCAGCCAGGACCGCCTCGACCCGGCGCACGATGCCGACGAGGTCGCGCCGGTCGGGCCGGAATGGCAGGGCGACCCGGGTGGCAGCGATGAGCCGGTTGCGCAGGCCGACCGACATGTCGGCCTCCTTGGGGCCGAACAGATAGACCCGGGGCTGCGCCGGCAGGGAGGCAAAGACGACAAAGGGGTCGGTCCAGGACAGGTGATTGAAGGTGAGGATCGCGCCGCCAGCCGGGAGACGATCGCGGCCCTCATAACGCGGCCGCAAGTAGGCGCCGACGAACGCACGGCAGACCGCGTGGAGCACGCGGATCCGGCGACTCGGGTGCGGGTTGAGGTCGAGCGCGGCCTCTGGCGCATCGGGGCGGGTCATCCGGCGAGGAGCCGCTCCACGGCCTTGGCCCGCTGGATCTTGAGGGTATGGGTGCGCGGAAAGTCGGGGTCCGGGTAGAAGCGGACGGCGCTGATCCGCTGGTGTTCGCCGAGACGCTTGTTCACGCGTTTGAGGGCATCCGTAAGGGCATCCTTCTCCGCGGCCGGGTCGTGATCACCAGAGCGCAAGGCGCGGCCGGCGATGACCATGACCTCGATCCGTCCGGGCGCAGCTTCAAAGGTCACGGGATCTGCGAAGCCCTCGACCGCGAGCGTCGCCTCGAGGTCCTCGGGAAAGACCTTCATCCCGTTGGGCAGGACGAACATCGTCCGTGTGCGCCCGATCAGGGTCAGGCAGCCGTCAGCCGCGAGCCGCCCAGCGTCGCCGGTCCGATAGAAGCCATCGGTGGTAAAGGCTTCGGCCGTGGCCGCGGGGTTACGATCGTACCCGGCGCTCACGGCCGGGCCCGCGACCTGGATCTCTCCGTCGGCGGCGATCCGCAGTTGTGTGGGGACGACGGCGTAGCCGACCGTGCCGGCCGGTGCGCGGCCCGGGAATGTCGTCGTGGCGAGCCCACACTCGGTCGTCCCGTAGCCCTGGACGACGACGAAGCCGAGTCGCTCATAGAAGCGCTGGAGGTCAGGCGCCAGGTAGGCCGCAGCGCTGACCACGTAGACCAACTCACCGCCGAACGAGCGGTGGATCCGGGCGAACAACCGGCGGCGCAGGCGGCGCGGCAGGAGGTCTGCGAGTTGCAGGGCCCGCTCGAGCTTCCACGCACCACCGGGCGTCTTGGCAGCCTCGCGCCGGATCCGCTCGGCGAGCATCTGGATGAGCTGCGGCACGCAGATGAGGACGCTCACCTTGCCCTCGGCCATCGCCGCGGCGAAGACATCAGGGCGCAGCGAACCGAGATACTCCACATGCCCGCCCACGGTGAGCATGTAGAAGAGGCCCCCGACCTGCTCCATGACGTGGGACAGCGGCAGGATGGAGATCATCTGGTGCGGGGCGTCCGGGACGACGAGACGCATTCGCGCGACCGATGCGACGAGGTTCCCGTTCGTCACGAGCACCCCCTTCGGCGCACCGGTTGTGCCGGAGGTGAAGACGACCTCCACGAGATCCGAGGGCTGTGGGTCGCCACGCTCCGCGAGGGCGGCCCGGCCGAGGGTCGTTGGCTCAGCGTCGAGGTCCCTGAGGACGATGTTGCGCAGCAGCCCGAGGGCCGGGACCGAGCGCTCGTCGATCGTCGCCCCGGGGGCGAGCAGCACGGCCTCCGGGCCCGACACCTCGATGATCCGCCCGATCGCCTCGGCGCTCATCCGCAGATCGAAGGGGATCAGGGTCACTCGCGCCTGCGCCGCGGCGAGGTAGAGGCTCGCCAGTTCCGGTGATGGCGAGCCCTGCACCCCGAGGCGGGACCCGGCCGGCAGGGTGGCCGCGAGGTTGGCCGCCATCCGATGGACAAGCTCCCCGACCCCGGCGTAGGTCAGCGTCCGAGTCCGGGCTCGCGAAGGGCGATGTGAGAACAGCGGCGCACTGCCGTATGTCTGGAAGGCGCGCTCGGCTATCTCGGTGACCGTCGTCGGAGGAGCCGTCGG
>CAYRTS010000139.1:0-3647 GCA_964427285.1 uncultured Anaerolineaceae bacterium
TGGCGCATACCCAGGCGATGATCGCAGCGGCCATCGTCACGATTGAAGGGCTGGCGGACCGCGGCTGGCGAACCGTTGCCGGGGACATGCACGGTGGTCGTGCGCTCGGGGGTCGGGATGCGGTGGCAGAACGCACCGAGGCGTTCGACGCCTTTGCTGGTGTCCTCGGCCCCCGGGGCTGACGGGCTCAGCCGCCCGAGACGGCGGGGATCACGTGGACCGTTGCGCCCGGTGCGACGGACGTTGCGAGGTCGGCCGGTGTCCCGTCGACAACGCTGCATAGCTTCCGAGGAAGACGCTCGCTAGCGGGTGGTCGCGATCGCCCGGATCCCATCGAGGGTCCGGGGGTCGTCCAGCCCTGACAGGTCGCCCGGATCCAGTCCCAGCCAGGCCGCCCGGATCGCGCGGCGCATGACCTTGCCGGAGCGGGTCTTGGGGAGGGACGAGACCGCGACCACGCGCTCGGGCTTGAGCGGCTTGCCCAGCTGGGACGTCACCGTCGCGCCGATCTCCGCCATCAGAGCCGGGTCTGCAATCTCCGTCGGCCGTAACACGACCAGAACGACCACCACCTCGCCCTTGATCTCGTGCGGGATGCCGATCGCTGCCGCCTCCAGGACAGCGCGGTGGGAAACGGCCGCGCTCTCAACTTCCGCTGGCCCCACTCTCTTGCCGGCGATCTTGAGCGTGTCGTCGCTGCGGCCCTGGATGAACCAGAACCCGTCCGCGTCGATACTTGCCCAGTCCCCGTGCTGCCACGTCCCGGGCCAGCGCGACCAGTAGGTCGCCTCGTAGCGGCCCTCGTCATCACGCCAGAAGCCGCGGGTCATGCCCGGCATCGGCGCCCGGATGACCAGCTCCCCGACGGCTCCACGCACCGGCCGCCCGCCATCGCCGACCACATCCGCGGCGGTCCCGATGCATGGTCCGGAGAATGAGGCCGGCTTGATCGGACCGAGGACGTTGCCGCTGACGATGCCGCCAGACACCTCCGTGCCCCCCGAGTAGTTGATGATCGGGCAGCGGCCCTCACCGACCACCCGGAAATACCACCACCACGGATGGGGGTTCCATGGCTCGCCGGTGGAACCCAGGACGCGCAGCGAGGAGCGGTCGTGCTCTCGAACCGGATCCTCGCCATGGGCCATCAGTGCCCGAATCACGGTCGGTGACAAACCCAGGTGGGTGATCCGGTGACGCGCCACGAGCGACCAGATCCGGTCCGGCCCGGGGAAGTCCGGTGCGCCCTCGTACAGCACGAGGCGCGCGCCGCGCATGAGGGCGCCGGCGATAGCCCACGGACCCATCATCCAGCCGAGATCGGTGAACCAGAACAGGGTGTCGCCCGCCCCGAGATCGAACTGGTGCGCCAGGTCCTGGGCCGCCTTGATCGGGAAGCCGCCATGGACATGAACGGCGCCCTTTGGTCGGCCGGTCGTTCCTGACGTGTAGATGATCATGAACGGCGTTTCGGGGTCGGTCGCGGTCACGTCGTCGGCGAAGGACGCTTCATTCTCGCCTGTGGCTGGCTCGTGCCACCACGCGTCCCGGCCGGGCGTCCACGGTGGATCGATCGCGTCGCCGGCGCGCCGGACAACCAGCACACGTCGAACCGATGGCGCTGCCGCGACCGCCTCATCCGCGACGGCTTTCAGGGGGACCCAGGTACCCCGGCGCAGGAAGCCGTCCGCGGTGATCAGGGTCGACGCCTCGCAATCGGTGAGTCGCGCCGCGATGGCCGGCGCCGCGTAGCCGGAGAAGATGGGCGTGTAGATGGCGCGAAGCCGGCCGAGCGCGAGCACGGCCACGACCGTTTCGACCAGCATCGGCAGCAGAATTCCGACCCGGTCGCCCGGCCCTACCCCAAGCGCGTGGAGGCGGCGCGTTGCCGTTTCGACCGCGGCCGCGAGGTCCGTATTGGTCAGCCGGCGAACCTCGCCGTCCTCGCCTTCCCAGGCGATGGCCGGGCCATCCGGATCGCGGGCGACCCGCGGATCGAGCGCTGCCTGGGCGTAGTTGAGCTGGCCGCCGGCCCACCAACGGGCCCACGCTGGACCACGGCTCGAATCCAGGACCTCGCGCGGTGGGCGTGCCCACGCGATCCCCAGGTCGTCCGCGGCGGCCCCCCAGAACCAGCCCGGATCCGCGGCCGCCCGGGCCTGGAGTGCGTCGAGTGAGGCTTCGCCCGTCGCCCGCAGGAACCGGGCGAGGTGCGACTCGTGCAGGAGGTCCGACCCGGGTCGCCATGCCACGCCGTCACCCTCGCGGCCAAAGATCGGCCAGTCACCTGCCATCTCGACAGGGTACGGCAACTGAGTTCTCAGAAGCCTCCAAGAATCGAGCGCGAAGCTTGCAGCTCAAGGTCCCCAATCGGTGGCCGGACGACCGCAGTCAGCGCGGCACAGCAACGGAGTCATGCCATGGCCGAACCCGATCAGATCCAGGTCAACGAGCACGTCGAGGTATCCCGGGCACGCACCGACGCCCGCTCCATCCCCGCCCGGATCGGCGTCGTCGCCGGGTCGGCGCTGCTCATCGTGGTCGGCGCCGTTGCCGCGATGGGCGCGTCGCCGGCACCTGTGACCACGAACGTCGCGGCCCCACTCGCGGCAGGCGCGGCGCCGCAGCCCGGTGCGCTGGGTGCGCCCGCATCCGACCTCGAGGTCGTTGCGCTCGAATTCGGGCCAGGCGGGTTCGACCCAGCCGGGGTCGGCCCCGGAGCCTTCGGTCGCGGCGGGTTCCACGGTGTCACGATCAGCGCCATCAACGGGTCCAACCTGTCGCTCAAGACCGACGATGGCTGGACCCGCACGATCACGGTTGGCGGCTCGACCACGATCTCCAGGGGCGGCGCGACGATCGCCGTTGGCGATCTTTCCGTGGGTGACCAGATCCGCTTCCGCCAGGAGAAGGCGGCCGACGGGACCTATACGATCACCGCGATCGGGATCGTCCTGCCGGCCATCGGCGGCCAGGTCACGGCCATCAGCGGCAACACCATCACCGTGACTGGGATGGGTGGCACGACCGGCACGATCCACGTGGACGGCGACACAACCTATTCGGTTGATGGCACCAAGGGCAAGGCGCTGTCCGATGTCACGGTCGGCACGTTTGTCATGGCCGTGGGTACGCTTCGAGCCGACGGCTCCCTCGACGCGGACGCGGTGCACAGTCGATCCGGCGGTCCCCGTGGCCTCCGCGATGGCCGCGGACCCGGGCGCGGACCCGGGCGCGGCTTCGGCTTCCACGGCTTCGGCTCCCCCGATCAGGGTGGAAATCCAGGCGCCGCTCCCTCTTCCGCGGCGCCAACGAGCGAGTCCTGACCTGCGGTCAGGGCGATCGGCGGCGCGACGCGGCGCGGCGCGGGCCTTCGGGCCCGCGCCGCGCGCTTCGGGCCAGCGCCGCGTTCCTGATTCGCGGCGATCGCCCGGCCGCCTGGCCAGGCGACAAGGCATCTGGTCGAGCACAACCGACCCGCTCAACTGGCAGTTGAGAGATCACGATGATCCAGCGTGGTCGCGTCCCCAGCCTGCAGGCTGGTTGTCCGTAGCAGCGGATTCATGGGAAACACTCAACCTGGAGTTTCGCTGGACGAGCAGCCCGGACGAGCAGCCCGGACGAGCAGCCCGGACGAGCAGCCCGGA
>CAYRTS010000140.1:0-1963 GCA_964427285.1 uncultured Anaerolineaceae bacterium
TCAGGTGGGCCGTGGAAGTCGACCTCCCCATCGGCGTCCGCGGAGGTGGCCACAGAGGACGGCTCGCCGGGGATCTCGGTCAACTTCGCCTGGCGCGGTGACCCAGACGCCGGGGCGGCCGCCGTTCGCGCTCTTACCGACCACCAAGCTCTATTCGAGTCGGACGTCAAGGCGATGAGTTGGCTTCAGCAGCAGGCTCAATATGCGCCGATCCCGTTCGGTCTTCGTCAGTACTGGAAGGGCCATCTCGTCGGCAAGCTGGACGAGACCCTGGCGGATGCGCTGATCGCGGCGGCGGCCGATGCAGGCGAATCATCGTTCTGCCTCGTGGAGCTCATTCACGGCGTGGCCCACCGGATTCCAGAGGCCACCGCGGCATTTGGCGGACGTGCCGCCGTTGCCAACGTAACGGCGCTCGCCATTTGGAATGACGCGAAGGCCGACGAGCGGGAGATCGCCTGGGCGCGCCGCATGGCCGACTCAGTGGGGCCTCTCTCGCTTCGAGGCGGTGGTTATCTCAATTATCCCGAGTTCGATCAGACGGCTGCGCGGGTGGCTGCAGCATTCCCGTCAGCGACCTGGGACCGGCTGCGGCAGCTCAAGCGTCGACTCGATCCAGCCAACCGGCTGCGCTTCAACGCCAACATTCCACCGGCCGACGGCTGAGGGCCTTCACTCGCTCTCGCAGAAGAGCACGACGTCTTCGCGAGCCCGCCGCAGCCAGAACAGACCCAGGTGGTCGACCGCCTTCATGAAGTCCTCGAAGTCCACGGGCTTGACGACGTAGCCATCCGCCCCAAGGTCGTAGCTCTTGATCCGGTCGCTTTCCTCCTGCGACGATGTCATGACGACGATTGGGATCCGCTTCGTCCTGGGCGACGCCTTGAGCCGTCGGAGGACCTCGAGCCCGCTCACGCGGGGCAGCTTCAGGTCGAGGATCACGAGTCGGGGATAGCCATCGGGCGGCCGGTATTCGGCGTCTTCGGGCCGAAGGTAGTCCAGGGCCTCGGCGCCGTCGCCCATGACCTTGACCTGGTTCGCAAGGTTGTGGCTCTTCAGTGAGGACACGGCCGGCGAGCCTGGGGGCGACCGGGTCCAGCCCCTGGGCTAAGGCGGTCAAGAACTTGAAGCTGCCAACGAAGGAGCAGTCATCAGAACGACGAGGTTCCGCGTCCGGTCAGCGATCAGCGAGCGTCTCGAGGAACTCGGCCGCTGTCATGGCGGGAATGATCGCCCGCAGGTCGAGCAGGTGGGCATCGCCCGTGACGAGCGCGTCCGCCTGAGCGTCACGGGCGAGGTCGACGAGGTACTCGTCATCGGGATCGGCGCTGAGCGCTACCCGTGATGGCGCCGGATCGGCGCGGACGACGGCTTCGGTCCGGATGAGCTCGACGTAGGCGTCGGCTTCCACTTCCGACACGTAGCGACGGAACTTGTCGCGCCCCAGGACCTCGCGCAGCTCGGCAAGCAGCAGCGGCGACACGATGAGTTCGAACGCACCGGAGCGCAGCTCGAGCAGCAGCCGGGCGCTCCCGCCGCCCGGGCTGATCAGCGCCGAGACGAGGACGTTGGTGTCAAGAACCGCGCGCGGCACGCCGTTGCGCACGCACCGCGTGCGTCTCCTCCACCGCGAGCCGCATGGCCTCGACCTCGCCCAGGTCGCTGCGAGCCCACACGCTCGCGACCACCTCGAAGCCGAGGTAGGCGCGTAACGCCGCTTCTACGACCTCCGAGTCGCGCTTGTCGGTCCGGGCCGCGCGGACACGGGCTGCCCGCAGGACGTCCTCGTCCACGTAGAGGGTGACCTTGCGCTTGGTTCCAGGCATGGGTGCAGCATAGCGCTGTACCGTCATGCCAGCAAGACACGCCAGCTCGTGCCGAGCCATGGACTGTGCGGGTCATCGGCGCCTCCTTCAGCTCCAGAGCGCGGAGATCGGCGCCGCGATAAGACGATCCCCGAGGC
>CAYRTS010000140.1:2063-3635 GCA_964427285.1 uncultured Anaerolineaceae bacterium
CTCCTTCAGCTCCAGAGCGCGGAGATCGGCGCCGCGATAAGACGATCCCCGAGGCGGTAGGTCCGGGGGCCGGTATGGAGCACGATCCCGGCTACGAACGTCTCCGGGTAGCCATCCCGCAAGGTTGCGAGATGGCGGGCGGAATCAGGGGAGGGAGCGGCGTCGGCCTTGACCTCGATCGCGATCAGGCCCCCACCGGCAATCTCGGCGAGCAGGTCAACCTCGAGCCGGCCCTGCTGCTGGCGCGCGTGATAGAGCCTTGGTCGCACCGCCGTGACGGCGAGCTCTGTGCGGAGCTGGGCGACGACGAAGCTGTCGAGCAGGCGCCCGAGGAGGTCGCCACTGCGGAGGACGAGGTCGGCGTCGAGTCCCAGGAGCGCGCTGGCGAGGGCCGGCTCGACAAGGTGACGCTTGGGCATGAGCACGAGTCGCTTGAGCCGGTTGGACGTCCAGGCCGGCAGCGCCTCGACCACCCGCAGGTTCGTGAGGAGGTGCTCGTACGCCTGTGCCGTCCGGCGGTTGATCCCGGCCGTGTCGAACAGCGTCCGCTCGTCCACGATCCCGGCCGTGTTGAGCGCGTACGCCTCGAGGAAGCGGCGCAAGCGTACCGGGTCCCGGCCGCCATCGACCTGTTCCGCATCACGGGTGAGGAGGTGCTCGACGTAGCTGGCGAGCCAGGCGCGCCGCGCCCGCTCGCCCAGGCGCAGGGCTGGCTCGGGGAAGCCGCCGCGCAGGATGAGCTCCACGTAGCCGCGCAGGTCAAGGGTGTCCGCCGCCGGGACGAGGTCGGCCCCCGCGGCCACGCGGTCAAGGAACGGTGACCCGAGACCCGCGCCTGTCTGTTCGCGGACGGTCATGCCGTACATCGGGACCCGCGTGAGCCGCCCGGTCCCTGGCCACAGGTCGCCGTCGAGGTCGCCCCGGACGGACCCCGTGACGAGGAAGCGTCCGGGCCGGGGATCGGCATCCACGGCCCGCTTCACGGCGCCAAGCACCCCCGGCACGGCCTGCCACTCGTCGAGCAGGATCGGTTCGCGAAGACCGCGCACGGCGGCGTCGGGATCGGCCCTGAACGCCACCGCCTCGGCCTCACGATCGAGGCGCACGATGGTGGCCGCCCGTCGAGCAGCGGTCGTGGTCTTGCCAGTCGCTCGCGGCCCCGTCACGAAGATCGCCGGCAGCTCGGCCAGCAACGTGTCGATCAGGTCGTCGACGAGCCTGGAACGGTAGTCCATGGCCCGTAGACTACCACTCTCACACGTAGGCTAGTACCACTCCTACACACGCTCCACTACCACTCTACCGCGCTTGACGGGACGCTTAGGTACGTCGGTGCGAGATGCCCACGTCGCGAGAATGCCCCCGCGGCGGAATCCAAGCACGAATCGCTGATAAGGGAGGATCTGGTCGGGGCGAGAGGAATAGCGCCTCAATGTCTGACGCTGGCGTTATGGTCCATTTCGTGAGCGTCCGGCCAGCCACGTCGATGGTCACGACGAGCCGACGAGCGCCAGGCCGATCCGTGGAACCTCACCGAGCGCGAGCGCGAAGTCCTCGGACTGCTCGCGATTG
>CAYRTS010000141.1:0-3237 GCA_964427285.1 uncultured Anaerolineaceae bacterium
GGGTTGGACGCGCCGCCGTTGAAGATGGCCTCGAAGTTCTTGGCCGCGGTGGCGGCGTTCCAGGTGGCCTCATCGACCGGAGTCACGGTGAGGATCACGCCGATCTTCGCCAGGTCGGCGGCGACGAGGGTTGCGCCTTCCTTCCAGCCGCCGCGGGTGCTGCTGACCAGCATCTCGGCCTTGATCTCCTTGACGTTGGCCGCCTCCATCAGCTTCTTGGCCGCCTCGATGTCCTGCTTGCCGCCGTTGGGCAGCTTGCCCAGGGGGCAGATGTCCGGGCAGTCGTACCAGAACGAGGTGAGCGGCTTGACGAGGCCGGCAAAGGCCACATCCGCAATGTTCTGGCGATTGATCGCGAGGGACATCGCCTGGCGGACGCGCGGATCCGAGAACTTGGTGCCGGCCTTGCCGGTCGGGTCCATGTTCAGAAAGAGCGTGTTGGCGCCACCGACCTTGATCGTGAACTGGCGGACTTCCTTGGGCAGGCTGTCCTTGGCCGCGACCGGCAGGTCCCAGACGAAGTCGAGCGCACCAGTGGCGAGCTGCAGCACCTTGGAGGTCAGGTCAGGGACGTTGACCACCTCGATCTGCTTGACCACCATGGGCCCGCCGATGTAGTTCGGGTTCTCAATCATGGTGAATGACTTGTTGGGGGTGTACTCGGTGACCATGTAGGGACCGGCACTCACCGGCTTGAGGAAGTAGTCCTTGTCGGCCAGCACCTTGTCGGCTGGGTTAAGGGCCATGGCCCGGGCCGACAGGCCGTTGAGGATGTCCGGATCCGGGTACTTCATCTTGAGGGTCGTCGTCAGGGTATCGACGACGGTCGCGGAGGTGATGCTGGAGATGAACGGGAAGTTGGCTCCACCGGGTGCGGCCTGGCGGTCGTATGCCAGCTTCACGTCGGCCGAGGTGACCGGCGATCCATCGGAGTACTTCTGGTTGGGCTTGAGCTTGACCGTGATCGTCAGGCCATCGGGCGAGTTCGTGATGGACTCGGCCAACTCCAGCTTGGGCGTGCCCGCAGCATCATGCCGGACGAGGTTGCCCTGGGTGAGGATGATCATGTCGACCGAGACGAGGTCGCCCGACTTCGTCACGTCGAGGGTCAGGACCGGACCGGCGCCGGCGAACTTGGCCTTCGCGACGGTGGGGGCGGGGGCCTTGGTTGCCGCCGCCGCCGAGCCGGCCGCAGTGGTCGGCGCGGCCGTGGGGGCAGGCGTGGACGACGACGTGCACGCGGCAAAGAGCAGACCGGTCGCGACAAGCGCCGCGGCGGCCCGACTCAGCCCATGCCGGCGACGAGAGAGTTGAGCCATGGATCCTCCTCAAGCATCGAGACCGGCCAATCGGGGCTGGACGGCTCAATCGACCCGGCGGAGGCAAACTGCCTTCGCCGTCGCGCCCCGAAGCACACAGTCTTCGCAAGGCATGACGCCGCAGAGTAGGGCTCCGGCTGAGCGCACGTCAAGCCGATAAATGGCCAATGTCGATGGGCTGAGATTCTGTCACCCCTGACCTGAGCTGAGACTTGGTCACCTTGGTGTCCCTCGGACCCTGTCCGGATGGATACCCCTCCCGTCACTCTGGGCCCGGTCGAGCAGCGCCGGCTCTACGTGTTGACCGAGCTGCTGGCAGGCCACCTGACGACGATCGAGGCGGCGCTCGCCCTCGACGTCTCGATCCGCCACCTGCAGCGCCTCAAGGCCCGCTACCGTCAAGAGGGCCTGGCGAGCCTGGTCCACGGCAACCGCGGCCGGCGACCGTGGCACGCCCTCGAGCCAGCCCTCGCCGAGCGCGTGATCGAGCTCGCCCGGACCCGCTATGTCGGACTCAACCACAGCCACCTGGCCGACCTACTTGCCGAGCGCGAGGGGATCACGCTCGAGCGCTCGACGATCCGCCGGATTCTCCTCCGGGTCGGCCTCCAGAGCCCGCGTCCGAGACGAGCGCCGGCCCACCGCAGTCGCCGGGAGCGGATGGCCCGCGAGGGAGTCCTCCTCCAGGCCGACGGCAGCCGTCACCGCTGGTTCGGGCCGGAGCTGCCGTTTGCGACGCTCATCGGCGCCGTCGACGATGCGACCGGCACCGTCCCGGCCGCCCTGTTCCGGGAGCATGAGGACGGAGCCGGCTACCTCGCCATGCTGCGCTCGATCAGCGCGGGACCAGGCATCCCGCTCGCCCTCTACATCGACCGCCACGGGATCTTCACGAAGCGGGCGTCGGAGCGTCTGACGCTCGAGGAGGAGCTGACCGGGAGCCGGCTGCCGACCCAGGTCGGGCGGGCGCTCGAGGAGCTCGGGATCCGCCAGATCCACGCCCTCTCGGCGCAGGCCAAGGGCCGGATCGAACGGATGTGGGCGACGATCCAGGGCCGGCTCGTGGCCGAGCTGCGCCTCGAGGGGATCACGACGATCGAGGAAGCGAACGCCTATCTGCCAAGCTTCCTCGCCCGCCTGAATGCCCGCTTCGGCGTCCCGGCGGCCAGCCCAGACGTCGCCTATCGGCCACTTCCTGCCGACCTCGATCTCGACCGGATCTGCTGCTTCAAGTACGGGCGGGTCGTGGCGGCCGACAACACGATCCGTTTCGGCGGCCGGGCCCTGCAGTTGGGACCGGCCGGCGGACGGCGGAGCCTGGCGCGGACGAGGGTCGAGGTCCACGAACGGCTGGACGGCAGCCTGCTCGTCCTGTGGCGAGGCGAGCCGGTGGCGACGACCGCGGCTCCGGCTGACGCGTCGAAGCTCCGTGCGCGGTCCGGGTCCCGCATCCTGACCGACCTCCCAGATCCGGACCCCTCGGGTCCGGTCACCGACCGTCCGGCAGCTCAGGGCGAGCCCCATGACGACGAACCACCACCGATCCATCCCTGGCGTCGCTGGCAGCGACGATGACGGGGTCTCAGCCCACTTCAGGTGTCAGAGTCTCGGCTCTTCGACAGGGGTGCTGTCAATACAGGGTGGGGGTATTGCGCGGGCCCTGGCGTCATGGCGGGGTGCTTGATGCGTGTTTTGACAGGCTTGAGCTGCGCCGAGGTGGAGGTCGTCCGCCGCCTTCGTGCTGCCGGCGTTGCGGACGCCGGGCGGCTGGCGACATGCGGATCCGCCTCGTGGAGCCCGTACCAGCGCCCACGCTCAAGCATCCGGCACGATCTGGAGGCATTGATCCAGCGGCCGCTCCCCGATCTCCCGGCAAGCGGATCAGGGCCGCCAGACGTCGTCGGGCTCCTGGGGCCCC
>CAYRTS010000142.1:0-3232 GCA_964427285.1 uncultured Anaerolineaceae bacterium
GGCGCGCCGACGCGGCATTTCGTGGATCCATCGCTCGGGGTTGCGGCCCTCGGGACGAGACCCGATCGGCTCCTTCGCGACGTTGAGACGTTTGGATTCCTGTTCGAGTCCCTGGTCGTTCGAGACCTTCGGATCTACGCCCAGGCACTGGACGCATCCGTGTTCCACTACCGAGACAGCACCGATCTCGAAGCAGATGCCATTGTCGAGCGCCGCGATGGTGCCTGGGCAGCGTTCGAGGTGAAGCTCGGCCAGGGCGCCGTCGACAGGGCGGCCGAGGCGCTGTTGCGCGTCGCCGCTCGAGTCGACCCGGAGAAGCACGGCAAACCGGCTGTCCTCGCAGTCATCACCGGCTGGGGCTACGGCTACCGGCGACCCGATGGCGTCGCGGTGATCCCAATCGGCGCGCTGGCGCCGTAGGCGTGCCGTCCGGGTACGCTTCGATCGTGACCGAAGAGACGAAGCTTGTCCCCGAACTCGACCTGGCAAGGATCCAGCGGTACTGCGCCGGGCGGATTCCGGCGCGCATCGCTCACCTCGTGCGCCTGGAGATCGATGTCGAGGGTCGATCCGTCACCATCCTCGAGTGTCGACCGCCGTGGTCGCCCGACATGGGACCGGACTGGACCCGCTTCGCGATCGCGCGGCTGCGCTTCATCGCGTCCCGAAGCGAATGGACGCTCTACTGGCGTGACGGGAACTTGCGATTTCACCGGTATCTGCGGATTGAGCCGAGTCGGGACGTCGGCGCCCTCCTCGTGGAGATCGAGGCGGACCCAATCGCGATCTTCTGGGGCTGAAGGCGCTCGATCGCGGAGCCTGCCCGGTTGGCGTAGGTGCGCTCCCCGATCGCGGTCGCCTTGGCGTTGGCGGTCTGGTGGAGGCAGACGAGGATCGTCGGCTCTCCAGGCGTCGACGAGTGGCTCCGCGCGTCGGGTAGCCGTAGGCCTTGTTCGTCAGGAGCGCCGTGACCGTGCTCATCTCACGTCCTTCCAGAAGGCCGAGGCCTCGAGCCCCAGGAGCGCGAGGATCGCGCCGAGGAGGGGCAGGAGGATCCCGGGGCTGATGTCGTAGTCGGGGAGGGCGACGTCGAGGACCAGAAGGACGACGAGGACGAGTCACGACGCTCATCGCCCATGCCGGCGCAGTCGGTCGATCCACGCATCGACGAGGGACGGCTGGAGCCAGCGGTCGGGGGCGATGCCCAGGTGGCCCTACGATCGTGGTTCGACGATGCGGACCCATGCTGTGCTTGGGAATTGGTCGGGGCGATAGGAGACCAACCTCCACGACCGACCTTAGTGTCCCGGTCACGTGGCGGCTGCCGATCTGCATGAACCGGGCGGTCGGGGTCAGCGGAGTAGCGCGATGAACGTCGCCTCCACCCAGTCGAGCGCGGCTGACGAATCGTAGGTGATGCCGGGACGGAGCAGCGGCCGCACCTCCTCAAGGAATGACGGCACGCGTTTCGCCGCCAGGTTCGTCCGCAGCTCGCTCGCCCGGATCATCGAGCGGCCGGCCGCGGCCTGGTACTCGCCAAGGAGCGCGACGATCCGGGCCGGATCCGGGTCCGCCTGCTCGTGTGCCCACCAGAGATCGAACAGGTCGCGGCCCTTCCGGCGCTGGTAGAGGGCTCGGAGCTTGGTGGCCAGGAGCTCGTCGAGATCGTAGGTCGGGATGACGGCGCTGTTGCCGACCGGCAGGTCCGGGACGGCGTAGAGGCGCGGCACGACATGCCCGAAGTGCTCGTGGCTGTTGATCTCGACCTTGACCTTCCGGGTGACGCCAGTCTCGGTCTCGAAGCGGAACGTGACCCTCGGGTGCTCGCCGGTGTCCGAGCGGGCGGGGCCGATCCACGCGAGCACCCGGCGCAGTCGCGACAGGACGGGACCGATCGGCCCGGGCTCCCGCTGGACGAGGTCGATGTCCTCCGAGTACCGGGCCGCGGGCGGCAAGTGGAGCTTGTGGAGTGCGGTGCCGCCCCGGAACGCAAGGGCCTGCTTGAGGCTCTCGTCGCGGAAGATGTCGAACATGGCGAGCGTGATGACGAGATCCTGCTCGACATCGTCGTCGTCGGCCCAGGGCGCGACCGCGCGCCAGCGGACGATGTCGACCTGGGGGAGCACCGGTCAGTCCGCCTCTGGCTCGGAGTTGACCAGGATGTGCCAGCGCCGGTCGCGCATGGGCTCGGCGTCGGGCCGCGCATCACCGGGGACGAGCGGCACCCAGCTGACCCGCCGCGCCGCAAGCTCAGCCTCGAGGGCGGCGAGCACCGACGCCGCGCCGGCGCGCTCGAGCAGGTGCCCGAGGCGCTGGAGCTCGGGCGTCGCGGGCACGACAGCTAGCGCGTCCCGCATGCCGATCCGGTGGAGCGACGACGCCAGGTCGCCGAGCACCGTGGCCACGTTGCCCCACCCGGCAGCTTTGGCCGGATAGCGGACGAGGTCGAGCGCGACGAGCTCCGGGGTCGCCACGCGCATCCTGCCCGATGGGGTCGTGCGCCGCTCGACCGGCGCCCGGGCCGCGGTCGCGCGCACCACGAACTCAATCACAAGCCGTCCGGACCGGACGGGTCGCCGCGGGCGCGGCGTCACCACCTGGACGACCTGCGCCGCCTGGCCTGAGGCCCCGTGGATGGCGGCCGCCGTGAGGAGCCCCACGTAGTACGGCAGGCCGAGGTGCGTCATCAGCGGATCGAGGAAGAGCCGCCAGGACGGTGTCCCGGTCCCCCGGTCCTCGAGCGGGAGCACCACGTGGAACCCGCGAACGGGTGACGCGATGAGGCGATCGGCCTCGGCCCGGTCCAGGGCCGCGGCCACGGCGGCGTCCGATGCGCCACCGCCCGCGGCGCGGGCCTCGGCCGTCGTGAACGTGAACCGTCCCTGCGATGGCAGCGCGAGGGCCCAGTCGCGAAGCGAACTCATGTGCACAACTCTACGCCACGTATCGAGTTATGCCAACAGATCTGCTCGCGTGAACTACGATCCTCAGAAGATGCTGGTCGGGTCCGCCTCGATCTCGGCCAGCAGGACGGCGACGTCAGGGCTGGGGCCGATTTGCGTGGTGCAGGAGCATGGATCCGTCGAACGGATGGACTGGTCGACGTGAACATGGCAGAACGATGAGGTCGGGGGGGGGTCGCTGCGGTCCTCGTCGCCGGATCGGAGCAGGCGGCCGCCCACCGCCTCGGCCTGTCGCACTCGACCGTGAAGCACCACCTGGCGAACGCGCG
>CAYRTS010000143.1:0-3202 GCA_964427285.1 uncultured Anaerolineaceae bacterium
GGCGCCCGAAACCGTCATGGCGACCTGTAGCCCGTCCGGCGACCAGACCGGGTTGGAGCCTGGACCGAGCACCGTGATCCCGGGACCAACGACCGGCGTCACGACCACATTCGAGGCTACCGCGGCGCTCGCGTCTAGAACATCGACACGAAGCGCAAGCCGCGTGCTATCTGGGGACCAGGCCGGGCTATCGTCATCGACCTCGTTGACGGTGATCTGGACGAGATTCGTCCCGTCGGCATCAATCGTGTAGATCTCCGTTGAACCGTTGACCGAATTCAGGGGCGTGCCCACGAATGCGAGCTTGCGGCCGTTGGGCGACCAGGCCAGCTGTTCGTAGTGGACCAGGTTCGGATCGTCGAGGAGTACCGCCTCGCCGGCCACACCGTCGGGGCCGACCGTGACGATGGCCTCGCCTGAGCCGTCAATGCTGTCCCGAACGAACGCGATGAGCCCATTGCGGACCGGCGCCAGCCAGGGCTCGCCATCGCGACTCGCAGCCGCCGCCCAACCCTCGATGACACCGAGGCGGACGCGGAACCAGGGATAACCGGACGCTTCGACGGGCCCCTCGAGGGTGAGCACCCGCTGGCCGGGATAGAGCCCGGTCTTGAAGATCGCGGAGTCGGCGCCGGTCCCCGGCTTGGTGCGGATGACGAGCCGACCGCTGCTCACCATGGCCGCGATTTCGCCAGTCCCGAGCGGCCCAAGGTCATCGGGCGAAGGGCTGCTCGCCAGCGCGGTCTGGGTGGGCGCGGGCGAGACGATCGATGGCTGGGCGGTGGGCGATGGCGATGCCTGTGAGGCTGCCGGGGACGCCGTAGGGCTCGCGAGGGCCGTTGCCGTCTGGCTTGGGGGGGAGGCACTTGGCGATGCGGGCGGCAAGATGTTCAAGCCGCGGTTGCCAACAACGGCGACTGTCCCGCCCAGAACGACGAGGAGCGAGAGGCTGGCCGCAAGCAATGAACGAAAAGCTGGTGTGCGGCGACCACCGCCAATGGCCGCTCCGATGACCACATCACGAACGCGACCAGGGGTTCCGATGTCCGATGGCCGCCGCAGGACCGTGGCGGTGGCACGCATCGCCGCTGCCTGCCGGCGGCAAAGGGAACAGGTCTCCAGTGCCGATTCAAGTTGCGACCGCTCCGCCGGTTCGAGCTCGAAGTCGATCGAAGCTGCCGCCAGAGCCAGAATCTCGTCATGGTCATGCACGGCGGTCGACCTCTCCGGACAGCCGCGTCTGGACCTTCAACCGTGCGCGAGACAGCATCGTTCGTGTGGCGGCGTGGGTACGCCCGATCATCTCGGCGATCTCCGGACCGTGATAGCCGCCGGCCGAAAGTAACAAACCGGTGCGCTCGTCGTGGGACAGTGCGGCCATGGCGGCGTTGAGCTCGGTTCCGAGCTCGAGGCGTAGGTGCCGCGCCTCGGGCGTCTCGCCGACCTCGCGAGAGGCCAGGAATGGCAGATACCGCGTGGCGACCGTGGCCCGTCGACCCCGGCTGGTCGCGAGGTTGGCGCAGACCCGATACAGCCAGGCTCGGACATTGTCCGGCGTTCGCCCGGCCTGGACTTCCTTGACCAGGCGAAGGAAGGTCTCCTGGACCAGGTCCTCCGCGACCGTTCCGCTGTGCGTGATCCCGAGCGCGAAGCCGTAGAGCGCTCGCTCGAGCGTGTCGTAGGCGGCCGAGACGATGTCGACCACCGCCGCTGCATGGTCGGCGACGCGCGGGCGCGCCTCGCCAAAGACGACATCGGAGGCCGTCGCGGGTTCAAGCACGGGATCAGGACGCTCAACGCCGCTTGGTGTTACAGGGTCCGATTTCCCCGGCCGCTGATCCGCCACGCGGCCACCTTCTGCGGACGGCCTCGCCGGGGGCTAGCGCGCCTGTCCGAGCCGTCGCATCAGTCTCGACCCGGGCCGGCCGATGTCAAGGGCAGAATTTGGCTCTGGGTGGAACTGGGCTCCGAGTCGGATCCTGGAGCGATAGCGTCAGCCGCGGGCTGCCATCCCCTCGAGCGCCGCGTACGTGAGGCGGCCGACACGGGACTGGACCACGGTGATCGCCAGCAGGTCTCGCCGCATCTCGGCAAGGCGCAACAGGCGAATGAAGCGTTCGAGTTCGCGGATCACCTGGGGCCTCCTGGGCATCTCATCGAGCAGAGGTCGATGACATCACCGGTTACGACGCCGCTCGCCCGGACGTGTTACCGCGCCAGCGACCCGCCTTTGATCCGGACAGGCGAAGACGCCCATTGACGAGCCGTGCGTGCACGCGAACCAGTTGGATCCGGGCACTCGATTCGGCTTCGGCGAGGGCCAGGTTCGAGTACCCTCGCCCTCGTGACCCTTGAGCGACGGGCTACGTTGACAGCCAGCCTGGGCCGGGTGGGCGTGTGGAGCTTCGCCCTCCAGACGCTGGCGGCAGCTGACGCCAGGGCCGCCGTCGCCCGGTACGAGTCGCTGGGTGTCCACTCCCTCTGGATCCCGGAAAGCCTGGGCAGCAAGGACGTGATGGCCCACGCTGCGATCCTCCTCGCCGCAAGTTCGCGGCTCGTCGTCGCGACGGGCATCGCCAACATCTACGCCCGCGACCCCATGGCGATGGCCAACGGGGCTCGGGCGCTGGCCGATGCCTACCCTGGGAGGTTCGTGCTGGGGATCGGGGTGAGCCACGGGCCGTCGGTCGCGACACGCGGCGGCACGTACGGGAAACCGATCGAGACGATGTCCGCGTACCTTGACGCCATGGCCGCGGCAGCCTATGCCGCCCCGAGCCCGGCCGAACCGGCGCCGGTCCTCCTCGCTGCCCTCGGCCCGCGCATGCTGGAGCTGGCCGCGGAACGGACCGATGGGGCGCATCCGTATTTCGTGCCGGTCGAGCACACGGTCATGGCGCGGGAACGGCTCGGACCGGGCGCGTTTCTCGCGGTGGAGCAGACGGCGGTTATCGACCGCGACGCAGCCCGTGCGCGCGAGGTCGCACGGGGCTTTGCCCGGCGGCACCTGGGCCAGCCGAACTACGCCAACAACCTGCGACGTCTCGGCTGGTCCGACGCGGACTTGGCGGGCGACGGCAGCGATCGGCTGATTGATGCTGTGGTCGCCCAGGGATCCGTGGACAACGTCGCCGCGCGGGTCCAAGCCCACCTCGACGCCGGCGCCGACCACGTTTGCGTCCAGCTCCGCTCGGCGGATCCA
>CAYRTS010000144.1:0-3182 GCA_964427285.1 uncultured Anaerolineaceae bacterium
GTCGTCGTAGTCCACGTCGTTCCACCTAATATTGCCGGTCATGTCCTCCATGACGATCAGCTTCGTGTCGTCGGACGTGATGCCGTCGTCCTTGTACTTGAACGTGCCGTCGGGGTTCTTGTCGTAGAGATCGAACTTGCCCGTGGCTGGGTTCGGCTGCTGGGTCACAGGGTCCAACCCGTCAATGGCTATCTTCAAGTCTCTTACCGTATCGACCCTGAAGCCGCCGACGATCTTGTTGGGATCGCTGCCTTTGACATTGTCTGGGTTGTGCGGATCGTTGGGTTCCAAGCCATCGGTTGGGAAGATCAGCGTCTTGCCCGTCGGCTTAATAAGAACCTGTCCTTTCACTGCCTTGTAGACGGCCGCCCGCCAATCGGTCGCGAGCACGACGGTGGACGTGCCTTGCAGATCGGTGGCCGGCTGGTTATCGAGATCGTAGAATTGATAGTTCGCAAGCGTGAGCGCCGCCTCGCCGTGTACGGCGTCGGACTTCACTACAAAGTACTGCGGATCGACCTTGCCCAGCAGGTGCGGATTGCCAAAGCCGGGCACGACTTGCGGGCAGTTGAGGAAGTAGCCGAGAACCTCCAGAGTGCCATCGTAGACGGAGACGTCGCCCGAGTTGAGGTTGCCGCCACTGGCGGTGAACTTGCCGGGACCGAACTTGTCGATCGACAGGTTGCCCGCGAAATGGCCGCCGTAGACGTAGTCGGCCGTGTTGGTGATCGTGAGCGTGGCGGGCGTGACGCTCGAGTTGGTCACCTCGTCCCAGTAGGTGCTGTGCGTGGCGCCCTCACCGGCGGTGTAGAGGCCGGTCAGGGCGATATTAAAACCATTCAGGTCGAGAATGCCCGATCCCAGGGTCTCGTCGCCCAGACGGAAGGCCCCGTTGATCGGCAGAGCGTCGGTGGCACCGAGTTTCAGGGCTGCGCCTCCGGCAATCGTCGTCCCGCCGCTGTAGGTGTTGTGCCCGGTGAGCTTCCATGCCTTGCCCACGGGTGCCCGCGGATCGGCGGGGGCGGCGCTAGCGACCACCGCGACCGTGCCGGCGCCGTCCTGGATGGTGCCACTGAATGTGCGGTTGGCGAACACGCCGACGTTGAGCAGCGCCGGCACCGTCGCACTGTTGGTGATGACGCCCGTGCCGCTGGGCGCCGAGATCTTCTGACCGCCGAGCGAATCGCCGTTGAGATCCAGCGTCCCGCCCGTCATGGTGAAGTTAAAATCGCCGTTCTGGTTCATCTGGTAGTAGTAGACGCCATCAGTGTACGGGGCGAAGCGAAGCGTGGCTCCGACATCGACGGCACTGATGTCGCTGACCGTGGTGTAGAGGGCGGAGTTGGTCTCCTTGGCGGCCAGCACAAGCGTGCCGCCGTGGACGCCTACGGAACCCCAGCCGTAAACATTCACGCCGGAGAGCACGAGCGTGCCAGGGCCGATCTTCGAGAGGTTCTGGTTGTAGTTGTTGTAGCCGCCCACCAACGTCAGGCTGCCTGCGGCTTGCGAGACATCGATCACGGTCGTGCCCGCGATCCCGCCGCCGCTGCCACCACCGTTGTAGCGGCTGGTCGAGGCGGTAGCAGAGCCCGTGTACTGGAAGGTGGCGCTCGAGACGGTGATCGTGCCCGAGGTGCCCAGGGCACTGACCTGGCCCGGCACGTCGGAAAGCGTGTTGACGCTCAGCGTGCCGCCGCTGGCCGTGGTGCCGCCCGTGAACGTATTAACGCCGGAGAGCGTCAACACTCCGCTGCCGATCTTGGCCAGGCCACCGCTGCCGCTGATCGTGCCCGAGAAGGTGCTGCTTGCGTCACTGGCCCCGACGGTGAGCACGCCCTGGGCGAGGACCACGCTTCCGCCGCCCGAGAGCGAACGGACCGTCTCGTTGCCAGCCACCTGGAAGACCGCATCGGCAGCCACGGCAATGGGGCTTGCGTCCGGGATCGCCGCACCGCCACTGGTGGCGAGCGTGCCGGCCGAGACCACCGTGCTGCCGCCATAGCCGTTGGCCGCGGCGAGCACGAGGACGCCGTCACCGAGTTTAGTGAGACCGCTGCCGCCGCTGAGGACCGAGCTGATAGTGGCGGAGTTACCCGCCCCAGTGACCGCGATGGTCGCTGGATCCCCGTACGCCTGCAGCGCCAGCGTGCCCAACTGCACGAGGTAGCCGCCCGTGTCGAAACGCAGGGTCTCGAAACTCATCGTGCCGGACACGGTCACCGTACCGGCCGTCCCTTGGAATACCGCGTTGCTGCCGGCGACCCAGGCGATGGTTGAACTGTTTCCCAAGGGATTGGTGGTCCAGTTGGCGGCCGAGGCATCCCAGATGCCGCTGCCGCCCAGTCCGGCGGCGGTCCCATTGGCGTCCCAGTACAGCGAAAGCGGCGGGTCGATCGTCACGTCGGTCTGGCAGTCGGTGTATCCGCCGTCCTTGTCCAACACCCTGCCATAGATGGTGTACGTCCCGGGCTGCGCGAAGGAGAAGCTCTGCGAAGCGGCCGTGCCCGCCGTGGTGTAGCCCGCCCCGTCGCGGACCGCCTGTGAAGTCGAGAAGACGTAGCGGAGGCTGGCCGCGTCGACGCTCGATGCGTCGCTGCCGGTCATGCTCACGCTCACCGCGTCATGCACCCGGGCCGGTCCGCTCGAGGTGATCACAGCCGTCGGCCGGACGTTCAGCACGGTCAGAGGCGCGTTCGCCGACAGGCCCGCGTGAGAGGCGTCGGTCACGACCACATGGAGCGAGTAGGGGGCATCGGAGGCCAGGTTGTCGAGGTACGTATGGGAAACGTCCGCGAATGCAAAAACCCCGGCCGCCAGGTTCACGGTCGTGACCGGCGAACCATCGGCCCAATCGATGGTGACCGTGTGGCCGCCGCTGGCCCCCGGGTCGTTGAACGTGCCGCCGACGACCACGCTGCCGTTCTCGTCGATGCTGTGCGACGAGGTGCTCAGGGCCAGCCCGCTGAGCGAGATGTTGTCGACCAGGGCGATGTCATTGCCGTTGCCGAACTGCCCCGTCTCGGCGTTGTACGAGTAGGTGATGTGATAGACGACGCCATTGACCGCCACGGCGTCCCCTTCCGCCAAGCCGACGAACCTGCCGCCCACCGGGTCGGTGCCGTCGTTCTTGAGGATCACGATCGTCGTGCCGTCATGGACCACCCGCGAGCCGGTGAGAACCA
>CAYRTS010000145.1:0-3146 GCA_964427285.1 uncultured Anaerolineaceae bacterium
ACAACCGATTGTTGACATCGATTGTGCTGCGGGCGTATGGTCCGCCCGGACCGACTTCCGGGCGGGTCCGGCGGATGGTTCAGGGGCCACTTCCAGGCCAGACTTGAGGAGGAGTAACGTGGATCAGCAGCGTCCCATTGGTGGGCAGGACCCGGCTTCACAGGCGATCGCGGACGTCCTGGCCGGGCGGATCAGTCGTCGTTCGTTCATTCGCCGGGCCACCGTGCTCGGCCTGTCCGGCGGCACCATTGCAGCCGTGATCGCGGCGTGTGGCGGCGGCACCGCATCGGACAGTCCGGCGCCTGCCGCGACCGCGGCGCCAACGGCAGCCCCGGCAACGGCAGCCCCGACCGCGGCCGTCACTCCCGAGCCTGCCCCGGCCTTTGATCCGATGCGCTACGCCGGCGAGAAGGTCCGCATCGCCATGGTCGACGGCGAGCGCGACGACAGCGGACTCAAGGACAAGAAGGACGAAATCAAGGAAAAGATGGGGATCGATGTCGAGTTGACGACGCTCGCCCTTGGAGCCCTGCTCGAGTCGAACAACCAGAATCTGCGCGCGCCGGAGTCCGCCTTCGACATCCTGCACGTCCTTGGCTTCTCGGTTGCCGGGACGGTCGGCGCGGACCTGTTCCAGGAGATCACCCCGTGGGTCGCCGATCCAGCGCGCACCCCGGCCGATTACAACCTGGCCGACTTTCCGGCGGGCGCCCTCGACTACAACGGCTACTTTGACGTTGCCAACGGCGAGTTCGGTGGGGACAAGCTCTATCTGATCCCGGGCGTCCACTCCGGCTCGTGCATCCTGTTCTACCGCAAGGACCTGTTCGATGCGGCCGGCGTGGCCGTGCCCACCAATTGGGAGGACTACCTTGCGGCCGCCAAGACGCTGACGAGCGGCGATGTCGCCGGCAACTGCATGATTGGCGCCAACGACGTATCGCTCTTCCTGGTTGACTGGTACACCCGCTTCATCACCATGGGCGGCCAGTTCACCAAGGGGTCAAAGGCAGACAAGACGCTCGAGACCAACCTCACCTCACCCGAGGCGGTCCGCGCCCTCCAGCACATGATCGACTGCGTGCCGTACGCGCCCGCGGCCGTCACGAGCTACGGTTTCACCGAGGGGCTGGACGCCTTCATTTCCGGCAAGGTCGCGATGATGCTGTTCTGGTCGACCATCGGCGGCTCCATCTACGGCCCGGATTCCCCGGTCGCCGCGACAACGGAGACGGCCGTCATGCCGGCCGACGCCGGCCAGACGCCACGGGCCATCCGCGGCGGCTGGGGCCTGGGCATCCCGAAGAACCTGCCCGAGAAGAACAAGGATGTCGCCTGGCATCTGATGACCTATCTGACTTCTGCGGAGTTCGAGAAGTACCAGGTCGCGACCTACCAGACCGATCCGAACCGCTCGTCCACCTTCATCGATCCTGAGCTGGTTTCGGCGCTGCCGTACCTGCCGATCGCCGGCGAGGCGGCCCTGTCGGCGCAGATCCTCGAGGTGGCCAATATCCCGGAGACCTTCGCGATCGTCGGCGAGGTGGCCCGCGAGTTCAACCTGGCCCTGACCGGAACTCAGGACGCCGCGACGGCATGCCAGAAGGCCCAGGATGCCTCACTGGCCATTCTTCGCACCGGCGGGCACCTCGCCTGATCCAGAGTGGACCCGGGTCCCCCGACCCGGGTCCGCCACCCCCAAGACCTGACAGGGAGTCGAATGGGAACCGCGCGCGTCGACGCCCGGGTCACCCGCAGCCCCCTCCATACCCGTCGGGACGTGAGCCTGCTCGTGGCCCCGGCCCTGATCTACCTGCTTGTCTTCTCGCTCTTCCCGCTGATCTACAGCCTGGGGATCTCGTTCTTCAAGTGGGACCAGGTCAAGAGTTCGTTCGAGTTCTATGGCCTGGGCAACTTCGCCGACCTGGCGGCGGACCCGGTCTTCTGGACGGCAGCCGTCAACTCGGCGGTCATGACCGGGCTTGGGGTCACCATCCAGGTTGTTCTTGGAACGGCGCTGGCGCTTTTCTTCGACCTTCGTCTACGGGGCTCATGGTTCGTCCGGGGCATCCTCGTGCTGCCGATGCTCCTCACGCCCGTCGTGGTTGGCTTGATGTGGCGGGCGCTGCTCAACCCGGACTGGGGGATGATCAATTGGACCCTGAGATCGCTGGGTCTGCCGGACCCGCTGTGGCTGGGCGACCCGGAACTCGCGTTGTGGACCCTGACCGTCGTCGACTCGTGGCAATGGACTCCGTTCGTCATGGTCGTCGTGTTCGCCAGGCTCCAGGCGCTGCCGCGTGACGTCTTCGAAGCCTCGCAGATGGACGGCGCAGGCCGGATCGCTACGCTCACCAGGATCACCCTGCCACTACTGGCACCCGCCATCGTGTTCGCCGCGATCTTCCGGGCGATCGATGCGTTTCGCTCGTTCGACGTCGTGTTCGGTCTCACCTACGGTGGACCCGGCCGCTTCACGACGACGATGAGCTTCTACACCTGGGAGCAGGGTTTCACCTTCACCCGCTACGGGTATGCTTCGGCGCTCGCCTACGTCATGGTCATCGTCGCCACGATCGGGATGACCCTGCTGTTCCGGTATGTCCGCGTCCGGCGGGAGGACGCCTCGTGATCGCGCGACGCGTTGAACGCGTGGTCGCCTACCTGCTCCTGGTTGCCATCGCCATCGCGGGCTTGGCACCGTTCGTGATCCTGGCGATCATCTCGTTCAAGACCCGCATCCAGGTCCTGGAGGTCCCGCCGTCGCTCAACTTCAAGATCGAGACCATCGTCAAGAACTACGAGGACGTGATCTTTGATCGCGGCTTCCTGCGCTACACGATCAACTCGATCGTGATCACGGCGACGACCGTCGTGATCTCGCTGGCCCTGGCCACGCCCGCCGCCTACGCCTTCTCGCGCCTGCGCTTTCGTGGGCGAGACCGATTGGCCACGACGATCCTGTCGCTGCGCTTCATGCCACCGGTCGCCATCGCCATTCCCGTGCTGCTGATGATGCGCACGATCAATCTCGACGACACGTACCCGGGGCTGATCCTGCCATACGTGGCATTCAGCCTGCCGCTGGCGATCTGGATCCTGATCGGCTTCTTTGACGAGGTTCCGCGCGAGCTCGATGACGCGGC
>CAYRTS010000146.1:0-3028 GCA_964427285.1 uncultured Anaerolineaceae bacterium
GGCTCGGAACTGCGGGGGCTTGCGTCCCCCTCTGCGGAGGCTACTCTAGCCAATCTGTACTGTCTTGGCGCGACGGGGTGGCATCCTTGGCACGACGGGGACTTCTGTAGCGAGGGCACGCGATGGTGTGGCCGTTCCGTGTTAGAAACCAAACCCCCGGCAGGCGTGCTTCGGCCGGTCGCCGGGGTCGACTGGCCATCGAGGCGTTGGAGCGTCGGCAGTTGTTGGCCGTGGACCTTTCCGCGTACGCGGTCCATCGGGTCGTCGACAACCTCAGCCCGGCGTACACAGAGGCGGGAAGCGGCTGGCTGGGCTGGAGTGGTTCGGGGGCATATCAGGGCGACCTGCGTTCTGTGGGCGCCGGTACGGGCCAGAATACGGCCACTTTCAATCTATCTGATCTCGATCCGGCAAAGACGTATCAGTTGTTCGCCACGTGGAACGAGTCGGGCGCCCACGCCAGCAACACGCCCTTCACCGTGCTGGACGGGGGCGTTGCGCTTGCGACCGTCCAGCTGAGCCAGCAGGCCGCCCCGAGCGAGGCGACGCTCGACGGCCAGAACTGGCAGAGCCTCGGTGTCTTTCATGCGAGTACCGGCACCCTCACTGTCCGGATCTCCGACGCAGCCAACGGCTCTGTCGTCGCCGATGCCGTATGCATCGTGCAGGTCGCACCGTTGACACTGTACTGGGATGCCGACGGGGCCGCGTCCAACAATGTCACGGGCACGGGTGCGGGCCTGGGTGGCAGTGGCACCTGGGCCGCCGGCAGCGGGAACTGCTGGTATGACCCAATCACCGGCCAGGACATCCCTTGGGTCAACGGCGCCCAGGCCGTGTTCACGGGGTCGGCCGGGGCGGTGACGATTTCGGGATCGGTGTCGGCCAGCAAGATCACCGTGACCGGCGGGAACGTCACGCTTCAGTCGGGCTCGATCAGTCTGCCTTCTTCGGGCGGCACGACCTTCGAGGTTGCTAATGGGACGACGACGATCAGTTCGTCGCTGGCCGGGTCGGGCGGCCTGACCACCAGCGGCGGCGGCACGCTGGCCCTGTCCGGCGTGAACACGTACACCGGCCTGACCACGGCCGGTGGAGGAACGCTCCGGTTCAGCGGCCCCGCGTCAGCGGCGGTCGGTTCCATCGTGGTGAGCGGCGGCGACATCTCCATCGACAACGGCGTGACGCTCGTCAGCCGCACGGGGAACATCCAGTTCTCCACGAACAACAGCATAAAACCCACCGGCACCAGCGGGGCGTTGGGCTTTCCCGCCCTCAACTCGGCCTACGTCGTCAGCGTCGACTCGGGCGTCACCGGCACGATCAGCGCCGCGATCACGGGCACGACCACCGGCAACGCGATCAGGCAACTCGGTCCTGGCACGCTGTTGCTTGCAGGTCAGAATAACCTGGTCACGGACACGAACTCGAATCTCACCGCCTACCTGGCACTGGACGGGGGTGGCACGGTGAACGTCACTGGCCGGGTGAAAGCAGCCAGTTCCCTGCAGTCCGGCAGGTCTAGCGGCACCTCGACCGTCGGCCAGACCTCCGGCGGCAACACGCTGAACATCTCGGGCAGCGGCCAGGTGATCGCGGGTCGGCTGGACGTGGGTGGCGGAAGCTACGGCGGCAACTCGGTCGTGATCTCCAGCCCCGGCGTCCAGACGAATCCGTCTTACTGGATGATCGGCAGCGGTGCGCAGTTGAACGTGGGCGTCTCGTCGTCGGGTAACAGTGTCGTCGTCTCAAACGGCGCATACCTCTACCAGTCCAATGCCGGTGGCACCAACACATGGACGATCGGCGTCAACGCAAGCGCCAACGTCAATGCGCTGATCGTCACCGGGGCGGGTTCCACGGTCGACCGCACCGGCGCCGCGGGTTCGCCGATTGTGATCGGCGCGGCGGGCAGTTCCAACAGCTTGGTCGTGAGCAACGGCGGTCTGCTTCGTCCCCGCCGGCTGATCATCGGCAGTGGCACGGCCGCGGGCAACGGCAGCAACAACACGGCCACGGTGAGCGGCAGCGGGTCTTCGATCGTGATCGCCAACGACTCAAACGGCGTCTTCCAGCTGGGCTCCGGCGTAGGATCCTCTAGCAACAGCCTGACGGTCAGTGGCGGAGCCTCGATCAGCCTCGTGGGGGCCAACGCCAGCCGGGACTTCTCCATCGGCTCGGCCAACCTGGCCAACAACAACTACGTGCGGATCACCGGCGCCGGCTCGTCGGCGACGATCGCCAACCTGGGCGTGCCGCTATCCATCGGCGGCATCAATCACACCGGCAGCCTCGTGGACAGCACGGCCACCGGCAACCACCTCGACGTCCATGCGGGGGCCGCACTGACGGCGAACTCCCTGTACCTGATGGGGCTGGGCTCGGCGTTCAACCTGGGTGACGGCACGTCGATCAGCACGGCAACCGTAGGCAACACGGCCTACAACGCGACCACGGAACTGGTCGCCCTCGCCGCGGCAAGCGCGAGATTGAACATGAACGGCGGGCGACTCGTGGCGGCGGCGAGCAACACGCTCGTCGGTGGCCCGGGAATCGTCCAGCTCAATGGCCCGGCGTACATCTCGACCGCGGGCTTTAATGACTCGATCACTAGCGCCATAAGCGGCACCGGCAGCCTGACCAAGGAGGGCACAGGCGTGCTGACGCTTGCCGGGGCGAACGCCTACTCCGGCCAGACCCTCGTCACTGCGGGAACGCTGAACGTGACCGGCTCGCTGGCCAATAGCGCCGTCGTGGTGAGCGCTGCGGGCAACTTGGCCGGCAGCGGCACGATCGCCACCGCGGTGACCATCGCCGCCGGCGGCGGGCTTTCGCCGGGTGACACGGCCACCGGCATCTTTAACACGGGCAACCTCGCCCTGGCGTCTGGCGCTCGGTACTTGGCCCAGCTCAACGGCGATGCCGTCGGCACGGGCTACGACCAGACAAGCGTCACCGGCACGGTCGCCCTGAATGGGGCGGAACTGGTTCTCACCGGCTCGCGGGTGGTCCATGACGGCACGACGAT
>CAYRTS010000147.1:0-3020 GCA_964427285.1 uncultured Anaerolineaceae bacterium
GAGCCGAAGTTCCGGTTTGACGCGTTGTACGACCGGATCTATCGACGTGATGTGCTGGGGGCGGCGTGGTTGCAGGTGCGAGCCAACGGCGGCAGTGCCGGAGTCGATGGCGTCACGATCAAGCAGATCGTGGCCGGCGAGGACGGTGCGAAGCAGTTGGTCGAGCAACTCCACGAGGAGTTGCGCACCAAGACCTACCGATCACAGGCCGTACGGCGCGTCTACATTCCGAAGGCAAACGGGGAGCAGAGAGCCTTGGGCATCCCAACCCTGCGCGATCGGATTGCGTGCACCGGGCCATGTCGAACACCGATTCCGGGGCAAGCCGAACACCGATTCCGACGGAAGCCGAACACCGATTCCGGGCCGCTCGAACAGCCTGACGGGCTGACGGGCGGCGGCGCCCAGCCGGGGCGTTGACGACGCGAGGGATTACCGACCGCTTACCACCCATTCAAGGAGGTGGTGATGGCGGCTACGAGGATCCCAATGCGCAAACTTCGCGAAGTACTTCGACTCCGGCTCGATGCCGGACTTTCCGCCCGGGCGATCGCCGGGAGCTGTCGGCTCTCGGTCAGCACGGTGAGCGGGTATCTCGGCCGGATCGCCGTGGCGAAGCTGACCTGGCCGCTCCCACCCGAGCTCGACGATGACGGGGCGCTCACGCGGCTCCTGTTTCCGGCGGAAGATCATCCCGTCCGATCCCGACCCGAGCCGGATTGGGTCGCGATCCACTGCGAGCTGCGGCGCCCGCACGTGACGAAGCTGCTCGTCTGGCAAGAGTATCGGGAGCGGGAGCCCGACGGCTATCAGTACAGCCAATTCTGCGCCCGCTACGCGACGTGGGCGCGCAGCTTGCCGCTGACGCTACGGCAGACGCATCGCGCCGGGGCGAAGGGCTTCGTCGATTTCAGCGGCGACGGGCACGCGATCGTCGATCCCGCCACCGGCGAGTCGAGGACCGCCGTGCTCTTCGTGCTCGTGCTCGGCGCGAGCAATTTCACGTACGTCGAGCCCGTGCTCCGCCAGGATCTGGCGACGTGGATTGCCTGCCACGTGAACGCCTTTGCGTACTTCGGTGGCGTGCCAGCCGCGCTGGTCCCCGACAATACGAAGACGGGCGTCACGCGACCGGACTACTACGACCCGGAGCTGAACCCGACCTACGCCGAGCTGGCCGAGCACTACGGCACGGCGATCCTCCCGGCGCGCCCGTACAAGCCCCGCGACAAGGCTAAAGTCGAACAGGGAGTTTTACTCGCCGAGCGCTGGATCCTCGCGGTCCTACGCGATCGCGTCTTCACATCGCTCGCCGATCTCTCCGACGCGATCGTGCCGCTCCGCGAGCGGCTGAACGATCGGCTGCTGCGGCGCCTCGGCCAGTCCCGCCGCGCGCTCTTCGAGGCGGTCGAGCGCGCCGCGCTGCGGCCACTGCCGACCGACGCCTACGTCTTTGCCGTGTGGGCGCGGCCGAAGGTGAGCATCGACTACCACGTCGCCTTCCAGGACCATTATTACAGCGTCCCGTACCGGCTCCGAGGCGAGGTCCTCGACCTGCGGGCGACCATGACGACCGTCGAGCTCTTCCACGACGGCCGCCGCGTCGCGAGCCACATTCGCAGTCACGCCAGGCACCAGCCAACGACCGAGCCAGCACACATGCCGGCCGCCCACCGCGCGCATCTCGAATGGACGCCCTCGCGCCTCATCACCTGGGGCGCCACTGTCGGCCCGGCCACGGCCGCGCTCTGCGCCGCGATCATGGCGCAGCGGCCACACCCCGAGCAGGGCTACCGCGCGTGTCTCGGCATCATGCGCCTCACGAAGCAGTACCCGGTCGCGCGGCTCGAACGGGCGTGTGCGCGCGCGCTGCATTTCCGAGCCTGCTCCTACAAGAGCGTCCTCGCCATCCTCCGGCACAACCGCGACGCCGAGCCGCTGCCAACCGAGGCGGAGCCGCCGCCAATTCCGCTCCACGGCAACGTCCGGGGCGCCAAGTACTACCACTGATCTCACGCCGCCCGCCGACCCGACACGGGCTCTCGGCGGCGGGCGCAATCTCTTGAGCCCTCAACCAGCGCGGTCCTGGCCGCGCGAAAGGATCTCCTATGCTCCTCGAACCCACGCTCGATACCCTCACGAAGCTCCAACTCCACGGCATGGTCGCCGCCCTCCGCCAGTGGCAGGCGCAGCCGCCCCGCGACCTGCTGGCACCGCTTGACCTCCTCGGCCTCCTCGCCGACGCCGAATGGCTGATGCGCGAGAACCGCAAACTCACCACGCGCCTCAAGGCCGCGAAGCTCAAACTCACCGCGTGCGTCGAGGACATCGACTACCGCCATCCGCGCGGACTTCCGAGGGCGCTCGTGCAGGAGCTGAGTGCGTCCCGCTGGGTCGCCGCGCATCAGAGCGTCGTCATCACTGGCCCGACCGGCGTCGGCAAGAGCTACGTCGCCTGCGCGCTCGCCCACAAAGCCTGTCGCGATGGCTTCACCGTCGCCTACCGTCGCGTGTCCCGCCTCTACGACGAGCTCGCGCAGGCGCGGGCGGACGGCACGTATCTCACCGTGCTCCGCCGCCTCGCCAAGGTCCAGCTCCTCGTCCTCGACGACTTCGGACTCGAACCGCTTGGCGCCGCCGAACGGAAAGGCCTGCTCGAAATCCTGGAGGATCGCTACAACGTCACCGCAACCCTCGTTACCAGCCAACTCGATCCCAACAACTGGCATGCCGTCATCGGCGACGCGACCGTCGGCGACGCCATCTGCGACCGCCTCGTCCACGGGGCCCATCGGCTCACGCTCCTTGGCGAGTCCCTCCGCAAGGTCAAGGCAGTCTTGACTCCAAGCGAGAAGTCGAAGAAATAACCCAAACCCTCTCGTCGCTTCGCTCCGGGTGATCGCCTTGCTCGGAATGGGTGTTCGGCTTGCGCCGGAATCAGTGATCGACTCGGCCGGTATACGCACCCCGCCCTCGCGACCCCCCGGTAGACCCCCACGACTCCTTCACATCTGCATGAA
>CAYRTS010000148.1:0-2948 GCA_964427285.1 uncultured Anaerolineaceae bacterium
GCCCACATGGGGAACGTCGCGCTGCTCGCCCGGGGCGGAGGTGGCCTGTTCGACCATCCGGCTCCGCACGATCAGCGGCACGAACTGATGCGGCCACTTGGCAAGGGCGGGATCGTCGGCGTCGACAACCTCGCCCTTGTGGTATTCGACCTCGGCCCCGCCGAGCGCGCCGACGAAGGACTCGGCGACCGTGAAGAAGGCGGCCTTCGCCATGAGCGTGACTCCTTTGGGGCGAGTGACGGCGGGGAGGGAGGTTCCCGCCGTCACTCTGGGGACTACAGGTGCCGCAGGGTCCGGCCGGCGTCCAGGTTGAGTGGAGCGGCGTGGTTGCGATACATGAAGTAGAGCGCCTGCTGGCCGGTGGCCAGCGCGGAGCTATTGAAGATGAACGGGATGAACTGGACGCTCATGCCGATCCGCTCGACGATCACGTACGACGACGGCGAGAGGAGCGTGCCGATCGTGATGGTGGTGGTGGTGGCCGTCGGTAGGGTCGGCGACTCGTTGACCGGGTAGCCGAGCAGCCGCAGGCCGGTGTTGCCGGCCCGATCGAGCTCGAGAACGCCGACGGACTGGTACTGCTGGCCGCCGAAGAGCTTGCCGCCCGTCGTCTCGACCGTCTGGAACTTGCGGATGTTCGCCCTGTTCATGAACCACTGCGCCCCGAACCGGTGACGGACCGGCAGGGCCGCTTCCACCGCGTCGGCATCGGCCGCCGCGATGACGGCCGCTCCAGCCGCGGCGACCGCGGTGTAGGCACCCGAGGTGCCGCTGACCGGCCCGACGCCGAGGGACGCCGTGGTTGTGCCAACGCCGATCGCCCACGAAGCCTCTTCCTCGTTGTCCTTGGCTTCCTGGATCAGGACCGCCATCTCGGACGCGAGGTCCACCCGGTCCTGGAACATCTCGAAGCTGGCCGTGATCTGGCCCTGCGCGCGCTTCACGATGTACTGCGGCTGGGCGAAGGTCGGACCCTGCTCGATGGAGGCCGCGGCCTCCGTCGTCCGGGTCGCCACGACCGCGGTGGCGGTCAGGGCGTTCCATGTGTCGGTGCCGACGATGTTGACGACGCGGCACACCCGGCGATACGGGTTGACCGCACCGGACCATGCGCCGATGGCGATGACGGTCGGGTCGAACGCGAACGGAACGGTGAACCCACCGGTTCCGTCAACGCCCACGGCGAGAGCCGTACCGCGCTGCTCCTCGGGGGTGAGCCCGATGGTGCTGCCCTTGGCCTTGATGATCTTCTCGAATGCCCGCAGGTACACGGGCGAGCCGGTGTACTTGATGCGACGGGCGAGCTCGCCATCGGGACTGTCGTGGTGATCGAGGAGGTCCGCGATCTTGTCCGCGCTGCGTTCCGAGTCGGCGACGTTCTGCGGGAAGGTGGCCTTCTCGAGGATGCGCTTGGCGTCATCGCGGAACTCGGCCACCCGACCATCGAAGGACATGGCCCTCGACTCCGGGCTGTACAGCTCCGCCTCGCCCTTGCGATTGATCTGGCCGCGGTCGACGGGCCGCTCCCAGGGGATCTCGACGTTCGCGGGCTTGGCCGCGCGGGTGATGACGGCCGCCTGGCGCGCCTCCCATGCCGCGATGTCCTTGCCGAGCTTGTCGCGCTCGTCCACGTCGGCGTTCCAGCGGACCTGCTCCTCGTCGGGCAGGACGCCGGGATAGGCCCCGGCCTGGCGCTCGATCGACTCGTTCAGGTCGCCGTACCGGGCGCGCTTGTCTTCGATGGTCATATCCACGGTTGTGCTCCTTGCATCATCTGGTGCCGCATCCGGCGGCTGGACGATCCGCGGAGTGTCCGAGTCAGGCGGCTCCATTTCAGGAGTGCCGACCGGCGGCTCATCGGACGGGGGTGCGGCTCCGACAGTCGGAGTGCGGGCAAGTTGAGCGGAGCGCAGCAGGGCCTCGTATTGCTCGGGGTCACGGTTGCGCTGGTAGAACGCGTCGGTGGTCGATCGGGTGCCGGCCGTCGCCTTGGGGTTGGCCGGGAAGGTGACCGGGCCGAACTCGTAGACCCGCGCCTCCAGGATCGTCCGCTCGGGGTGGCCTTCGGGGTTGTACTCGGAACGGGCGGGCGAGTGGTCCCAGGCGTCCTTTTCGACGCTGAACCGGAAGGATGACCCGTACACGCCGGCTTCCAGGCCGGGGCGAAGGTCCCGGTTGTAGGACGTGTCGAACAGCGGCACTTCGTACGCCGGCCCCGTCTCATCCTCGCGGAGCTTGGCGATCGGCCCGAGGATCTTGTTGCCGATCTGCGGATCCTGGCCGTGGTCGTACAGGACCTTCATCTGGTCCTTCGACTCGCCGATCGTCTTGCGAAACGCGCCGCGCTTCACGGACTCCAGGAAGTGCCCCTCCAGATACGAGTCCACCTCGTACCAGTCGGTGAACGTCGAGAAGTGGCCGACCATCGTCGGCATTGCCGCATCGTCGGCGGCCCGCGTTTCGATCGCGGAGGCGATAGCTCGGGTGACCGGGAACGGCAGGCGGGCGGGCGGGACGGCGGCGAGGTCTTCAGGCTTCACTTGGGAGCCTCCTGTACGGGGAGCTTGCCATTGGTCGGCTGAGTGACACCCGGTTGGCTCGTACCGGGTTCCTGCAGCTGCACGCTGAACAGGCCGGAGTGCTTCAGCAGGCTCATGTCTTCGGCCTCGGTCGCCTTGACGACGGAGTCCGCTTCGTAGCCGGCGTCGATCAGTTGACGGATCGTGATGGCCTTGATCTGCTGGATCTCGGCCGCGTCCTTGCGGTCCTCGCGGAGGAAGGCGATGCCGTACTCGTCGAACCACAGCCGGCTACCGGCTGGCGGTGGAACGATCGTTTCCATCGAGCCCGCGAAGTTGCGCCAGGCCGGGCGCAGGAAGCCATCGGCCACCAGCCGGCGCGCGGCGCCGAAGTTACCGGCGTTGAGCGAGGCACCCTGGAGGCCCTCG
>CAYRTS010000149.1:0-2849 GCA_964427285.1 uncultured Anaerolineaceae bacterium
GCCACGGACGCCCCGATTGACCATCACGAACCGTCGTCCGCGACGCGCGATCCCGGGCATGTGCTCATTTCGGACGGTCGGGCGGCGTTCGAGCGCTCGCTCGGTGTCCGGCTTCCCCTGGCACTCCGGTTCCGACGCGCGTATCTCAGGGCCGCGACTCCGGGGTATCTCGGCACCCTGGCGCTTATGTCCGCGCTCATCCTGGCCGTGCCATTGCTGGTCTGGCTGTCGGGCGGCGGCACCAGCCCCGGTCTCCTCCTCGTGGCAATCCTGGCATTCGGGCCGGCCTCGGACCTGGCTGTTGCCCTGGTCAACCGCGGGGTGACAACCCTGCTCGGTCCCAGGGCCTTGCCGCGGCTCGAGCTGGTCGGCGGTGTGCCGCACGAGATGCGAACGCTGGTCGTCGTGCCCACGCTCCTGGCTAACGCAGCCGACGTGCAGGAGCAGGTGGCGGGGCTGGAGGTTCACTATCTGGCCAATCCCGACGGCGACCTTTGCTTTGCATTGCTATCCGACTGGCTTGACGCACCCACCGAACACGTTCCCGGCGACGATGCGCTGCTGGCGGCAGCAGCCGCCGCCATCGACCAGCTCAATACCCGTCACGGCGAAGCGCCGGGCGGCGGCCCGCGCTTTCTGCTCTTCCATCGGAAACGACGCTGGAATGAGGCCGAGGCGCGCTGGATGGGCTGGGAGCGCAAGCGCGGCAAGCTCCACGAGCTGAACGCCCTGCTCCGTGGGGCGGCCGCCACGGACATCCTGACCAGCGGCGCCAGCAGGTCGATCCCGCCGGCGGGCGTGCGCTACGTGGTCACCCTCGACTCCGATACCAGGTTGCCGAGAGGCGCCGTCACGCGATTGGTCGGGACCATCGCCCATCCGCTGAACCAGCCCGTGTTCGACCCGGAGCGCGGCCGGGTGGTCAATGGCTACGGCATCCTGCAGCCGCGGATCACCTCGACGCTGCCGGCCGAGCACGAGGCCACGGTCTTCCAGCGCGTCTACGCCGGCGCCGCAGGCATCGATCCTTACGCCGCGGCCGTCTCCGACGTCTACCAGGACCTCTTCCGCCAGGGAAGCTACACGGGCAAGGGGATCTACGACCTGGACGCGTTCGAGGCTGCCCTGGCCGATCGCGTTCCGGACAATGCCCTCCTCAGCCACGATCTGTTCGAGGGCACCTTCGCTCGCGCCGGCCTGGTCACCGATGTCGAGTTGTTCGACGAGTCGCCATCCCACTACCTGGTCGCCGCGGCCCGCCAGCATCGCTGGGCGCGCGGGGATTGGCAGCTCCTGCCCTGGATCATCGGGCGCGCTCGCGATGCCACGGGTCGGAGGCGACGGGACTCGGTCTCGGCCATCGGTCGCTGGAAGATGATGGACAACCTGCGCCGGACCCTCTCGATGCCACTGGCCCTGGCCACGCTCTGGGTGGCCTGGACCGTGCCGGTGGTTTCTGCCCCGTTATGGACTGGGTTCGTCCTCGCCTCGACGATCATTCCCGCCTTACTGCCCGTAATGGCCGGGCTGTTGCCGCGTCGCCACGGCATTTCGAAGCGGAGCCACCTGCGAGCCGTGGGCGCCGATCTGGTCCTGGCTGTCGCCCACATCGGACTCGGCTGGACGTTCCTCGCGCATCAGGCGTGGCTGACGGGCGACGCCATCGTCCGGGCGATCACCCGCCTCTACGTGACGCGCCGCAACCTCCTCGAATGGACGACGGCGGCCCAGGCAAAAGCCGACGTGGACCAGAGCATGGCTGGCTTCTATCGCCAGATGGCCGGCGGCGTCGCCCTCGCCGTGGCCATCGGCAGCATGGTGCTCGTGCTCAAGCCCGCGGCACTATGGCTGGCCGCGCCCCTGGTCGCCCTCTGGCTGCTCTCGCCGCTCGTCGCCAGGCTGGCCAGTCGGCCACCCGCCGCAGCGGCCGGGCCGCAGCTGTCGGCCGACGATGTCGAGGCGCTGCGTCTGATCGGCCGGCGGACCTGGCGCTTCTTCGAGACGTTCGTCGGTCCGGAGGATCACGCCCTGCCACCGGACAACTTCCAGGACCAACCCAGGCCAGTGATCGCCCACCGCACGTCGCCAACGAATATCGGGATCTATCTGCTGGCAACCGTGACCGCCCGCGATTTCGGCTGGATCGGGACGCACGAGATGGTCGAGCGACTTGAGGCGACCCTGACCACCGTGGGCCGGCTCGACCTGTTTCACGGCCACCTGTACAACTGGTATGACACCCGGACACTGGGGCCACTCGCGCCGGGGTACGTCTCATCGGTCGACAGTGGCAACCTGGCCGGCCACCTGCTGGCCCTGTCGAGTGCCTGTCGAGACATGCTCGACCGGCCGCTCCCGATCGCGGCGGCCCTGGCCGGGATTCACGATGCCATCCAGTTGGCCCGCCAGGCCGCCGGCTCCGTCGGCGACGAGCGACGAACCCAGACGCTGACGCGGCGCCAGCTGGACGAGGCCCTCGAGGAGCCAGCTCATTGGCGCGATCAGGTACCCGGTTCGCAGGGCGAGTGGGTCGCGCGACTCCTCGAGCTGGCGGCCTATACGCAGACCCTCTCGGACGTGGCCAGCGCCCTCACGGCGGAGCGTGGCGACGGACCTGGGAGCGAGCTTGTGACCTGGGCGGAGGCTGCGCGCCTGGCCGTCAACAGCCACCTCCGGGACGTTGGCCGCCCCCCCATCCGCAATGACCGGCGAGCTGCCGCGGCCACGACGACCGATGCCCCGGTTCGCGTCGCGGTCGCGGACGAGCCGGTACCTGCGGCCCTCGAGCGACGGCTCCTGGCGATCGCCACCACGGCCCAGCAACTCTTCCGGGAGATGGACTTCGGCGT
>CAYRTS010000150.1:0-2845 GCA_964427285.1 uncultured Anaerolineaceae bacterium
CACTGCCAAGGGCACCCGGGGCGCACCCCTTCGACGTAAATCCGTCGCTGCCGCCCCTACCCAATGCTCCGTTTTCGCGAGTGAAACCTACGCTCCGTTGACCCGCCGCAGCACGTCATCACGCTCGGCCTGAGTCATCGACCGACCCTGCGACGGGACGGCGTAGCTCACCGGCTCGGCGGGCCGCTCGGTCTTCAGATGGCGGACCTCGGCCTCTAGTTCGGCGATGCGGGCCTGACAGGCCGCGTGACCGGTCGCCGGTCGGGTTACGGACTCGGCCTTTCGTGCTCGATAGGTTCGCATGTACGCGGCGCGGTCTCGGCCCACTTCGTGCTCCTCGTTACAGGTTACGCGGCCTAGTGTAACCGCTGGCTGACAGGTGGCTACCCGTGCCCGGACCCTTCACCTATCCGCACTTTGAAGCGTGGGCGTCCACCCTCCTGCTCGACAACGGCCAGCCGTGGATCGTCGAGCCCTTCCAGGAGGCATTCGTCCGGGACTTGTTCAGCGGCGTTCCCGAGTGCTGGCTGATCGTCCCCGAAGGCAACGCCAAGACGACGCTGCTGGCCGGGCTGGCGCTCTACCACATCGCCTACACGCTATCGGGCAACGTGCCCATCGCCGCGTCGTCTCGTGACCAGGCGGAGATCCTGTACGGGCAGGCTGAAGGGTTCGTCCAGCGCAGCGAACTAGCCGGTTACAAGACCCTGCCCGGCTACCGGCGCATCCGGTACGACGCGACGCACTCGCGCATCCAGATCTTCGCGGCCGACGACCGGACCGGCGACGGCCAGATCCCGACATTGGCGCTGGTCGACGAGCTCCACCGTCACCGGGACCTCCGCCTGTATCGGACGTGGCGCGGCAAGCTGGAGAAGCGCGGCGGGCAGATCGCCGCCATCAGTACGCGTGGCGAGCCCGACTCCGACTTTGAAGTCACCCTCGAAGCCATCCGCCAATCGGTCCCGGACGCGCACCGTCAGGAGACGTTCACCTGGGCCACATCGGCGCAGGTCGCGTTGCACGAGTGGGCCGTTCCCGAAGGGTCGGACGTCGAGGACATCGCGCTGGTCAAGCGGGCCAACCCGCTGCGCGCGATCACCGTGCCGATGCTCGCCGCCAAGCGGACCAGTCCGACGATGACGCTCGGCCACTGGCGCCGGTTCGTGTGCAACCTGCCGACCCGTAGCGACGATGCGGCGATCACGGAAGCCGAGTGGTACCGCGCCAAGACTGACGAGGACATCCCCGAGGGCCAGCCCATCTGGCTAGGGCTCGACGTGGCATGGAAATACGACACGACGGCGATGGTGCCGTTCTGGCCGAAGGACGAGACGCACCGCATCTTCGGCCCGGCCACGGTCTTGACTCCGCCGCGCGACGGCAACTCGCTTGACCCGGCGCTGATCGAAAGCGCATTGCTCGATATCCACGCCCGCAACCCGATCCATACCGTGGTCATGGACCCCAGCCGCGCGGAGCAGCTCGGGCGCTGGATCGAGACGGACATCGGCGCGGTCGTCGTGCAACGCCAGCAGACCAACCCGCTAGCCGTCGCCGACTACAACCTATTCATGGAAGGGTTGCGGCTCGGGCGGCTCAAGCATCAGGGCGATCCAGGACTGACCCGTCACGCGCTCAATGCCATCGCCCGCACCCTGCCGCTGGGCGATACCCGGTTCGACCGTCCAGTGCAATCCCGCCTAGCAGACCAGGAGCGACGCGTGATCGATGCATTGACGGCGGCCGCGATGGTTCACGCGACGGCCATTTCGATGATCCCTGAAGTGGTCGAGGGACCACAGTTCGCGTGGGCCTGATCCAGCGGCTCCGCTCCGCGATCTGGCCCGGCCCGATGACCGGGGTCGACAACCTGTGGCCGTACGCCAACATCAACGGCGTCCAGTACCCGCTGGCCCTGACCGAGACGATGCGCGGCGAGCGCGAGGAGATCGCCGGCGGCTTCAGCGGCTACGCCAACGGGGCATACCGGGCCAACAGTGTCGTGTTCGCCCTGATGGCGACGCGGCAGATGCTGTTCAGTGAGGCCCGCTTTCAGTACCAGCGGATGCGCAAGGGGCGGCCGGGCGAACTGTGGGGCGACGCCTCGCTGGACATCCTGGAGCACCCGTGGCCGAACGGGACGACCGGCGACCTGTTGAGCCGGACGATCAACGATAACGACCTGGCCGGCAACTTCTACGCTACCCGCCGTGGCAAGCGGATCGTGCGGATGCGACCCGATTGGGTGGCGCTCGTCATCGGCAGCAACAACCCCGACCTCGAAGACGTCGAAGCGTTCGACCTCGATGCCGAGCTAGTCGGCCTGATCTACTACCCCGGCGGGCGCTACTCCGGGCGGACCCCCGTGCCGTTGCTGCGCGAGCAGTTCGCGCATGTCGCCCTCCACCCCGACCCGCTGGCGTCGTACATGGGCATGTCCTGGCTGACCCCGGTCATCCGGGAGATCATGGGCGACCAGGCGGCCACCGCGCACAAGCTCAAGTTCTTCGAAAACGGCGCGACCCCGAACATGGTCGTCAAGCGTAACGACCCGGTGTCCAAGGAAACGTTCGCCGAGTGGGTCGCGATGATGGAGTCCGGGCATTCCGGTCTCGCCAACGCGTACAAGACGCTGTACCTCACGGCCGGTGCCGATGCCACCCCCGTGGGCAAGGACATGCAGCAGCTCGACTTCAAGATCGTGCAGGGGGCTGGCGAGTCGCGCATCGCGGCGGCGGCCCGCATCCATCCGGCCATCGTCGGATTGTCCGAGGGACTCCAGGGCGCGAGCCTCAACGCCGGCAACTTCGGCGCCGCCCGTCGGCTGGTAGCCGATGGCTTC
>CAYRTS010000151.1:0-2625 GCA_964427285.1 uncultured Anaerolineaceae bacterium
CGGCTTCTCAGACCCGCATCGAGGTTGCTGAACGGCTCGTCGAGCAGGAAGACCAGCGGCTCCTTGACCAGGGCTCGACCAAGAGCGACGCGCTGCTGCTGGCCGCCGGACATCTGGCCGGGCTTGCGTTTCATGAGGTGGGTGATGTCCAGGGCCTCGGCCACCGCACCAACGCGGGACTTGACCTCTTCCTTCGGACGGTGCTGCAGCTTGAGACCAAACGCGATGTTGTCGAACGCGTTCAGGTGCGGATAGAGCGCGTAGTTCTGAAACACCATGGCCATCCGCCGCTCGTTGGGTGGGGTGAGCGTGATGTCCTCGTTGCCGAGCAGGATCCGCCCCGAGTCCAGCCGGTCCAATCCGGCGATCAGGCTCAGCGTCGTGCTCTTGCCGCAGCCCGACGGGCCAAGCAGGGTCACGAACGCGCCCGACGGGATATCGATCGACAGGTTGTCGACCGCCTTGACCGCCCCGTAGTGGCGCGAAACGCTGTCCAGCCTGAGCGCAATATCGACCATGTCGTGTTGGATACCTCTCGGCGGGCGTCTGGAGGGTCAGCGACCGGCGGTCGGCACCGCGCGCCACCCGCGTACATTGTCGACAATCTACGGGCGGCACCCGGCCGTCGTCAAGGGCGGGTGCTACTTCCTACTCCAGGGGGAACCCGTTGACCACAAGCGTCAGAGACCAGATCCCGCCCGGGAATCGGGCATCGATCGCGGCGACCCTGGCGGCGATCTCGCCGGCTCGGAGATCTCGGGTCGGATCATTGACCCGGTGCAGGAGGAGCAGACCGGCGTGCTCAGGGTGCAACCTGGCGAGACGAAGGAAGTCCACGACGTTCCCCGTGAGGATGGCCGCACCTTCAAGTTGCGCCCGGAACCAGACTTCCTCGTCTGACGTGTCACGCTCGGGAGCCAGGACATTCCCGGGCATGGCCTCCCGGAGGCGAGTCATGAGCGCATGACTCGCGACGTCCTCGTCAACCAGGACCTTCACGCGGAAGCGTCTGCGACCTGCTCGGCGGCAAGGGCGTTCTCGCGCTCCTCGGCACGGACGAGGTCACGGTTGGCATCGAAGTAGCGCTGCGACTCGATCACGGCCTCGAGGGGAAGGTCGTATTCAGCCGCGGCGCGTTCCGGGGTCCAGTCCTCGATCTGGATCGTCCGCGCCAGGTCGCCCGCGGTCAATCGCCGACCCTTGATCCATAGCTGGCGCCGCCACGCATGGGGACGCGCGACGAGCCACTGCCAGTCGTTCGCCACTTGCTCCTCGATGCCGGGCAGGATGGGCTCCTCGAAACGGGCTGGGACCTGATCGCGCGTGACGGCGACGACGCGCTTGCCCGCCCGCCTCGCCTCGATAGCCCACGCGAGGAGCGACAGCGACGCCCGGATGGCGTCGGTGGCGACGCCACCGAAGTAGCGCTCCGCCAGCGCGCGCGTTGCCGTCTCGGTCTCGGGTGCAAGATCAACCGAGACGCGGCGTCGGCGGGTCGTCCGCCCGGGGGCTTTCACGGCGCGATAATGGCACCATTTGGATGCCATGTCAAACGAGTTCGCTGGCCGCCGTCAGAAGAGCGACTCGCCCGGCGCCAGGTAGCGCGCCGCGATCGTGGGGTCGATCTCGACGCCAAAGCCGGGCGCGTCGGTCAAAGGGACGTGCCCGGTTTCGTCGAACAGTGGCACGCCCTCGCGGCGGACGACCTGGCCGATCCACTTGGCGTCCCAGAAGTGGTACTCGAGGCCGATGAAGTTGGGGCAGGCGGCGGCGAGATGCGCCTCGGCTACGGTGTTCATGGCCGAGCCGTTGTTGTGGATCGCCAGCGGGATCCCGTTGAGGTCCGCGTAGTCGGCCACCTTCTTGCCTTCGTGGAGGCCGCCGACGAACAAGAGGTCCGGGTGGACGATGTCGACCGCGCGTCGATCGATCATCTCGCGAAACTGATCGGGGACCAGCATCTCGCCCGCGCAGATCGGGATCGGGCTCTCGTCGCGGACGCGCTTCTGGGCGTCGAAGTTGAGGATCGGAACCGGGTCCTCGAACCATTTGAGGTGCAGCGGTTCAAGCGTCTTGGCCAGCCGGATCGCGGTCTCGACGTCGAAGCTCATGTGGCCGTCGAGGGCGATCTCTGCGTCCGGTCCGGCCACCTCGCGCACGACCGCCAGGCGCTCGTAGGTCAGCCGGACCTGGTCGCTCCGCATCTGGCGGTTCCAGGGATCCCGGTTCACCTCTGGGGCGATCCATTCGGCGTCGAACTTGAAGTCGTGGAAGCCGTCGGCGGTGACGCGCTCGGCCATCGCGCGCCAGGCTCCAAGGTCAGTCGGATCGGCGACGCCGCTGCGATCCAGATAGACCCGGATCCGATCCCGAAACGCGCCCCCGAGCAGGTTGTAGACCGGCGTGCCCAGGATCTTCCCGGCGAGGTCGCACAGCGCCATCTCGACCCCGCTGACGGCCCAGACGGCCGGCCCGTCCACCGTGGCCGTCGGGCTCATCTGCGGCTCGTACGGCGGCAGGCCCCCGGACAGCATCGCCCGCACGAACGGCCGGATCGCGAGGGGGTCCCTGCCGATCAGCCAGTCGCGTGCATACGCGATCGCCTGGCGGTCGCCCATGAAGTTG
>CAYRTS010000152.1:0-2598 GCA_964427285.1 uncultured Anaerolineaceae bacterium
GCCTCGATCGTCGCGCCGGACCCCGGCGCAATCGTCGATTCCCCGACATCGAACAGCGCGACAGCGAACGAGAACGGCGCATATCGATCGATGGTCGGGGCGGCACTGGCACCGACGACCGTGCCCGCGGTCGGCCCCAGAGTCGGTTGAACCGATGCGCCCACGGCGCCCGTGGCGGCTGGCGGTGCCTGCGGGGTCACGGTGTACACGCCAGTCTGGTCCGTCCCGGCGAAGATGACCGATCCGGCCAGCCCGGTCCCGGGTACGAGCTCCACGACGGAACCGTCCGGTCGCCTGACCGTGATCCAGAGTGCGCCCGGTGGAATCGTCAGGCTGACCGGAGTGCCGGGCTGGACCGCCTCGAGCGGGGCAGCGGAACCGCCCATCAGTTCGCCGGTCAGGTTGGCGAGCAGGATCGGGAAGGCGACCTGGAGCGGGAGATCCGACCGACGCGGCTCGAAGGCGAGGACCGCGGTCGGCAGCCCGGCACGAACCCCTGCGTACAGGAGTGGCGCGCCGCGCGGCCCCGGGATGATGGGCCGTGCCCAGTCGGGGAGGACAAGGCGCGTGGCCGATGCGACGTGCGTGGTCGATAGATCGACGTAGCGCAGGACCGGCTCGTCCGGGCTCAATGACCCGATCCCCGGATCCTTGAGTGTGCCCGTCACCTCGCCAAGATCGCTGCTTGCGGTTGGTGCAATGGCCAGGATCGCGCTCCGGGGCAAGACCTCGGGGAGCGGTCCTTCGAAGATCACCAGGTCCCACGCCCGCCCGTCCGTTCGTTCCGTGGCCGGGCCGTACTCGTCGGGCGTGACCCCATACAACTCGACGTTGGGCAGAAAGGCCAGCGCTGTCTCCAGGTACGGATCACCCTCGCTGACCAGCAGAATCAGGCGTCGCACATCGGGCGGAACGATGGCCGAGGCGCGATCGTCGGTAGACAGGTCGTCCGCCGCGGCCGCCACGGCAGGATCCGCCCCCACCAGCCGCACCTCGAGGGTCGCCACGTCCGACGGGACATCGTCGATCACCACGTCCGAGCGAGCCTGCGGATCGAGCCGGAGATCGCGGACCTCCAGCAACCCGCCGTCGCCCCACAGTTCAAGCCGGCGACGAGCCTCCTCGATGTCCAGGTTCGCGACGCTGACAAACACCGACCGGGTCACGGCCGATGGCGCCGTCCGAACCGCGAGGGCCACGATTGCCTGGTTCCGGCGTGACCGCCCGACCGATAGCACCTTGATCGGCGCGTCGACCGAAGCCGTCGGGGTCACGGCCAGCGCCCCATCCGTGGCGACCAGGATCTGGGCGTCGCCCGACCGTGCCGCAAGCTTGCCGGCCAGCTCCAGTGCATCGCCAAGATTGCCCGCAGCGCTCGTCGGCTGGATGTCCGCCAGCGCCTGTCGCACCCGACCGAGGTCCGTCGTCTCGTTGACCACGATCCGCGCGGTCCGGCCGGCGGTCACCAAACTGACCTTGCCGCCGGTTGGGAGTTCGCGCAGCGCCGCGAGCGCCGCGGCCTTGGCCGCTTCCAGCCGGTTTGGTGACTCGTCCGTGGCCGCCATGCTGGCCGACGTATCCAGCACCAGCACCACATCCCGCGCCAGCCCCGCCGGCCGCTCCAGGAAGGGTCGGGCCGCCAGCAGGGCCAGGATCGCGACCAGGAGCAACTGCAGGAGGAGCAGCAGCGATCGCCGGAGCTTCTGCCATGGGGCATTGGCCTCGACGTCCGAGACCAGCTGCGTCCACAGCAGCGTCGAAGGGACGACCCGCTCATCGCGTCGAAGCTTGAGCAGGTACATCGCCACGACCGCCGGGATGAACAGCAGGCCGAGCAGCGTGAGCGGGGTCGCGAATGGCACGGGCGCTACCCGAGGACCCGTCGGCGACGAAGCTCGTTGAACATGAGCACGGCCAGGTTGGCGTCAGAGGGGAGATCCACGTAGCTCGCCCGACGCTTGGCCGCCAGGTCCGCCAAACCAGCCTTCCAGGCCGCCAGCCGGGCCTTGTAGGCATCGATCGTGGCGAGGTCCACCGTCACGTCCACGCCCTCGCCGGTTTCGACGTCCACCAGCCGCAGGTCGCCCTCGAGCGCGGGATCCAGTTCGTCGGGCGACAGGATGTGCAGGACGATCAGTTCCGAGCCGGTCGCGGCCAACTCCCGGATCACCCGCTCGGCCGCCGGATCGAGCAGGTCGGACAGCAGGATCACGATCCCCTTGCCGTGGAGCTGGGCTCCGGCATGGCGAGCCGCCGCGACCAGGTCCGTGGGTCCGTCTGCCGGTTCAATCGACGACAGATCCGCCAGCAGCCGAAACACCCGTCCCGAGCCACGCATCGATGCGCGCCGACGGGCGATCCTTCCCGCCAGCGCGCTGACCGTCACCCGGTCCTCGCTGGCGAGCCCGATGTATCCCAGCGCCGCCGCTGCCCGCTTGGCGAAGAGCAACTTGGCCGGTCGTCCCGTCGACATCGACGCCGAGGCATCCACAAGCAGGGTGACGGTGACGTCCTCTTCCTCGATGAAGAGCTTGACAAAGAGGCGTTCCAGGCGGGCGTACACGTTCCAGTCGAGCTGGCGCAGGTCGTCACCCGGAG
>CAYRTS010000153.1:0-2513 GCA_964427285.1 uncultured Anaerolineaceae bacterium
CGATCATGGACGAACACGTCCTGCGACCGGTTGGTATCGCCGGGCACAAGGTCATCCGCCAGCGACGCGAACGCGACGTACCGCCCGTCGCCGGAGATTGACGCCTCGGCCGAAGGCCCGGCTGGGTCCCCTCCGCCGTCTCGCTCCGAGACTCGGGTCGTCACCCCGGGAGGCTGCGGGAAATGTGCGGCGAGGCGGCGCGGGTCGGGTTCGTCCAGACGTGGAGCGGTCGGCGTCCCCGGGAGGCCGCCATCCGGGCCGAGGCGCGAGGCGGCCACGATCGGTGAGATGCCCAGTCCCAGCGCGAGCGCCACGGCCAGCGCGGGACGCGCTCGCCTGACGCTCAGGGCCGCAGGTAACCCGAGTAAAAGACGGCGGGATCGCATGTTCCAGCGCTCGTGCACGCCAGCGACAGGTTGAGGGACTGTCCCGCGGCGACAACGATCGGCGTGACGAAGTGGAAGTCGAGGTCACGGAAGTTTTCGAGCCGCAGACGCAGCAACGGCTGACCGTCGCGCAGGAGCACGATGGCGCCCTCACGACCATTGGGGTTCGAAAAGACCAGGTCCGTGATGAACAGGGTCCCGGTAGGGCTGATGGAGGTGGCGGTCCGGTCCAGCGAGCCGTCGACGAGGTTGCCGAGGCCCGGGACGAACGGGCCGGTGGGTGCCGGTGTCGGCGTTGGCGCGGGCGTTGGCGTCGCCGGCGGGGGCGTAACACCAGGCGGAAGCGTGGGCGTGGGCGTCGGGACGGGTGTGGGAGTCGGTGAGGGTGTGGGCGGCGCAGCGGACGGGGCAGGATCGTCGGCTCCCGCTGCCATGGTCGGGAGGCCTCCTGCAGCCAGGGCCGCGTTCGCGTCTTGGCGCAGGTCTGCCAGGGGAGACGCGATGGCTTGCGAAGCGGCCGATTCGATGGTCGGTCGGAGCACGAGAAACCAGAGGATGACCGCGGCCAGCAACGCCATCAGGATCGCCAGCATGGCGCGCATGAACCAGGGGGGCAGAACCGCTTCCTGGAGGAGGGCGCCGTCGATGGTGATGGGCGTGTAGCCCTCCGGCGTCACCTGGAGCTGGAATGGTCGCGTCTTGGACGGTCCCCGCCAGAACCGCTGCGTTGGGCTGACCCTGACCTTGGCGAACCCGGCGTCGCCCGGCTCGACTACCACCGATGGTGGCGTGACCTCGAAGCTGAGAAACCGGTCGGCATCGGCCGCATCGACGGTCGCGTTGAGTCGGACGTTGCCGCGGTTATCGACCGCCAGGTCGTGGCTGGCGCCGCGCGAACCCCGCGACGTGCGCGGAACAAGCTCCGCGTATGGCTCAACGAACGATCCGACCTCGACCGTCCCTTCCTCGACATACGAGCCGGCAGGATCCTCGCGGCTGCTGGCACGGACCCCGTAGGTGATGGCGCCGGCCTGTGTCGAGGCGTGACGAGGCGGTCGGAAGATGGCCTTGGCCACGCCTTCCGCGCCCGGAAAGAGGGAGATCGTGGGTGGCTCGACGAGCGCCCAGGCGCCGCTCGGTCCGAGCACGTCGAGGGCAAACTCATCGACGATACTGCCGCTGTTCCGCACGCGGAACTCGACCCAGGCCTCCTGGCCCGGCTCGACCCGGACCACGGGCGCGATCAGCGTGACGGTAGCTCCCACGTCAGGAGTGTAGCCGCCCGAAGGTGGCCCGAAAAGGCGGCTACGTCAGGCCGGTTGGGCGGAACGGCTGGTGCCCGTGGTGGTAGGGGGCATGCCCGTTAAGTGCACGTTGACTGGACGGAAAGGGCCATCCGGTAGGGTCCCCCGCATGCACGCATTCCGGTGCCCAGTGTCCAGGGCGGCCGAGCGGCAGATCTTGAGGGGTGCGGGTCATGGTGGCTGATGCGATCCCAAGCCGAGGCCAGATCCCCGTCCTCGTGTGCGCCACCGACCCGCTCTCGAGGGCCGGCCTGGTGAGCCAGCTTCGTGCCAGCGGCGGGTTCACGATCGCGCCCGACAACGATCCGCCCGACGATGCCGTTGCGCTCCTGGTCACCGATGAACTCGACGACGCAACGGCGACGGTGGTCCGGACGCTCCGCGCGCGTGGCCATACGCGCATCGTGGCACTGCTCGGTCGAATTGATGATCGGGCGCTCCTCCTGGCCGCGGAAACCGGCGTAACCGGGATCGTCAGGCGGAGCGATGCGACCGCCGCAGTCCTCGCTGCCGCGATCCGCGCTGCCGTCGCCGGTGACGCGACACTGCCTCCGGACCTCCTGGGGCGACTCCTGCGTCAGGTCGGCGCGCTCCAGCGACAGGTCCTGTCCCCGCGCGGTCTGACCCTGAGTGGTCTGTCCGAGCGCGAAACCGGCGTGCTCCGCCTGCTCGCCGAAGGCTGCGACACGGCCGAGGTGGGCCGGCGCCTGTTCTACTCCGAACGTACGGTCAAGAACATCATCCACGACGTGACGTCTCGACTCGAGCTGCGCAACCGGACCCAGGCTGTCGCCTACGCGATCAAGCAGGGCCTGATCTAGCC
>CAYRTS010000154.1:0-2477 GCA_964427285.1 uncultured Anaerolineaceae bacterium
GAAGGAAGCCAGAACGAGAGCGGGTGGGCCATTGACGAAGCCCTGAAACGTCCCCTGGGGTGGGGACTTTTCGTGGCCACAGACGGGGACTTTCATATGGCCATTGACAGGCTTCACGACCGAGCATCGACCCAGGGCGTCTGGTCGCCACGGATACCCACATCGATGGACCAAAGCGTCGACGTCGCCACGATGAACAGGCGCCGTCCGTCCGCACCCCCGAACGTGCAGTTGCCGACCGGCTCGGGGATGAGGATCCGTCCGAGTTCGGTGCCGTCCGGGGTCAGCACGATGATGCCATCGCCGGCAGAGGTCCAGACGTTGCCTTCGACGTCGACCCGGAAGCCATCCGGCAGTCCGGGCTCGATCTTCTTGAAGAGGCGCGGCTCACCGAGGCGCGTCCCGCTGTGGGTGACCGGGAAGGCCAGGATGTGGTGGTTGCCGCCATCGATCCGGGCGCGGGACGTGTCGGACACATAGAGAATCCGCTCATCCGGCGAGAAGGCAAGTCCGTTCGGGTGGACCATCTTGTCGCTCACGACGGTTGTTTCGCCGGTCGCCTGGTCGAAGCGGAAGACGTAGCACCAACCCAGCTCGGATTCGGCCTTGTAGCCCTCGCGGTCGTTGAGGATCCCATAAGGCGGGTCGGTGAACCAGATCGCTCCGTCCGACGAAACAATGATGTCGTTCGGGGAGTTGAGGCGCCTGCCGTCGTAGTGGTTGACGACGACCGTACGGGAGCCGTCCCGTTCGTAGCGGGCGACGCGGCGCAGCCCGTGCTCGCAAGCGAGGATGGTCCCGTCTTGGTCGAGGGTGTGGCCGTTAGCGAAATCCGACGGCTGGTAGACGACGCTGACCGCCCCCTCCGAGCCGGACCAGCGGAGCACCCGGTCGTTCGGGATGTCGCTAAAAACGAGCGCGTCCTCGTCGGGCAAGTAGACGGGACCCTCGCCCCAGATCATTCCATCGGCGAGTTTCACGAGCTCGGCGTCGGCTGGGACGAGGCGCTCGAACCGCGGATCCCGAACGGCCCTGGGTACCCGTTGGCCCGTCACGATAGCCCTCCTGACGCGCGGCAGTAAGTGTTCGTTTGCCTGCCGCGTGAGCACGACCAGAGGGTCGAATGATGGCGCACGCTGCTCGCATGACTCGCCAGGGTCACTCCCGGACGAGACCGTCAGCCTGATGCACGATGAAGCCGTAGCGCGATCCTGGAAACCAGCCGATCGTCCGCTCGAGGGGCCGCTCGTCAGGCAAGTAGGTGATGCGCGTCGACCGCAGGAGAGCCGATCCAGGGGCTACTTCGAGCAGGTCTGCCTGTTCCGGCGAGGCCTCGACAGCTTCAATCGTCAAGTCGGCCCGCGCCTGGCTCAGTCCGTATCGCAATCGAAGGATCTGGGTCAGACTGGCGTCATCGAGAGTGCTCGTGCTGAGACCCGGGCAATAGCGCGACGGGATCATCGACTCCTGGAGGCCGATCAGGCGATCGTCCGCGAACCGGAGTCGGACGAGCCGTACGACAGTCCCGCGAGGTCCGAGCCTGAGGTCGTCGCGGACGATCTCAGGCGCCCGGATCTCCTCGAGTCTGAGGACCCGACTGCCCGGCCGGATCCCGCGACTCATCAGCTCTTCGGCCAGGCCGATGGGCCGCCCCGCCTGATGGCGCTCCAGGCGAGTCTCGCTGACGCGTGTGCCCAGCCCGTGGCGTCGCTCGATCAGGCCTCTGGACGCCAGTCCGCTGAGGGCGTGTCGGACGGTCATCCGACTGACGTCGAACTCCTTGGCGAGCAGAGCCTCGCTGGGCAGGAAGGCGCCCACCGGGAACTCGCCCGCTGAGATCCGACCGGTCAGCTCGGCGGCGATCTGGCGGTGCCGCGGGATACGCGGCAGGACGGGGGCTACGGACGCGGGTTGACTTGCAAGGGTCGTGGTCATTGGGCCACGCTCTCCTTGGCAGCGATGCGAGCCAGGCGCAGATCGACGGACGATCGGCTCATCGCGCGCCGGGCCTCCAGGTACGTCTCGGCCAGCTCATCATAGACCCGTCGGGCGCCGGGGTCGCCGTCGATGGCGGCGACCTCAGGCGGGCATGCGTTGGCTACGCGATCCGCGCTGACGTCCTGGCCATGCGCAGCGATGGCGGAGAACGCCGCGCCGCGGAGACCCGGGTGGGCCTCGATGACCCGGCTCACCTCGCCGTGCACGGCGATCGCGACGAGTACTCGGGATCACAACGATGCTCGTTCGGCAGGCGATCGACCGCATGAACGGGATCCTCGACCACGCGCCGTTGGCGACGCGGGTGGCGTGGGTCCGAGACCGGTTCGAGCGGGATCGACGTCGACAGTCGCGAAGAGAAGGCTGTCGCCGTCCGGAGGGCCGCGACCGACGACGGTGTTAACCGGTCGGATTCCGTATGCGAATGGCTCCGGCGGTAGGATTCGAACCTACGACATGGCGGTTAACAGCCGCCCGCT
>CAYRTS010000155.1:0-2343 GCA_964427285.1 uncultured Anaerolineaceae bacterium
CATCACCTTGCCAAGGTGAGGGTCGCGGGTTCGAGTCCCGTCTTCCGCTCCATTCCTCCCGCTGCGGCCCGCTGCCCCTTCGTCTAGCGGTAGGACAGCGGACTTTGAATCCGTGAAGCGAGGTTCGAATCCTCGAGGGGCAGCCAAGATTTTCCCTTGAGTCTCACGGGGCCTCCCCAGGCCGACTCCTTGGCGACGTGGTGAAGTGGTTCAACACGGAGGTCTGCAAAACCTCTATTCACCGGTTCGAATCCGGTCGTCGCCTCCAATTCCTCACCGCGAAACAGCCTGCCGAGCAGGCGCAAATCAAGCTGTAGACCCCCGACGTCGCGGAGTTCCAGCCGTCCCCTCGCCCCCGAAGGAGAACGTACGCGTCGTTTCAGTTCCGGGTCGCTCGTCGCCATGGCGATCATCGGATTGTCTGCGGCGGGCTGTGGATCGGCCGCATTATCGCCAACCGCCGTGTCGTCACCGGCCGGTCCCGCGGGGTCGATCGCCGTCGAGCTCGGCGAATGGAAGGTCGCTTCCGCGCAGGCGAGTTCGCCCGCGGGTTCGGTCAGCTTCGCCCTCACCAACTCGGGCACACAGGTCCACGAGTTCGTCGTCGTAAAGACGGACATGAAGGCGGATGCACTCCCCGTCGTCGACAACAAGATCGACGAGTCGGCCTTGACACCGGTCGACGAGGTCGAGGACATCGCGGTCGGTGCGACGCCGACCCTGACCGTCGACCTCGCTGCCGGCCATTACGTGCTGCTGTGCAACATCGAGACGCACTACGGTCAGGGTATGCGCGCCGACTTCGACGTGAACTGATCTCGAAGTCCCCGTATCGCCAGGGAACGCTCTTTGCGCGGGGGGAGGACAGCCTCACGACACGCTCCCCCCGGGCGATGCCGGTGTATCCTCACCGCGGAGGGCAGATGGACGATCCGGTCTATGTCTCGGTCTCTCGCCTCCGCGTCGATCCGGCACGGGTTGACGCGCTCATCACGGCGTTCCGGGCCCGGGCCGGACTGGTGGACGACTTTCCTGGGTTCCTCGGCCTCGAGGTGTGGCATGCGGACCGGTCACCCGATGAGGTCCTGATGGTGAGCCACTGGCGGAGCCGTGCCGACTTCACGGCGTACATGAAGAGCGAGGCGCACCGGGTTTCGCACGACCGGATTCCGGCCGACCTGGAAGCCGCCATCCAGCTGGAACGACTCGAGCATCAGACGGGCTACGAGGTGGTCGGCAGATGACCTCAACTCGCGACCCCCTGTGGCCGATACCTTGGACATGATCACACCCGTCCCGACAACGGATTCGCTCTTTCCGACGCACTGGCTGGCGCTTGCCGAGCGCGTCTGCGAGCGCTACTACGCGGAATTCCCAGAGCATGACGCGCGGTACGGGGGCCGAGGACGTGCGTACTGTGCCCATGACAACGCCTACCTGATCGCCTGGCTCGTGGATGCGCTCGACACGGTCGGCGCGGACTCGTTCGCGACCAACGTGGAGTGGCTCCGCAGCCTGCTCGAGGCGCGCGGCTTCCCGATGGACGCGTTCCGTCGCAACCTCGATCTGGTTGGCGACGCGGTGAGCGAGCAACGACCGGACGATGCCGGACGGGTTCGTCGGCTCGTGCTCGGGGCGACCGCGGGGGGACCGGGGTGACGACCCGATCTGCGGGCTGGTTCGCGGACATCCTGCTCGGGAGCGCGCCGCGTGAGGTTCGCACCGCGGCACTCGGCCTCGCCGGGGAAGGAATGGCGCCACGCGAGATCTGCCTCGGGGTCCTCGGCCCGGCGTTGGTCGAAGTCGGCGAGCGATGGCAGCGCGGGCTGGCGACGGTTGCCCAGGAACACCTCGCGACGGCCCAGGTCACCGCGATCCTGGCGACGCTCGCCCCGCGCCTGGAGGAGCTACCCGCCATCGACCGTCGCGTCGTCCTGGCCGGGACCGATGGCGAGTTGCACGCGGTCGGCCTGCGGATGGTCGCCGACTTCCTCGAGGGGGATGGTTGGGAGGTGACCTACCTCGGGGCCCTGACGCCGGCCGACGAGCTCAAGCGACTCGTCGAGGACTTGCGCCCCGACGTGGTCGGCCTGTCCACCTCGCTGACGACGCACCTGGATGCGGCGAAGGCCACGGTCGCGGCGCTTCGGATCCTGCCTGCGCCGCCGTTCATCCTGGTCGGGGGGCGCGCCTACGGCGGGGATCCGGAAGTGGCTCGACGGGTCGGGGCCGACGCCTACGCACCGGATGCCGGTGCCGCATCGAGGCTTCTGCGAGATCGTTTCGGGCGGCTGCCCGCTTCGACTACCCTTCGGCGTGCGCCGGAGTGGCGGAATGGCAGAC
>CAYRTS010000156.1:0-2307 GCA_964427285.1 uncultured Anaerolineaceae bacterium
CGAGCAGCCCGCGGCCTCGGCGACCGCTCCCACGGCGCTGCCTGCCGCGACGCTGCCTGCCGCAGCCCCCACACCGGACTCGTCGGCGTCCGCCGGCGACGGCGTTGACCAGCTCCGGGCCGCCTGGCCCGAGATCGTCGCCGTCCTCAGCCAGAGCCCGCCGGTCAAGCCGCTGATTGCCGCCTGCCGGCCAGTCAGCGTCGAGGGGGCCATGGTGACCCTCGGGTTTCCGGAGGAGCAGCCGTTCCTCAAGGATGCCGCGGAGCGTCGAAAGTCCGGCATCGAGGCGGGGATCTCCTCAGCACTTGGGCGGCCGATCGCCGTCCGGTGCGTCGTCGCCAACGTGGAAGTCATCGCGACCGACCCCGGAGACGCCGCCTACGTCCTCGCCGAGGCTCGCCGGATCTTCGCCGACGATCTGGTCGATGTCGGCGAGGTCCATTGAGCTGACGTTCGGCGGCCAGGGTCTGCAGCACCCAGATCGTTCCGCCAGACTGGAATACCGCACACAGCAGCCAGAGGAGACGTCCGATGGGGATGGCCAACCTGCAACGGATGGCGCAACAGATGCAGCAGGAGATGCTGCGGGTCCAGGGCGAGCTCGGAGCCTCGCACGTGGCGGGTTCCGCCGGCGGCGGCGTCGTCAGCGCGGTGGTGACCGGAAAACAGGAGCTGGTCAGCATCACCATCGATCCATCGGCGGTCGATCCCGACGACGTCGAGATGCTCCAGGACCTCGTTGTCGCGGCAGTCAATGATGCCCTGCGCGCGTCGCGCGACCTCGCCGAGCAGAAGATGGCGGGCGTGACCGGCGGTCTTCGACTGCCCGGCATGTAGGGCACGCCCCCACGTGGTCACCCCGGTCATCGAGCCCGTTGCCCGCCTCATCGAGGCCTTCGCCCGTCTTCCCGGCATTGGTCCCAAGACAGCCCAGCGTCTGACCTATCACCTCCTGCGGGCGCCCGACGCCGAGGCTCGCACGCTGGCTCGAGCGCTCGTCGCCGTCCGAGACCAGGTCGTCTTCTGTGATCGTTGCTTCAACATCTCCGACCAACCGCTCTGCCCGATCTGCCGCGATCCAGGGCGGGACGAGACGCGGTTGTGCGTCGTCGAGGAACCGCTGGACGTGCTGGCCATCGAGCGCACCAGCGAATTCAAGGGCCTGTACCACGTCCTCCACGGCGCGATCTCGCCGATCGACGGGATCGGCCCGGATCGACTCAAGATCCGCGAGCTGCTCGAACGCGCCGACGCGGCTGCCCGCGAAGGCACGCCCTTCGCCGAGGTGATCATGGCCACCAACCCCACGCTGGAGGGTGAGGCGACCGCTATGTATCTTGCTGAGCGCCTCGAGGCGGCGGTCGGAGTGGTGAGCCGAATTGCCCGTGGCCTCCCCGTGGGAGGTGACCTCGAGTACGCCGACGAGGTGACCTTGATCCGCGCCCTCCAGGGCCGCCGGGCCGTCTGAGTCGATGAGCAATCTGGTCAACGAGATCCTGCTTCGCCTGGCCAAGGCGGGGGCCAGTGCGATCCTGGGCTTCGTCCTCTACCTCCTGCTCGTCGGACCGCTGGGCGTGACCGGATCGGCCGAGCTCGCGCTGCTGTCCTGGCTGAGCGGCGCGTCGTTCATCCTCCTCGTCGAAACCGGGCCCCTGTAGCCCTCGCCCGAGCGCAGGCTCAGCGCGCCGAACACAACTGGAGCGCCCCGATGATCGACGGAGGTTTCGCGGTGAACATCGGTCCGAACGACAGGTCATGACGCGCTCGGCCGCGCTCGGCCGGTCTCGATCACGAGCCCTGCACGGCCGACCCTTGCGCGGTCAATCCCCCATCACGGATACATCCTCAGGGCGTAGCCTCCCCCGGCTCAGTGCGCCCCGGAGTGTGACTGTGAGTCGACGCCAGCGACTGAGCGCAGCTCACGACGTCGCCTCCTAACACGATCGCGACCATGAGTCACGCTCGACGTTCGAGCAGAACCCAAACTGCACGTTCGGGCCGTGGCGTCGACTGGGAGTCACGTCCGACGACGTGTCGCTGGTCGGATAGTCGCCGATGGGGCGCTCGGTTCCTGCCGCGTCGCGTTTGACACGCTGGTCGCCAGGCCCCATCATGGAATGTCTGCGCCGCGGCTCCTCAGCCTCGGCTGCTGCACCTTAACAACTGAAGAGTGACAGGAAATCCGTGATTAGGATGTGCGAGTGGTCAAACCCTCGGACAGAAGCCGCGATCGCAAGGTCGTGCAACTTTTTGGAGAGTTTGATCCTGGCTCAGGATAAACGCTGGCGGCGTGCATGAGACATGCAA
>CAYRTS010000157.1:0-2188 GCA_964427285.1 uncultured Anaerolineaceae bacterium
TTCCTCGGCACCGGCGACGATTCGGCTGAGTACCGCAGCGTGCTCACGAAGACACCAGATCGGGTTGTCCGAGGCGTGGATCACCTGCGTCAGCGTCAGCAACGCTTCGTTGTTTGGGTTTCCCCAGTCGAGGTACCAGTGCCCGATGCTGAGCACGCTGCCCTCGCTAAACCGCCACTCGATGCGCTGTGCCACCTTGGCTGAGCCCTCGCTCCTTATAGCAACTGGATGTCGTCTGCCTCAACCGCGAGCACGGTGTATCCGTACTCGCTGCGGATGATGTCGATGATCGCGCCACGAACGCGCATTGTCGACCGCGAAGGCGTGACGTCCAGATCTGGGTCGCCATAGATGATGTCAACAAACAGGAACTGATCCGGGACAGATGGGCAGAACGTGCGCATCTGGATCGAGTCGACACCTCGCGCCGGGGCCGTTGGCCACGCAATGGTGCACTGGGCATCGAAGTCTTCGCCGACGTCGAAGTGAGGTTCACTCGAGCGAACCGTGACTGATGACGTCGGCCCGGTCGAAGCCGTGTCCGGAGGTGGCTCGGGTGAGACGCCGAGTCGGGACTGCACCGCCCCGGCGACGGCCTCTGCTGTTGCTAGGTATCCGAGATCGTTGGGATGGAATCCCCGCTGGTACCGAGCGGTGCCGTCGCGGAGAAACAGGAGAGGGGTGTTGAGCCATTCAACGCCCCGGCCGGACAGTGAGTGGTAGTTGCCGCCGTCGTCGAAGATGTCGAGCCTGGACACGTACTCGAAGCGAGGGTCGATCGATTCGACGGCGTCCTCGAGGAGGGCGTCGAAGTTCTCGGCGCCAGCTCCAAGCCGGTCGGCGTCCGAGCCGCTGAGCATGTTGCACTGATCGCCGCGCCAACGTCCCCAGGTGTCCGACGGCGTGGTGAGGCGTGGGTAGCCCAAGACCACCACCACGCCGTCATCAGTGAGCAGGTCATCAGCCATCGATTTGTATAAGTCGACCAGATTCCCGGCTGTGCCCTGACGCGGCGAGTCGCCGGCGGCTGGCATGCGCGGCTCGTTCAGCAGCTCGACGACGCGACTCTCCAACTCCTGGGCGACGGAGCCGCAGCCTTCCTCGTCGATCCGGTCAGCTGCTTCGTCGGTGACAACATCGATGACAAAACTCGTCCACGGCGACTTGGCGAGCGATCCCGCGACGAAGCCTCCTGCGTTGATGAGGGAGCGAGTGATGTCCGTGCACCCGTAGACGACGTTGGCGAAGCCGATGTCGTTCCCGCCGAAGGAAGTCACGATCACGTCGTAGCGCTGACCAGGGGGACCCTGGGCTCGGGCCCAGTCGTACAAGCTGTCGTCGTTCACGATCTCGGCGCCATCGGGGTAGGACCCAACCAGGTCTTCGTAGATCTCGTAGCCGGCGCCGACCAGCTCGGTCCGGGAGCTGAAGATGTCAGCGGCATACCCGCCAGTGCAGGCGGAAAACACTTCTGGGCCGATGGTCCATCCCGCCTCCTCGCGAAGGATCGTGGCCGCCTTCGGACCGCCAGCATTGGGGGAGCGCTGGCAATGGCCCGTCGCCGCGCTTGCCCCTTCACCGGCGCCGTAGCTGTCGCCGAGTGTGAGCCAGGCGATCGACCGGTCCGGAGGTTGCGGTTGGCTGGGCAGCGCAGCCGACATCGGGGCGGCGATCGCTAGCAGCAGGATCGAAGCCGACAGCGCAAGCCCGCGCCGAGCGAGTCGGTGCGTCATCCGAGCTCATCCAGGCGACGTCGCAGGATAGTGCTCGTGAACACGAGCTCCTTTGGGTCAGGGGCGGCGCCCTCAGAAATACAGATCCCGAGGAACCGGCTCAATGCGGACGCGTGCCGAACCGCCATCTCTGCACTGGCTGGGTCCGGCAGCCCCTGAGCGGCGGCAAAGACCTGCTGCGGTGCACCGGTGCCGTCGAGGGTGGCGATGGCCGTTTCGCAGGCGACCGTTCCCGTGCCGCCAGCGAGCGCCTGGTCAGCGGCGTCGAGGAGAGCGCGCACCAATGCTCCCTCGGGGCCGCTGATATATTCACGAGTCGGCGCCGCGTCGTCGGGAGGCGGCGGCAGGTCCACCGTCTCTGGAGAGGCATACACGTCCTCCTCGGCTAGCAGGTACCGCGCCGCGGTCGCGCCTGCTCCCGCGACGAGCAGGACCGCAAGCGATCCCAAGGCCCA
>CAYRTS010000158.1:0-2144 GCA_964427285.1 uncultured Anaerolineaceae bacterium
CGTCCCTCCCGCCAAGGACGCGACTGGCACGCGACACTGGGCACCCAGGCCGCGCTTCTCGGGCTCCTTGGTCTCCTACGTCGTCCACCAGTCGCGGATCGGGAGGTTCAGAACCTGACCCAGTGGCTTCGATCGACGGCGTCGCCTGGTAGTCGCGTATCCGCGCCCAGGCCAGGTTTCGAGTGGCTCGGGCGCCGCTCAGCCTCCGCTCCCCCCGGAGCGCCTCCCGCCACAGGGCAGGCTCAGGCTTCGGCCGAATCTGCCGCCAGGCCGTAGGATCCGCCGGTGACCAAACCCTCCCCCGCGCCCGGCCTTGCGCTGTCGACCCACGGACTCCAGAAGCGCTACGGCAAACAAGTCGCGCTCGCCGGGCTCGAGCTGTCCGTCCCGACCGGCGTCGTCTACGGGTTCCTCGGTCCCAACGGCGCCGGCAAGACCACGACCATGCGTCTCTTGACGGGCCTGATCCACCCGGACGCCGGGACAATCGAGCTGCTTGGGCGGCCGTTCGGGCGGGGCGACCGGCGCCGGCTCTTTGAGGTTGGGGCGCTGATCGAGTCACCGTCCTTCTACCCATACCTGTCGGCCCACGAGAACCTTCGTGCGCTCGTAGCGACTGGCGCGCCGACCCCAAGGCACCGAATCGGCGAGCTTCTGGATCTCGTCGGCCTGAGTGACCGAGCGCGCGACAAGGTCCAAAACTACTCGCTGGGCATGAAGCAGCGGTTGGGGATCGCGGCTGCGCTCCTCAGCGATCCGCAGCTGCTCTTGCTCGACGAGCCGGCGAACGGGCTTGACCCGGCCGGGATCGCGGCCATGCGCGCGACCCTCCGGCACCTGGCTTCGACCGGCAAGACGGTCTTCATCTCCAGTCACATCCTGGGCGAGGTCCAGCAGCTCGCCGACGTGGTCGGGATCGTCGCGGCCGGCAAGCTGGTCCGCGAGGGACCGATGGCGGAGCTGCTCCACGGCGAGAGCGTCGTGCGGGTTCGCGTTGCCCCGTCCGAATGCGAAACAGCGACAGCGCTTCTGGCGGGACTCGCGCCGAATGGCGTGGTTTCCTTGCCCGGCGACGCAGGTTGGCTGTCGGTCCGGGTCGAACCCGACCGCGCGACGGAGGTCAATCGCGTGCTCGCGACCGCCGGCATCTACGCATCCCGGCTCGAGACCGGAAGCGATCTCGAGTCTCTCTTCCTGTCGCTGACCGGGGGATCGGGGCAGACCGGTGGCGAAGGGACCTTCTTTGGCCTCGCCGGATCGAGCCAGCCGCCTGGTCCGGAGGGCCCTTCCGGGTGGCAGGGTGGGGGCAAGGGGAGGTGAGGCTGTTCGTGGCGGGCCTGCGCCGACTGATCCGGCGCCCGGCCTCGCTCATCACGCTTGTCCTGCTGATCGGGCTCCTGGCGCTGATCTTCCTTGCCGTTGGCGCGACCGCGAACCAGGAGGTGTCCGGCCGCGGTCGAGCGGCGGCCACGCTGCTGCTCACCTTCCCGGGCGCCTACGTGACGATCATCGCGTTCATCCTCGGTCTGGGCGGCCTGTTTGCGGTCATCTATGGCGCCGCGATCGCGGGCTCGGAGTGGAATTGGGGCACGCTCAAGTCCGCGGTCGCGCGCGGGGAGAGCCGCAGCCGCTATCAGCTGGCGCTGTTTGCTTCAGTGGCCCTGCTGCTCGGTATTGGGTTGCTGGTGGCGTTCGGGGCGGGCGTCGTTGCGGCTATCCTCGGCGGAGCCATCGCTGGCTTCCCCATCAGCGGTCTCGATGATTCCGCCGCCCTCGGGAGGTTGCCGGAGCTGATTGCCCGCGGCTGGCTCGCCGTCGTCGAGCAAGGGGCGCTCGGGTTTGCGATCGCCACGCTCGCACGCAGCCAGCTCGCGGGGATCGGCGCCGGCATCGCGTTCTACTTTGCCGAGGGGTTTGCGTCGCTCTTCCTGCCGGACATCGTGAAATACCTGCCGTTCGACGCGGCCGGCGCCATGGTCGCCATACCCGGCGGAGGCCAGGGTTTTGGCGACGGCCCTGGCGGTGGTCCTGGCGTGTCGGGGCTCGACCCGGATACCGCGCTCATCGTCGTCGCCGCCTGGCTGATCGGGTCGCTGGTCGTCGCCGCCACGTTCACGGAGCGAGCCGAGATCACGGGCTGAGCC
>CAYRTS010000159.1:0-2045 GCA_964427285.1 uncultured Anaerolineaceae bacterium
CAGCACCCATGACCGTATCGAGCGAGGTGAAGGCGGCGATCGCGGGGTCGTACTGTCTGGCCCCGAAGTCGTACTGGCCGCTGGTCGACTCCAACAGCCGTCCCTGGAAGCGATACGGGTTGAGCGAGGAGCCGGCGGTGTTGAGGGTCACCCCGAACGGGTCGTAGCGGTAGGCGTCGGAGACGGTGGTCTGGGCACTGTTGAGCAGGCCGGCCACGTCGCCGCGGACATTGGGCAGGGTCCAGGCGGTCCCGACGGTGAGCCGGTCGCCCATGGCGTCGATGGCGCTGTCGGTGACGTTGCCGCCACCGCGATCGATCCGGGCGATCAGCTCCCCGACATAGGCGTACGTCTCGGTGGCGCCTCCGGCGGTCCGGCTGGCGCGCCGCCCCAGGGCGTCGTAGAGATCAGAGCACGGTGCGCAGGAGGTCCCAGAGGCGGATGGCTCCTTCGGTCATGCGGGTGTCGGCGGGGCGCGCGAACAGCTCCTCCTGCTCCTCGAATCCGTCGGTCGAGTAGAGCCTCAAGATCAGCAGGGCATCCTCGCGTTCCACGTCATTAGGCCAACGTGCGACGACCTCGCGGGCTTGTCGGATCCGCTCGCCGATCCGGTCGAGGCGGATGTAGGCAGGGTCGTCGGGCCAGCGCTGCGCGGAGATGTCGATCCCGAGGCAGAAACTCGTGTCGATCAATGTAGCGCCGCTCAAGTCATTGCCCCGAAACTCGTTGATCGCTCGAGGCGGGTTCACCCGACGGCCCCAGACGCCGCAGGGCCGACCGAAGAAGAACGACTGGCTGATCCGCGCGCCGAGGCGGCAGTCGACAAACTCTGCCGCTTCGACCCGCCACTCGTGGATTCTCGCTCCCTCGAAGTCGCATCGTTCGAAGCGGGCGAGTCCTGGATCAGTGTGGCGCAGATCCGCCTGGGCGAACCGGCAGTCGCGAAACGTGCTGACGGGGCCGAGGCCAAGAGCACCGAGGAATCGGCCCGCGAAACGGACGCGACTGAAATCGCAGCGTTCGAAGACCGTGCCCTCGGACAAGAACTTGAAAAAGGTCGTTCCGGAGAAATCGACGTCCTCGACGCGGACGCCCTTGAACCAGGCAATGGCGTCCTTCGGAGGCACGAACTTGCCGCCGCGCAGATCGCGCGTGATCTCGCTCACCGGGGTCGGCTTGCCCTGGCCCTTGACCCTGACCGTGACATCCATCCTTGGCCCTCGTTCCGCTGCTGCCGGTGGGAGCAGCACGCCATTTGTTGCGTGCCGGCTCCTACGGGACATACGTGACGTACTGCAGATCTGGGTATTGCGCCGCATATCGGGTCTGGTGGCGCGCCAAGGCGCCCGCTGTCGTCAATTCGACCTGAACGCCAGTTGCGATATTCGTGAAGTCCGGGCCTCGATAAGAGTAGTTGTAGGTCGCGAGCAGCTCTCGTGCAGCGGCTTGGTGAAGGTTGTACCCGTTGAAGGCGGGCAGCAGGTTCGGGTGGTCGGTCACTGCATTTGCCTGCGCGCGAGTAAGCGGGATCGGCCCGCCGCCTTGGACTCGCGCGACCGCCGCCGCAACGTCGTCGGCCGCGCTGGCAACGGCCGGAGCGCTGGCCACAGCCGACCCCTTTACTGCCGCGGCCGGCCCCACGACCGTGGCTGCCGCGAACGTGATCTCGCCGGCCACGCCACCGGCGCGTAGGCCGTCGCCGCTGAGCAGGTCATCGCGCAGCCGGCCGATCGTCCCGGCGGCCGAACTGGCGAGATTGCTGACCGTGCCCTTCGGATCGGCGATCGCGCTGCCCGCGGCCCCGGCGACGCCACCCATGAGCGAGCGGCATGCGGGCCCGCTGTAGGAGCAGCTGGACAGGGCAGCTCCGGTGCCGACGAGCCCGACGGCCGCGCCAACCGCGGACTTGGCGAACCCGGCCGCGGCACCCACGGCAAACCCGAACGCGAAGCCGACGACGCCGCCATTGGCTGCCTTCGGCTTGGGCTTGGTCGCCAGGGCGAACTTGAGCGCGGCCTCGGCGCTCTTGAGCGACGCCACAGCAG
>CAYRTS010000160.1:0-2030 GCA_964427285.1 uncultured Anaerolineaceae bacterium
CCGGCCGCCGTCGTGGCCGGCGCCGGGGCCGAGGTCGATGATCCAGTCGGCGTGCGCCATGACCGCCTGGTGGTGCTCGATGACGATGACCGACTTGCCGGAGTCGACGAGCCGGTCGAGCAGGCCGAGCAGCTGCTCGACGTCGGCGAGGTGGAGGCCGGTGGTCGGCTCGTCGAGGACGTAGACGCCGCCCTTCTCGGCCATCTGGGTGGCCAGCTTGAGCCGCTGCCGCTCGCCGCCGGACAGCGTGGGGAGCGGCTGGCCGAGGCTGAGGTAGCCCAGCCCGACGTCGACCAGCCGGCCGAGGATGGCGTGTGCGGCCGGCGTGCGCGCCTCGCCGGCGCCGAAGAACGCCTCGGCCTCTGTCACCGACATCGCGAGCACCTCGCTGATGTCGCGGCCACCGAGAAGGTATTCCAGCACCGCTGCCTGGAACCGCCGGCCCTCGCACGCCTCGCAGACCGTCGAGACCCCGACCATCATGGCCAGATCGATGTAGATGACGCCAGCGCCGTTGCAGGTGGGACAGGCGCCCTCGGAGTTGGCGCTGAACAGCGCCGGTTTCACGCCGTTAGCCTTCGCGAACGCCGTGCGGATCGGGTCGAGCAGTCCGGTATACGTCGCGGGGTTGCTCCGTCGCGATCCGCGAATCGCGCCCTGGTCGATTGACACCACACCCGCGCCGGGGGGGATCGACCCGTGCACGAGCGAGCTCTTGCCGGAGCCCGCCACGCCGGTGACGACGACAAGCACTCCGAGTGGGATGTGGACATTGACGTTGCGCAGGTTGTTCGCGGTCGCGCCGCGGATCTCGAGAGTGCCGGTGGGCGTCCGCACCGATGGCTTCAAGGCGGCACGATCGTCGAAATGGCGCCCGGTAAGGGTGCCGCTGGCCCGCAACTGCTCCACCGTGCCCTCGAAGACCACCTCGCCGCCGGCGGTTCCGGCGCCGGGGCCGAGATCGACCACGTGGTCGGCGATCGCGATCGTCTCCGGCTTGTGCTCCACGACGAGCACCGTATTGCCCTTGTCCCGCAGCCGCAGCAACAGGTCGTTCATCCGCGCGATGTCATGGGGGTGCAGGCCGATCGTCGGCTCGTCGAAGACGTACGTGACGTCAGTGAGCGAGGAGCCGAGATGGCGGATCATCTTCGTGCGCTGTGCCTCGCCGCCCGACAGCGTGCCTGACGGCCGGTCGAGCGAGAGGTATCCCAACCCGATCTCGGCGAACGAGTCGAGGGAGTGTTGCAGCGCCGCCAGGAGCGGCCCAACGGACGGCGCCTCCAGTCCCCGCACCCAGTCGGCCAGGTCGCTGATCTGCATCGAGCAGACGTCGGCGATGTTCTTGCCCTCGATCCGCGACGACAGGACCTCCCGAGTGAGCCGGGTGCCGTCGCACTCTGGGCAGGTCTGAAAGGTGACCGCGCGTTCCACGAAGGCGCGAATGTGTGGCTGCATCGCGTCGACGTCCTTGGAGAGCATCGACTTCTGGATCTTCGGGATCACGCCCTCGAAGGTGAGGTTGATGCCCTCGACCTTGATCTTCGTCGGCTGCCCGTAGAGCAGCTTGTCGAGATCCTTCCTGGTGTACTTGCCGATCGGCTGGTCCAGGTCGAAGCCGGCACCGCTGAAGATCCGGCCGTACCAGCCGTCCATGCTGTAGCCGGGGATGGTGAGCGCGCCCTGGCTGAGGGACTTGCTCTCGTCGTAGAGCATGGTGAGGTCGAAGTCGCTGACCGCTCCCATGCCCTCGCAGCGCGGACACATGCCGCCCAGGTACACGACGTCGCGCACCACGTTCTTCTCAACCCGGCCACCGGCCTTGTCGGTGCTCATGACCCCGCTCGCGGTCCGGGTGGGGACGTTGAACGAGAAGGCGGTCGGCGGTCCGATGCGCGGCTGGCCGAGCCGGCTGAAGAGGATGCGCAGCATCGCATTGGCATCGGTGGCGGTGCCGACGGTGGAGCGGGCATTCGCGCCCATCCGTTCCTGGTCGACGATGATCGCCGTCGTCAGCCCATCGAGGACGT
>CAYRTS010000161.1:0-2030 GCA_964427285.1 uncultured Anaerolineaceae bacterium
AGACTGACAGAATCACTTTGCAGTTAGCCCTGACAGATTCACTTGGCATCGAGATCGCCCGGGTCGTGATCGCCAGAGGCCCTGCTACACTGCCGCGGACGTCGAAGCCAACCGGCCGACCGCCGAGTGGTCGGTCGATTCGGGGCTCGCACGGAGGCAGCCACCAGGCGCATGGAACAGATCCTCGGAACGATCGGCGATGCGCTTGGCGGCATCTTCTCCAGCCCCCTGGTCCAGCTCGGCATCCGGGCGCTGGGGATCTACCTCGTCATCCTGTGGCTGGCGTCGGCCTACTGGGCCTTCCGGGACATGCAGCAGCGCAGCGACAACGCGATCCTGCCGTATCTCGCGTCGGCCGCGGTCATCCTGTTTACGCCGCTCTTCTTCGTCCTGGCCGTGTGGGTCTACAAGATCATCCGGCCACACGAAAAGGTCGGCGAGGTCTGGGAGCGCAACCTGGCGGAAGAGGCGCTGCTGGCCGAGGTGGAGGCGATCCGTCACTGCCCCACGTGCGAACGCCGGATCGACGATGAATGGATCATCTGCCCCACCTGCCGGACCCGGCTTAACCGCGTCTGCCCGAATTGCAGCCGGCTGGTTGGCCTCGATTGGTCGCTGTGCGCCTGGTGCGGCAGGGACTTCGAGCGTCGGCCGGTGGCAGCTGCTCTGGGTGCCGTCCCGGCAGGGCGAGACGTGACCGGGCGGATCGCCCCAGCCGGTGACGCTGCATCGGGCGCCGCAACGTCAGCATCGGCCGCAGCGCGCCCGGCTGCCCCGGCCGACACACGGGTCAACACGCGGCCCGGGTCCGCGCCGTCACGTGCCGGGAGCGCCAGCCGGGCCGCCGGGCCGCTCCGCTCGATCGTGGATCCGCCGTCGTCGGCCCAGGATTCGTTGCCCAAGCGTTGACGACGCCCGAGGAGGGCCCGGCAGCGGGCGAGGCCGGGCTACCCCCTCCGGCGCCCGGAATCGGGACGTTCACGATCGAGGGCCGTTCGGCCCCGGCGTTGTTCATCATCGGCTGGCTGGCCACGCTGCTCGGAGCCGGCTTCCTCGTCGTCGGCGTGCTGTCCGGAGGTGGCGCCACGTCGCTCGCGTTGATCGTGATCGGCCTCCTGGTGCTCTCGGTCGGGCTGGTCGCGGGCGCGGGCTCGCAGGGGATTGAGCGACGGGCCCGTAGGACTGCAGCCTATGCCGGGCCCTCGCCGTTGCTCGTGTTCTGCGCGTCGATCCCGGTTTCGGTCCTGGTGGTCATGGCCGTCGGGTTGCCGCTGAGCGTCGCGGGGGTCGCCCTCGATGGACCCGTTGGCGCCCTGCTCTCGGTCGTCGCCCAGGCCCTGGTCTACGTCGGCCTGATCCGGTTGCTGGTCGTCGATGTCGGGGCGCTCAGCTGGGGAGCCATGGGCGTGCGCCGGCCGGATCGAGCCGCGCTCGCCGAAATGATCGGTGGGGCTGCGTGGGCGCTGCCGGTGATCGCCCTGACCCTGCCGTTGTCCCTGCTGTTGCTGGCCATCTTCCCGGTCCAGCCGCAGAGCCCGTTGCCGCCCACCGGCGAGGCCGTCGGGTTCGCCTTCTCGCTGCTGGCCGGCGCCGTTGTCGCGCCGTTTGGCGAGGAGATCCTGTTCCGCGCGTTTGCCACGACCGCCTGGGTGCGCTCCGTCGGCATCCGCGGGGGGATCATTCGGGCCGCCCTGCTGTTTGCCGTCGCCCACATCCTGACGACCACGGGCTCGTCCGCAGGTGACGCCATCGGGCTGGCCGTCGTTGGCTTCGGAACGCGAATCCCGATTGCCCTGGCCCTCGGCTGGATCTTGGTGCGGCGCGGCACGGTCTGGGCCTCGTTTGGCCTCCACGCGGCGTTCAACGCGATCCTGCTGGTGATCGCCGAAGCGGCCAGCCGCACGATCTGATCGCCCGGCTGCCGGGTCCCAGGCGGCTGGCCGATGCAAACCCCGCCTGCCCCGCCCGCGCCCCGCCGCCCGCCGGCCGCCCCGCAGCGACCGCTCGCTGGCATCGATGACCGTGTTGGG
>CAYRTS010000162.1:0-2029 GCA_964427285.1 uncultured Anaerolineaceae bacterium
GTGCAAGGTCGACGAGGTCTCGGGCCCGGGTGTTCTCGACGTCGCGTGGCAATGAAAGGGCATGCAGCTTCTCGGCGACGTGCTGGGCGATCGGGTAGGTCTGGACACCATCGGGCACGGCGCTGGCGTCCCTGACGACCGGGTGGCCGGCGCGGCCGCAGCCGGAGCCGACGCCGAAGTGGGTCTAGGCCTCACGTCCGTCGGTCGAGCTGAACGCGGTCCAGATCACCGCCAAGCGCGGCAATGCGGTGCTGGTCGGAGAGGATGACTGGCGCGCCGTCCAGGAGACCCTGTACCTCGTGTCCATCCCGGGCATGCGCGAGTCCATCATCGAGGGCATCGGGACACCTGCGGAGGAGCTCGACGGCGAACTCCCCTGGTGAGCTGGAGCCTCGTCTACACGAAGCAGGCCCAGAAGGACGCCGAGAGGCTCGCCGCAGCCGGCCTGAAGCCCAAGGCTCTAGCCCCGCTGGCGATCCTCGCAAAGAACCCCTACCAGACGCCGCCCACCTTCGAGAAGCTCGTGGGCGACCTGTCGGGTGCGTACTCCCGGCGCATCAGCATTCAGCATCGCCTGGTCTACCAGGTCCTCGACGATGCGAAGACCGTGAAAGTGCTCCGAATGTGGACGCACTATCAATAGGGACAAAGAGGTCGGTGCCGGTGGTTTGAGACCTCTCGCCCCGACCAATGCACCTCGATGTCCTCGCCTGTGCTGGCGTCGCTTCGTGCGCGTCCCTGCACCATTGGGGCGGATGAGGTCTCCAAAGGCCCCGAGCCCGAGTTGCGGCGCGGGCTCCTGGCGTGCGACAGCCGCCGATGAGCTCGGGCCGCCCGCTCAGGGCTGGGGTCGAACCTCGACGAAGCCCGCCGCGCTGAAGTCGCCGTCGAATGCCAGGGCCTCCCCGAGGCGCTCCCGGCGCATGACGACGAAGCTCGTGGCATCGACGAACGAGTAGACCCGCTCATCGTGCCGCCGGAGCCAGGCCCGCGCCTCGCGCTCGATCCCATCGTCGACGTGCACGACCGTCAGCCAGTCCGCCGACTCGACCGCGTCGAGGAACGCGACGCCTGGGGCGTGCCCGTCGCGACGGCGCAGGAACGTCCAGGTCTCGCCGACGACATGATTCGTCGTCAGGAGCCCCTGGCCGGGCGACCACAGGCGAACCGCGTCTCCGTGGTTCGTGTCACGCCGGAGTCGGAGCGCCACCCAAAAGGAGGTATCGACGAACCTCACGAGCCGTAGACGACGTCATCGACGGGGGCCGGCTCCGCGTCGCTGCCTCCGATCCAGTCGCGGAACGGATCGACCGTCGGCTCCGGCTCGCCGATCGAGCGCCGGACCGCGTCCCGGATGAGGGCCGCCTTGGATGTGTGCGCACGACGCGCCCGCGAGGCCAGCGCGTCGTCCAACTCCTCATCGATGTAGATCTGCAGTCGCTTCATGGGAGGGAGTATACATCGCAGGTCAGCGTATACGCCACCGTGTCTGCCTCGAACGGGAGTCCCGTGGGGCACCCCGGAGTTGCGGTTGGGGCCAGGATGCGACCCGTTTGGGTGCCTTGACACGACCCATTTGGGTGCCTACGATCGGCCTAAATGGGCGCCTACGAGAACACGATCGATTCGCAGACCGGCTTCGACTACCGTCCGAGGGTCGCCGACGCTGAACTCGCGTCCCGCCTCGCCGCAACCGGAGCCGTGGTGATCGATGGCCCCCGTGGCTGTGGCAAGACAGAGACAGCCCGTCAGGCGGCCGCCAGCGAGGTGCGCCTCGACGTCGATGACGAAGCACGTGCAGCAGGCCTCGTGGCACCGGCACTGCTCCTCGAAGGTGATCGGCCACGCCTGATCGATGAGTGGCAACTCGTGCCGGCGATCTGGAACCAGGTTCGCCGGGAGGTTGACGCGACTGGAGGCCGTCCGGGTCAGTTCATCCTGACCGGCTCGGCGGTTCCGACGGACGACGTGACGCGCCACAGTGGCGCCCTTCGCTTCAGTCGCCTCCGCATGCGGCCGATGTCGCTGG
>CAYRTS010000163.1:0-1855 GCA_964427285.1 uncultured Anaerolineaceae bacterium
CGCGATTCGCGTCGACGATGCGCCGGATTCGCTCGACCTCGACGGGATTGTACCCTTGGAAGTCGCGGGTCCTGACTGGCGAAAGCTGCTCGACCAGGAGAATCGTACTTGTGACGCGTACTGCTTGACGCGTACGCGCCGTGATGCTAGTTTCATGTCAGTTCTCCCCGTCTTCCGGCAACGGAATGGCGGGGTTTATTATTCCCGGCCATGACCGCTCAAAGCCGCCGAGTCATCGTGTTCGTGGATGTGCAGAACATCCACGAAGGTCTGAAGGTTGCGTTCTCTGTGCCGCCCCACAAGTTCACGGCCGGCCAGTTCCAGCCGATGGGTCTCGGCAGGCTGCTCATCTCCAAGGCACCTGCAGCCGAAGCCTGGCAGCTCAGAGAGGTACGGCTCTACGCGGGTCGGCCCAGCTCCGTGCTCCAACCTGGATCTGCCGCAGCGCACGCGCGCCAGGCATCCGCATGGGCCGCGGCTGGAGCAACGGTCCGGGCTCGCGATCTGCAGTACATCGATTGGCCAAATCGAGCGCCCCGCCAGAAGGGGGTCGACGTGGAGTTGGCAACCGATGTATTCCGGCTTGCAGGCACAGGCTATGACATCGGGATCGTGGCCTCACTCGATACAGACATCATCCCGGCCATCGAAGCGGTCTACGAAGCCCGAGCGATGGCTGACACTCCCCGGATCTGCGTCGTCGGCTATGAAGGGTCGCCACGCCGGCTCCGGCTCGCCGATTCTCGTGGCCGTGGGCTCTACTGCTTCTACATCTCGGCTGCCGATTACGCAGAGATCCACGATCCGACTGACTACACCAAGCCTTCAATCTAATGCCGTACCGGCCGATGGTCCCGATTGACCGGCCCGGGAGGTCGGACTATCGTCTGGTCATCTACTCCCCGTCGGATCAGCCGGTTTCGGCCTCCGCCGGGGTTTTTTCGTCGTGAGGGTGTCGAGCCTCGTACGCATGTCGTTCGCGCTTCGTGGCGCGCCATGCGGAGATGGTCAGGCAGCGCCCTCCGCGACGCGCCTCCCGGAGTGTCGGGGTCCGCGGCTTGGGTACGGGTGGGGTTCGCCGTTGTTGAGTCGCGCAAACCCTTCCAGCCTCGGGCCAGCAGAGATGCTCCCGCTCCGACCGTCCGCCAGCATCGCATCGAGAGACAGGGTCCGCGGCGATCGGCCACCCTCGACGGTCTTGATGATCACTGGCCACGCTTCGAGGGTCGATTCGAACCGGGCAAGGATCTTGTTGGATGGGATCAGCCTCAGCGCGTATCCGATCGCGCCATCGATGCAGATCTCCGTCTTCTCGCCCGGTTTGCGAGCCAGAGGATTGGGCAAGAATTCGACCGTCGAGAAGTCGATCTCGGGAATGAAGAACTCGTCGTCAGGATCGAGTTTCGTACGCATGTCGTTCGCGCTTCGTGGCGCGCCGTGCGGAGATGATTCTGGGCACCGGGCCCGAGACGGAGACTATCACGAGCAGCAAGCGGCCAACGCTCGACCAACCGACGATCCTCATCCGATCCTCAAGGCTCGAGTGTTCGGTGTCGTGCGCCCACACCGCGACCGGACTGTCCGCTACCGACTTGGCCTCCGAGAACTCGACGTGATGTTGACGGAGGTTCGCCTCCGCCTTGTCCAGGTGCCAGTCGTAGTTCGACATCACGGAACGGTAATGACCGCCCCTTACCCCGGGCTTATCCGATGACCCGAGTAGACGACCTGGAGCGCCTGCTGGACGAGGCCCGTGAGGCCAGCCCGGCCGAGCGGCTGCCGACGTACCGCGACGCCATGGCCGCGTTCGGCGAGGAGGCGATCGAGCCCCTGGCGACGTGGCTGGAGGAGCCCG
>CAYRTS010000164.1:0-1797 GCA_964427285.1 uncultured Anaerolineaceae bacterium
GTGACCGCCTGGTTGGCGCCCCAAGGTACGACCGATTTGTTAACTCCTCGTCAACGCGATGCCGGCATCAGCCCCGAATCGAGCCTGCGCCCGCATGCAGCCTGGGCGCTCAGCGCGGCGGGCGCAGCCCCGTGATCTAATCCAGCGATGACCCGGCCGATCGAAGAGGACGTCACGGTCCCGCTCCGACTCCAGCCGGTGGTCGCGCGCCCGGATGGCTGGCGCGGTCGTTCGGGCAGCCTGATCGCGGCTGGCCTCGCCGGCTTCCTGGTGGTCGCGATAGCGCTTGGCGCCCTTTTTGACGATCGCGATCCGTCCTCGCTGGCCGTGGTTCCCTTCGATTCGCCGGCCCCGACCACGACGCCCGCCCCCAGTCGTCCATCGGCTCGTCCCACGCCATCGCGCTCCCCGCTGCCGACGCCGCTGCCGACGATGGAGATCCTGGGCGACCAGATCCCGACGGAGCGCCGCCTAGTCTACGCCAATGGACTCCAGGTGCTCGATCTGGCGACGGGGGCCCTCGTCTCGCCGACGCGACCCTGGTCGGACCTCGTGCTTCCGGTCGGCGATGACCAATTGGTGTGCGCGTGCCTGGTCCACGGGATCACCACTGGCGGCCAGCTGACGGTGCCCAGCCCGCTCCTGCGCTTTGAGCGCTTCGATCTGAGCGGAACGCCAATCGTCGATCGCGATCTACTTGCAATTGAGGGCGTGGTGCCCATCGCCGGGATGGACGAGGGCGTGAGTCTCGTCGCGGCGCTCAGCGCGGATCGGCGAAGCCTGCTTGTCCTCGTCGCTGCGCGCATCCCGCCGGTCTGGACGGTCGAGCTTCACCAGGTCGACGTCGAGACCGGCGATCTGATCGGCACCACCGCCCTCGATTCGATCCCCATCGATCTCGGGGAACCCGATCCTTCCGCGTCCCCGCGTCCGCCTGGGTCCACGCCCGACGGCATCTATGCCTGGGCCAGTGGGTTGGCCGTCGCGCCCGACGGGTTGACCGTCTACGCCGCATTGCAATTGAACGAAGTGGGTGATGAGAACTGGACGAGAAATGTTCGCGAATGGATGATTCCGATTCTCGACGGATCGCCGGGAACACCGATCACGCTGGCGCCGGAGGCACGCCTGAATCCGAATGACCACTGCATCAGCCAACCGAGGTTTCTCGACGCGGAACGGCTGGTCCAGGTCTGCACGCCCCCCAGAGGGGATCCGCCGGGGACGATCTACTACATTCGCCAGGTCGCAACCTCCGGCGAGCCCGTACCCGCGCTGGCGATCCCCTGGTCATTCGTCGGCGGCTACTACGAGACGACACCGGTGCTCGATTCAGGGAGGCGAGCCGTCCTTGTATGGGAGACCCTGCGGCACACACTCACCCGGGTACGTCTCGATGACGGTCAAACCGACGAAGGCTCCGTCCCTGAATCCATGCTCGTCGGAGACCCCAGCCCTGGCCGCGGCTGGCCTGGGGCGGAGCCGGGACTCGTCGTGTCGCCCGACGGGCGCCGGCTTTACGCGCTCGGGTTCCGGCGCAGCGGTGGAGAAATGGGCACGTCAACCGGCGTCTGGGTGTTTGACGCTGACACGCTGGCCCTGCTCGATCAGTGGGAGCCTCGCGCCCTCCTGACGTCCCTGGCGGTGTCGACAGACGGGCGCTTCGTGTACGCCGCTGGAGCCTCCGGGATCGATGTCGAAGGTCGACAGAACCCCTGGCCAGCTTCGGTCACGGTGTACGACGCGATCAGCGGTGAAATCCAGGTCGTGCACGGCGCGGTTGGCCGCGACATCTCG
>CAYRTS010000165.1:0-1794 GCA_964427285.1 uncultured Anaerolineaceae bacterium
CAGAGCGTGAGGACCCACCCCCGGGGCGCCTGAGGGAGACGACGGTGAGATCGACAGCGCGCGTCGTGATCGTGGGTGGCGGCGTCATGGGGATCGGCCTGCTGTATGCCTTGGCCGAGGAGGGCTGGACGGACACGATCCTGGTCGAGAAGGGCGAGCTGACGTCGGGGTCCACGTGGCATGCGGCCGGCCAGTGCCCCAGTTTCATCGCCAACTACAACCTGGCCAGGGTCCACGCGTTCAGCAACGACCTGTACGCCAGGCTGGAGTCGATGACCGGCGAGCCCACCGGCTGGCACGCGACCGGCGGCATCCGCTTCGCGACAAACCAGCTGGAAGTCGATCACTTCAAGCGCGTCGAGGGCGTGGCCGCCAACATCGGGTTCCGGATGCAGGTCATCAGCCCCGAAGAGATCCGTCGCATCAACCCGTTCGTGACCACCGAGGGCGTGCTGGCGGGTGCCTGGACCCTGGATGACGGGTACGTGGACCCGTCGAGCGCCTGCAACGCCATGGCGACGGCCGCCAGGCGGCTGGGCGGGACCATCGTGCGCCACGACCGGGTGATCGGGATCGAGCAGCTGCCGAGCGGCGAGTTCAGGGTCTCTACCGAGCAGGGCGACATCACCTGCGAGCACGTGGTCAACGCCGCGGGCTGCTATGCCGATCGCGTGAGCGCCTGGCTGGGCGTCCAGACCCGGTTCGCCAACATCAAGCACCAGTACGTGGTCACGGGACCCGTCCAGGAGTTCCTCGACCGTGACGGCGAGATGCCGGTCACGCGCGACCCGTACTGCTCGGCGTACTACCGGCAGGAGCAGAAGTCCGGGCTGATCGGGATCTACGAGGGGAGCGGCACGCGGGAGGCCTGGCTGGAGCAGGGCGGTCCGGCCTGGGACTCCTCCAATGAGTTGTTCGAGGCGAACTACGAGCCGATCAGCCCGTACCTCGAACGGGTCATGGAGCGGATGCCGATCTTCGTCGACGCGGGCATCAAGAAGGTGGTGAACGGCGCCATCTCGCATACGCCCGACAGCAACCCCCTCGTGGGACCCGCCCCCGGTGTCCGCAACTTCTGGCTGGCCACGGGATCCGGCATCGGGATCGCCCAGGGACCGGGCTGTGGCCACTACCTTGCCCAGTGGATGGTGCACGGTGCGGCCGAGATCAACATGCTCGGCATGGACCCGCGCCGGTTCGGCGGGTTCGCCGACCAGGCGTATACGTCCGCCAAGTCCCACCGCGAGTACTGGGACATGTACCGGCTGATCCCACCCGGCGAGGAGCGCCCCGAGGGTCGTCCCGCCAAGTCCACGCCGCTGTACGACAAGCTCCGGGCCAAGGGCTGCGTGTTCACCGAGGGCTTCGGCTGGGAGCGCCCGAAGTGGTTCTCCCTCGACGGACGCGAGGAGGACGGCACCTTCCGCCGCAACAACGTGTTCGATGTGGTCGCGGCCGAGTGCCGGGCCGTTCGCGAGCGGGTTGGCGTGATGGAGCTTCCGAGCTTCGCCAAGTTCGAAGTCACCGGTCGCGACGCGGAGGCGTTCCTCGATCGGCTGTGCGCGAACCGCATGCCCCGACGGGAGGGCGGCATCGTGCTCGCCCACGCCCTCGACGACCGCGGGCGGTTCCTGACGGAGTTCACGATCACACGCCTGGCGACCGATCGATTCCTCCTGCTCTCGGGGGCCGTCGCCTACCAGCGTGACAGGGATCTGCTGCGGTTCTCGCTCCGATCCGATGAGCAGGTTGCGATCGCCGACGCCCCTGAAGCCTGGAGCACCCTGCTCGTGG
>CAYRTS010000166.1:0-1794 GCA_964427285.1 uncultured Anaerolineaceae bacterium
TGGCACCGGTCAGGGGCAAGGTCAGGGGCAAGGTCAGGGGCAGGGGCAAGGTCAGGGGCACGGTCAGGGTCAAGGTCAGGGCCAGGGTCAGGGGCAGGGTGCGATCGGCGGCGGCGGCTCCAACGCCCGGTCGCTGGGTTCCGGCACCGGCGGCAACGGCCTACCGGCTGGCCCCACAAACCCGCACCGGCCATCCGAACTCGGCGAGGACCTGTCGTCCGTCTATGCGCCATTCGATCGTCTCGGGCGACCGGGTGACCCCTCCTACGTTTCCGGGACCGGCGGCGACGGGCAAACCCAGCAGGGCAACCAGACCGGCAGCGGCACCAACAATGGTGTCCTGACGCCATATCAGCAGGTCTTCGCCGACTTCGAGCGCTACGCCCAGACATCGCTCGATCGTGGCTACATCCCGTTGTCGGTCAAGGACTACGTCCGCAGTTACTTCAGCTCACTCGATCCCTCGAACTAGCACGGCCAACGGAGGCACCATGAGCGCACCGACCACGACAGATCAGGCCACGCCCCGTCTCGCGCCCGAGGTGTTTGCGGAGCGCGCCCAGGCGATCGAACGCGAGGTCGGCAAGGTCATCGTCGGCCAGGCAGTGCTCGTCCGCCAGACCCTGACTGGTCTCCTCGCCAACAGCCATGTGCTGCTCGAAGGGGTTCCGGGTCTGGGCAAGACGCTGCTCGTCCGAACGATCGCCGACGTTATCGATTGCGCCTTCAACCGGATCCAGTTCACGCCGGACCTGATGCCCGCGGACATCACGGGCACCAACATCCTCATCGAAGAGGGCGGCCAGCGCGTCTTCCGGTTCCAGCCCGGGCCGATCTTCGCCAACCTGATCCTCGCCGACGAGATCAATCGCGCGACGCCCAAGACGCAATCCAGCCTGCTCGAGGCGATGCAGGAGCACCAGGTCACCGTGGCCCGTCAGCGGTTCCCGCTCGACGCCCCGTTCTTCGTCCTGGCGACCCAGAATCCGCTCGAGATGGAGGGCACCTATCCCCTCCCCGAGGCCCAGCTGGATCGCTTCCTGTTCAAGGTCCTCGTCCCCTTCCCGTCCGAGGAGGACCTGATCGCGATCATCGATCGAACCACCGGGACGGAGGCGGTCACCGCGGGCAAGGTCTGCACCGCGACCGAGATCGTCGAGATGCAGCGGCTCGTCCGCGCCGTTCCGATCGCCCCGCATGTGACCGCCTACGCCGTGAGCGTTCTGGCAGCCACCCACCCCGACCAACCCCGCGCCCCGGGCCTGGTGCGCGACTACGTCCGTTACGGCGGGTCTCCGCGCGGTGCGCAGGCGCTGGTCAGCGCCGGCAAGATCTACGCGTTGCTCGATGGTCGGTTCAACGTGTCGATCGAGGATATTCGCGCGGTGGCGCTCCCGTCGCTGCGCCATCGGATCATCCTCAACTTCGAGGGCGAGGCGGAGGGCATCACGACCGAGGCGGTCATCCGGTCCATCCTCGACGCGGTCGTCCCGCCGTCGGTCGAATAGCCGGCGCGGCGAGCGCGCCTCGACCCGTGGAACAGCCCATGACGGCGGCCGGCCAGCGCCAGGTCTTTCTGCCAAACGAGATCGACCCGACGGTCTTCGACGAGGGGTTCCTCCGGCAACTCGAGCGCCTGCTCGTCCTCATGCGCTCGCCCGTCCGTGGCGGGCTCAAGGGGGGCCGGCGCAGCGTCAAGCGCGGCCAGTCGGTCGAATTCGCGGACTACCGCGACTACGCTCCGGGTGACGACCTGCGCCAGCTCGACTGGAACGTGTACGCCCGCCTGGAACG
>CAYRTS010000167.1:0-1787 GCA_964427285.1 uncultured Anaerolineaceae bacterium
ACGGCATCGAACCGGTCTGCGGAGCTACCCACTTCCTGACCTGGGCGGCCGACGCGGATATCGCCTTGTTCACGTGATCGACACAGCGACCCTGCGAGCACCTCGAGGCTGCCAAAGACGTCCCGCCGGCAACCGCGCCTACCGGGACCGGTGAGCAGCCCGGTGGACCTCGCGTGGTAACGTGGGTCCATGCTCAGGAAGAGTGCCGATATCCGCTACCGTCACCGCGCCGGATCGGCTTCCATTGGCGGGGACGCCAGGGCCGAAGCCGGCGATTCGGACCGAAGCCGATGACCAAGAAGGCGAACTCTGGCCGCGGCCAGCTCCACGGCCGAAACGAGCGATCGTGGCGCGACGAGACCAACCCGAACGGGACGACCGTTGCCCCTGACCAGCTCGCGCCGGACATCGACAGTGGCGTCGAACCCGCACGCGGCGAGCGGCAGGACGTTGAGGCGTCGAACGAGGGCCCGATCGATCGGACGACCTCGACCGACGGCCCTGGAGGCGGTGGGGCGACCGAGTGGCCGGGCCGAGTCAAGCATCACGAAGGCCTGCATGGCGGCCCGACCCGCAGGAAGTAGGCGCGAGAGGAGCCGAGTCATGCCGGCAAAGAGCAAGAAACAGCGCAATTCCATGGGTGCCGGGTTGGCCCGCAAGCGGGCAGCCAAGTGAAGCTCTATGAAGGTTCGGAGCCAGGGTCGCCCGATGCAGACGAAGGCATGGCCGAGTCGGGCGGGCGCACCACTTGTAGCTTGACCGCGGGCCGAGCCGTTTCGCGGGCGCTTCCCGTGGCAAGAAGTGCGCGCAGTTCGTCGATCGAAGCCAGCGACTCGGGCACAAATATGACATGAGCGCCTTGGGCAGCAGCGTATTCCGCAAACGCCACGATCCCTTTGTCCTTGGGCAGCCAGGCCGACGCGATCACACCGTCGCGCCGACCTTCGCGGACCTGCCCGGCGATGGCCGATCGGCCTAGGAAATCGAGGTCCTCCGGGCTAAGGCGGTCGCCGAACTGTTCTGCCTCACCTTCCGAGTCCCACTGGTTCGGCATCGGGTCCCACAATATGGAAGCCACGTCGGCGGCATACAGGATCAGTGTGCAACCGTGCACCTTTGCGTGGACCTCGGCCGCATGGCGAACCTCGGCGTACTGATCGTCCTCGGCGACATACGCGATCACGGCTGGGCCATCCAGGCTCGGGCGTCGGTGTCCCCTGTGGGGATCCTCCTCAGCGGTTTTCACTAAAAACCGGCCGCCAGACTCCACGAGGGCGCGGCCCGGCGCAGGTCGACGTGCTCGGCCACTTGGAACCGCATTCGAGGACCTCCTCCAGGCTGCCGGTGGGCTCCACCAGGCCACAGCTCGATGGTCGAGGAGTAGCGGGAGTTCTAACATAGATCGATCGCTAGCACAGAACACCAGCCCGTGGCCAGGATCTCACGAACGGCTGGCTCAAGGTCCTCCTCGTGATCTTCGTCGTCCGGTTCGACACAGGAATCTGACGTCGATGAATGTCTCAGCGCACTGGTCCGTATCGACTCCGTCACGCCGTAGTTGATGCCGGACGGGGCGGGTGAAGGCGTGATCGCGCGGTATGTCGCCGACTGGCTGACACCGCTCGAGGTGGAGGTCTCAATCGAGGAGATCGAGCACGGCCGCCCGATGTGGCTGAACGCACCGCCGCGACGACGCACTGCCCGATCTGGTGAGCGCGTTGGCTGGCGAAGAATTGGCTGGCGAGGAAGGATTCGAACCTTCAATCCCCTGATCCAGAATCAGGTGC
>CAYRTS010000168.1:0-1766 GCA_964427285.1 uncultured Anaerolineaceae bacterium
TGCCCGCCGCGCCCGCCGCGCCCGGCGCGCCCGCCGTGCCCGCGCCCGCCGCGCCCGCCGTGCCCGCGGTGCCCGCCGTGCCCGCGGGACCAACCAGCCCGCCCGTCGCCCCAGCTGCCGCCGCGCCGATTCCGGGCTCGCTGGCGGTCACCCGGCCACCACCCCGAGCAACGCCTGCCGACGCTCCAGGTATTCCGGGATGCGGATCATGGGTGGCCGCTCCTGGTCCGCGAGTTCGATGATCTCCAGCGACAGTTGCCCCTTGCCGGAGCGTGGCAGCTTCATCGTCGAGCCCATATCCGCGAACAGCCGCGTCTTGCGCCGCTCCTCCAGTCGCTTCATCACGGCCTGGAGGATCACGAACGACATGCGCGACAGGCCCTCAAGCTCCTGGTTTCGATGGATCCGCCGCTCCAGGTCCACCTGGCCCAGACCCTCGATCCCGATCCGCTCGGCCACATCGATCAGGTGTCCGATCTCGACCGCGTAGCCAGTGAAGAACGGGATCGATTCGAGCAGCGCGCGCCGCCCGGCGTACTCGCCCGAGAGCGGCTGGATCATCCCCGACAGTTCCGGGTAGAACAGGTTGATGAGCGGCCGTGCAACCAGCTCCGTGACCCGCCCCCCGCCGCCCTCCTTGAGCATGCCGCCTTCGACGATCGGACGCTGGTAGTAGCCCTTGACGTACTGGAGGCGCGGCTCGTGGAGCAGCGGGCCCAGCGTCCCGTAGACCATCCGGTGGTGCCAGTTCTTCACATCGGTATCGGCCCACACGATGATGTCGCCCGAGGTCTCGTAGATCGATTTCCAGAGTGCCTCGCCCTTGCCACGGAACGAGCCGTAACGGGTCAGCACGTCGGGGTGCTGGACCACCCGGGCGCCCTCCGCCGCGGCGATCTCGCGGGTTCGGTCGCTCGACGCCGAATCGATCACCAGGACCTCATCGAGCAGCGGCACCTGGCCGACCATCTCGCGCATGGCCCGACGCACGATCGGTCCGATCGTCGCCTCCTCGTCGAGGGTTGGCAGGACGAGGCTGACGGTAAGTCCCTGCTTCTCCTTGAGCTGGACCAGCCGCTGGAGATCGGCGAATTCGGAGTGGTGGAAGTTGGCCTCACCGAACCAGCGCTCCACCCGGATCGGAACGGCCCGCCCTTCCTCGGCGGCTCGATCGGCGGCGGCGAGTGTTTCGGCCCGCGTGGCCAGTTGCTCGAAGGTGTGTCGCTCCAGCGCTTCGCGCGTCTTGACCACGATGACCGAGGCCCGGGCGCGCGTCGCGATCGCCTCCGGCAGGGCACCGAACAGGTGAGCGTCGCCATCGATGCTGCCCGGCTGCGCCGACGCGCCCATGACCACGAGATCAGCCCGCTCGGCTTCGCGCAGGATCGCGTTCCGGATGTTGGGCGCCTCGCGCAGGATGGCTTCCGAGCGGCCCAGGAGATGCTGCTTGACAAAGGCCGCGAGTGCCCGCTCCCCCTGGGCCCGGATGGCCCTCGTGATTCCTGGCGGGACCAGGTGCAGCACCACCACCGTCGCATCGTGACGTCGGGCGATGGCATCGGCGTAGCGGATCGCCAGCTCCGCATGCGGGCCACCGCGGACCGGGACCAGGACGCGTCGGATCTGGCTGAAGCCGCGCTGCTTGATCACGGCGATGTCGCACGGCGAGTTGCGGACGACCTCGTCGATCGTCGGCGAGAAGACCGTTGGGCCGATCTGGTCGCGCCCCGCGCCGTTCCGCCCCGCGCCGTTCCGCCCCGCGCCGT
>CAYRTS010000169.1:0-1764 GCA_964427285.1 uncultured Anaerolineaceae bacterium
CCCGCCCGCCGGCAGCGATCGACGCACCGCGAACCGAGGCCCGCGCCTTGACGGAGCCCTGCGCGCGCCCGGAGCGATGCGGCATCCGCTGCTGCACGACGCCGACGACGCGCTGCGCGACCGGCAGGAACTCGGCCTTTAGCTCTTTGGGCAGATCGACGTCCATCTGGCGGAATGCCCGCCCCAGCTCGCGCAGCCCGGTGATCTTGACGCTGACGTCCATCAGCGAGACCGCTTGCGAGCCGCTGCCCGCCAGGAGTGAAACGCGCGCCATTGGTGAAACTCACGATTGCTCATGGTGTCGCGCATCTCCTCAAGGGTCCGCCCGAGCGACGCGGCCAGCTCGAACTCGAACGGGTCGAGCGTGCCCTCTTTCAGCGCCCACTCCCACGCGGTTTTGGGTCGGTCACTCGTCCGTCAGGTCCACGCTTCCGGGACAGCCCGGACAGGACGATGATCGCGTCGATCAAGAGCCCTGCCGTGTCCGTGTCATTGCCATCGCGGAACGCCTTGGCCTCGTCATCGGTGCAGCCGGTGCCGCAGACGAGCAGGAACACTTCGGCCTCGTCCTCGCGCCCGAGGAACGCGTTCATACGGAGCGCTTCGCTGCGCGACAGGGAACGGATGGCGACGGCCGTGCCGCCAACCTCGACCGATGATGTCGGAAGCGGGTTGATCGGCAGCGGCATCAGGTTATTGCGCTTTCCGACGTGACGACGATCGCTTGAAAGTCGGTCAGCGCCGTCGCGTCATAGATCGGCTCCAGGGTGAACTTATGCATCCCCAGCCCGTCTGTCTCGCCCCATTCCATCGCGGTGTAGACGCCGTACAGGTCAAGCTGGATGCTGTAGTTCGAGCCCCCGAGCGCCGGCCCGGTCGTCTTGATCCTGATCTTGCGGACCGTCTTGGCGATGTAGGCATCCCACTCGGTGTCAGCGGTGCCGCCCGCGTAGTAGCGGGTGCCCTCCAGCTTCCACGCCCGCGCCATCGGCCGGAAGGTGTCCTGCGCCGCCGTGGTGTTATTGAGCGTGTAGAGGTTCGTATAGCCGTTGGTGAGCGTCCACTCGACATCGGTCCAGTAGTTGTCCGTCGTCGTGCCGATCGTCGTGGTGTCCACCGTGACCACGGTCCCGGTCGCCGAGATGAGCGTGACCGTCCGGTCGGACAGCGAGCCCGTGAACGCCGTGATCTGCGTCGCGGCCTTCGGGCTGACCATCTGCGAGGCGAACGACACGATCCCGTCGCCGGCCTTGTCCCACTTGATCCGGTACTCGTCACCGAGACAGTAGTTGAGCTTGACCCCCGGTTGCGTCGCCCCGAGGCCGTCGCTGTAGGCGAGCTGGACGGTGGCCGACTTGATGTCATCGGAGGTGTGGGTCGGCAGGAATGTCCAGGTCTTGTCGGCGCCCGCCCCGGTGCCCGAGGCAACGGCCTTGACGTGCGTGTTCAGGTCCCAGACCGCGTCGTTGTAACTCAGCGCACCGCTGCGCCGGAGGGTGTTCGTCTCGGTCCCGGCGGCGGCGCTGTACCAGCCGACGTACGAGTTGCGGAGCTGCTGCGGCCGGATCGTCGCAACCTCCTGCTGATGCTCGACCTCGTCCTGGTAGATCAGCCTCGTCGGGGTGAGGTCTGTACCGCGAACGGATTCGAGCGCAGCGCGCGCGGAACGGAAGATGTGCAGGGCCACGGTCAGGACTCCTCTCGATTACGCATCAGATAGCCACGCCTGTCGCGATCTCGCGCACGCGGACGCTGATCGTCAGT
>CAYRTS010000170.1:0-1695 GCA_964427285.1 uncultured Anaerolineaceae bacterium
CAACTTCATGGGCGACCGCCAGGCGATCGCGTATGCACGCGACTGGCTGATCGGCCGTGACCCGCTGGCGATCCGGCCGTTCGTGCGGGCGATGCTGTCCGGTGGGCTGCCGCCGTACGAGCCGCAGATGAGCCCGACGGCCACCGTGGACGGGCCGGCGGTCTGGGCCGTCAGCGGGGTCGAGATGGCGCTGTGCGACCTCGCCGGCAAGATTCTCGGCACGCCCGTTTACAACCTGCTCGGCGGCGCGTTTCGCGACCGGATCCGGGTCTATCTGGATCGCAGCGGGGTGGCCGATCCGACGGACCTTGGGGCCTGGCGCGCCATGGCCGAACGCGTCACCGCCGACGGCTTCCACGACTTCAAGTTCGACGCCGAGTGGATCGCCCCAGAGGTGAACCGGGATCCCTGGAACCGCCAGATGCGGAGCGACCAGGTCAGACTCACCTATGAGCGCCTGGCGGTCGTGCGCCAGGTGGCCGGACCCGACGCGGAGATCGCCCTGGACGGCCACATGAGCTTCGATGTCGAGACGGCGATTCGTTTGGCGAAGGCGCTTGAACCGCTGCACCTCAAGTGGTTTGAGGACCCGGTGCCGATCCTCAACTTCGACGCCCAGAAACGCGTTCGAGATGAAAGCCCGATCCCGATCTGCGCCGGCGAGATGCTCGTCCCGGATCAGTTCCGCGAGATGATCGATCGGCGCGCGGTCGACATCGTCCATCCGGACCTGCTCTTCGTCGGCGGCCTCCACGAGGGCAAGAAAGTGGCCGACTACGCGGACCTCAACGGGATCCCGCTGGCGATCCATAACAATGGCTCGGCGATGAACACCGTGGCCGAGGCGCATCTCGCCGCCGCCTGCCCCAACTTCATCGGGCTCGAGTACCACTTCTGGGACGCCAAGTGGATCGGCCAGGTCGTCCGCCGCGAGGGCGTGCCACTGTTCGACGAAACCGGGCACGTCCCTTTGACCGACGCGCCCGGCTTTGGCGTCGAGATCGACCCCACGATCGCGGCGCGCTACCTGGCGCCGGGCGAGTCCTTGTTCTGAAGGCGTCTGCCTTGACGCTGGTTCCGTGCCACCGTAGATTGTCGACAATGTACCCGGACGTGCGCCGAGCCGTCCCTCCCGTCCCAGCGTCGAAACCGCCCGCCCAGAGGTAGCCCAACCACCATGGCCGATATCGCGCTCCGCCTCGACGGCGTCTCTCGCCACTATGGCGCGGTCAAGGCCGTCGACAACCTGTCGATCGATATCCCGTCGGGCGCCTTCGTGACGTTGCTGGGACCGTCGGGCTGCGGCAAGAGCACGACGCTGAGCCTGATCGCCGGCTTGGACCGGCTGGACTCGGGGCGGATCCTGCTCGGCAACGAGGACATCACGCTCACGCCACCCAACGAGCGGCGAATGGCGATGGTCTTCCAGAACTACGCGCTCTATCCGCACCTGAATGCGTTCGACAACATCGCCTTCGGCCTCAAGCTTCAGCACCGTCCGAAGGACGAGGTCAAGTCCCGCGTTGGTGCGGTGGCCGAAGCCCTGGACATCACCCACTTGATGAAGCGCAAGCCCGGCCAGATGTCCGGCGGCCAGCAACAGCGCGTCGCTCTCGGTCGAGCACTCGTCAAGGAGCCCTTGGTCTTCCTGCTCGACGAGCCGTTCAGCAACCTCGATGCGGGTCTGAGAAGCCG
>CAYRTS010000171.1:0-1695 GCA_964427285.1 uncultured Anaerolineaceae bacterium
GCGGGCTTCGCGGTCGGCGGCCTTGTCGACGGCTTCGGGGTCGTACGCGGGGGTTGCGCCTCGGGTTTCGCCTCGGGTCTCGGCACGCTCGGTGGCACGGAGCCCCGCATAGGCGCCCCGGACGGCGCGCAGTGGCCGGAGGTTGCCCTGCGTGTCCAGGCGCGCGGCGGCCGCCTCGAAGCTGCCGTGCCGGGCCTCGAAGACCCGGCGCTCCTCGTCGACGTAGGCATCGAAGTCGTCTGGGCTGACGAGTTCGTCCTTCGCCCGATTGATGAACTGGACGAACTGGCCCAGCCACCAGTCGGTGTGGTACACGAGCGGGAGTTGCGGGCGAATGTCCTTGAGCAGGAGCACCTGAGCGACGCCGTCGAGCACGTCCGGCCGCGGCGGCAACCCGGCATCGGCCGCCGACTCGGTCAGGATCCGCTGGCAGAAGCTGTGGAAGTTGGAGACCGTCATCCGGGCGCGCGTCGCGACCCCAACGGCCTGGTCAAGACGTGTCTGGAGTTCCCTGGCGGCCTTCACGTTGTAGGTCAGGACCAGCAGATGCTCGGGGAGCAGGCCCTCGCGGCTCTCCAGGAGCCACCCGACGCGTTCGACGATGACCCGCGTCTTGCCCGTACCGGCGCCCGCGATCACGACGAGCGGCCCGTCGCCCCACTCGACGATCCGGCGCTGCTCGAGCGTCATCGTCAGGGCGTCGGCGCGTTCCATCGTGGCCGTCATCGGATAAGCCCCGGATAAGGGCGCATCGCTACCGTTCCGCGATGTCGAGGAGCTACGACTGGGATCCCGGGAAAGCGGAGGCCAATATGCGTAAGCACGGAGTGTCGTTCGAAGAGGCGCAGACCGTACCGGACAGCCGCCTCGCTCGATGGTTCAACGACCAAGCGCACTCCGAAGTCGAGGAGCGCTCCTGGGTCATTGGGCCATCCACGCTTGGGACGCTCCTGGTCGTGGTAACGTCTGAGCGCGGCCCCAAGCCGCGGATCATCTCCGCATGGCGCGCCACGAAGCGCGAACGACGTGAATACGAAGGTCGCTGAACGCAAGGCTCGGCCCGGTGCCGATGATGAACGACCGGACACGAGCCACCTCGACTGGAGCAAGGCCGAAGTCGGCCGATACGCCCGCAAGCCCGGTGAGAAGACTGAGATCTTCGTCGATGGCGCGGTCGCATACCAGCTGCGATCGATCCCGTCCAACAAGGTGCTCGCCCGGTTCGAGACGACCCTCGAGGCATGGCCGGTCATCATCGCCACGGTGGAGGGAGGTCGGTCGCCGCGCACGCTCGCGCTCGATGCCATCCTGACCGACGGGACCAGTTGCTTGGTGTCGGCTGGCCCGCGCCTCGAGATGTGGGCACGACACAACAACGGCGCACCAAACCCATACGCTGACCTGTGGGTCGCCGAGCCGCGCCGAGTGGCCGAGGGCCCTGCCTGATCATCACCGCACGGCGCGCCACGAAGCGCAAACGACATGCGTACGAAACTCGACCCTGACGACGAGTTCTTCATCCCCGAGATCGACTTCTCGAAGGTGGAACTCCCAGTCACGAGCCTCCGCACATCCATGTTCGCTCGGGCGGTGGGGTCGCCTCGTTCTGGCTTTCGCCAGTCAGGACCCGTGACTTCCAGGGGTACAATCCCGTCGAGGTCGAGCGAATCCGGCGCATCGTCGACGCGAATCGCG
>CAYRTS010000172.1:0-1670 GCA_964427285.1 uncultured Anaerolineaceae bacterium
TGTCAGTCTGGATTCGTCGCTCCGGACAGGGACAGCGCAACCTCCTTTGAGGTGATGAACTCGATCAAGGCGGGCGTGCCTGCCTCGGTCGCGGCCACCGCGCGCCGAATGGCCGGGACGATCTCGTGTGGCTGCGTCACGCGTTCGCCGTGGCCGCCGAGAGCGCGTGCGATGGCCGCGCAGTCGCCGCTGATGTCCGTGCTCCGGTAGCGCTCGGTGGAGATCGGCATGATCTCCAGCTCGATCGCCATGGAGAAGTTGTTCAGGACGACGGTCAGGATGGGGATCCGCTCGCGGACGGCGGTCTCGAAGTCGAGCCCCGTAAAGCCGAAGGCCGCATCGCCCATCACGTTGATGCACAGCTTGTCGGGATGCGCGAGCTTGGCACCCATCGCGTAGCCAAGTCCCGTGCCGAGTTGCGTGGTCTTGCCCCAACCGATGTACGACAGCGGGGCGGTCGCGGGCCAGAACGGCGAGAGCTGGTCGCGCGGACTCCCGGCGTCGTGCGTGATGATCGTGCGAGCAATGTCCACGGTGGCCGCCAGATCCGAGATGACCCGGTACGGGGTCAGTGGCACCTCGTCCGAGCGAAGCTTCCGCGCCCAGGCGCTCCGCCATGGATCGTTGAGGCGGGTGATCTGGGCAGCGACGGTCCTGCCCCGGTCTGCACGTTCCGTTCGCGCTGCCGGGGAGGACAGCCGCTCCTCCGCGCATGCCACGAGCGCGTCAAGCGTCAGGCCTGCGTCCCCGACGATCCCGATCTCCGCCTGGACGCCCTGATCGAGGTCTGCTGGATCCCCGGTCGCATGGATGTAGCGCGCGCTGGCCGGCCAGCGAATGCCATAACTTGTCGGGGTGAAGCTGCAGCCGATGCCGAGGACGACATCCGCGTCCCGCACGAACGCATCCAGCGCCGCGGAGACCGACCGGCCACCGGATCCGGGCGATAGCGGGTGGTCCTCCGGAAAGGCGCTCTTGCCCTGAAGGCTCGTGGTGACGGGCACGCCGAGCAATTCAGCCAGCCGGCGCAGCCCTTCCCAGGCCCGGGCGTAATGGACGCCCTGGCCTGCGTAGATCAGGGGCCGCTCGGCCGCGAGGAGCAGCGTGATGGCCGACTCGATCCCCGCCGGGTCAGGCGCCGATCGTGCCCGGATGGCGGGGGTGTAGCCGTCCGGTGGATCGATCTCATCCTCCCAGGCGTCCCACGGAATCTCCACCATCACCGGTCGCGGTCGCCCATTGCGGACCTGCGCGAAAGCCCGCCGCATGGTGTCGGGGAGGGTCGCGGAGACGCGCAGCTCATCGGCCCACTTGGTGATCGGCCGATACGCCTCCACCGCCCGGAAGTTCTGGGTGATCCCCATCTCGCGGCGATCGTGGCCGGCCGGCAGGAGGAGGATCGGGACGGAGTCCGCGTAGGCCTGGGCGACCCCGCCGAACGAGTTCTCCGCGCCGGGGCCGTGCTGCATGGCGAACACACCGAGCCGCTGGCCCGACGTCATCCGGCTGATGGCATCAGCCATGTGGATGCCGGTCCGCTCCTGGCGGACGATGATCGGCCGGATCCCGACCGCGGCCGCCGCCTCGATCAAGGGGTTGACCGGATAGCCAATGAGCTGCTCGACGCCTTCAGCGACGAGGATTCGGGCGACGGCGTCGGCGACTCTCAA
>CAYRTS010000173.1:0-1631 GCA_964427285.1 uncultured Anaerolineaceae bacterium
TTGACGGTTTCCGCCGAACCGACCCATACTCCCCGAACATCACGAATAAGCGGGCTGTGAACGGGACGAGTACCCGTCGCACGTCGATCCAGAGATCCGGCGGTTGGTGCGAGCCGGAGCGACGACGACAGGGAATGGCCCCGGGAGCCTCCGGACCGAACGCGAAGCGGGCAGACGCCCGCAGGCGCCAGTAGGCTCCGGCGCAGAGCGCCAGCGAAACAGGGCAGCGCCGATCGGCCGAGGTGGTGACACCAGCCGACCCGTCGGTCAGGGAAGTGCGGCACACGCCGAATGAGGGTGGCACCGCGGAAGGCTCGACCTTTCGTCCCCCAGGACGATTGGTCGTTTTGATTCTCCGAGGCCGATGCGATGATCACAGCCGACCCGATCAGCCTGGCGCAGACCCAGCGTCTGGCCGCCAACGCCGACACGATTCTCTTGCGCGCCACACGCCCGGCCGACCTCGAAACGCCCATTGGCGCATTTTTGAGGCTTGACGACGGCGGACCCGCGTATCTGCTGGAATCGGTCGAAGGCGGCGAGCGACTGGGCCGCTACTCGTTCCTTGGCATTGGCCCACGAAGACTCCTCGAGGTCCGCGACGGCCAGGCTCGGATCCAGACCCGCCCGGTCAGCGTGCCGGTCTACTCCCCTGACCTGCCGGTCGAGACGCACCCCGCCGCCGATCCCCTCGATGCCATCCGCGCCTTCGTGCCGCGCCGCCGCGTCCTGCCGACCGATGGCATGCCACGCTTTACCGGTGGCGCCGTCGGAGCCCTGGCCTACGACGCGATCTCCGTCTTCGAGCCCACCGTTCCGCTGCCGCAGCGCGACCCGGTCGGCGTCCCACTGGCCGCTTTCATCGAGACCGATCTCGTGCTGGTCTTCGATCATCTGACCCACACCCTGTCGGCGATCGCCTCGCTGCACACGGAGACGCCGAACCTGGAGGCCCGCTACCGAATCGCCGAGGAGGCGATCTTCGAAGCCCTTGAGCGGACATCGCGCCCCAGCGTCGCCGAGGTCAATGGACCCCGCACGCGCCCGGCCAACCGCGACACCCCCGGGCAGGGCGCCCCGACGGCGGGCAGCCCGGTCGCGACCAGCCTCGGCCGCGACGAGTACATCCATGCCGTTCGAGTGGCCAAGGATGCGATCGCTGCGGGCGAGGCCATCCAGGTCGTCCTTGCGCGTCGGCAATCGTTCGACCTACCGCAGGACCCTTCGACCGGCGCAACCCTCGACGGGATCGGTCTCTACCGCGCCCTGCGCCGGGTCAACCCAAGCCCGTACCTGTTCTACGTGCGGATGCCCGAGTTCGAGGTAGTCGGCGCATCACCGGAGCTGCTCCTCCAGGTCCAGGGCGACCGCCTGACCACACATCCCATCGCGGGCACTCGACCCCGCGGCGCCGACGATCGCGAGGACGCCCTGCTCGCCGAGCAGCTTCAGGCCGACCCGAAGGAGCGGGCCGAGCACGTCATGCTGGTCGATCTCGGGCGAAATGACCTGGGGCGGGTCGCGCGGCCGGGCACCGTCACCGTCAGCAAGTACATGGAGGTCGAGCGTTATAGCCACGTCCTCCACCTGGTGAGCCATGTCGAGGCGCGCCTCAGGCCGGAGCTGGACGC
>CAYRTS010000174.1:0-1587 GCA_964427285.1 uncultured Anaerolineaceae bacterium
CCGACCGGACCGTCCGGGGACTCCAGCACGTACCCGGTCCCGTCCGGGCCGAGCTTCACGATTCGGTCGTACAGGTTCGGCGCCTCAAAGCGGGCCCCCATCTGGACCGCGCCATCGGGCGCCACGGCCATGAGCCGCAGCCCGACATTGTCGCCGGGCTCGCTGGTCGCCACATAGAGGTTGCCGACGACGACGCGTGGGGTAGCCGAGTGCCTCCCGGGAATCTCAATCGGCCAGCCTGCGATCGGATGGGCGTCCGGCCCGAAGGAAGAGGCATGGCTAACTGTGTCGGAGTAAAACCCGCAGACCAGGCGGATGGAGCCGTCATCGGCGGGAGCCGGCATATGGCACCAGGTGTCGTCCAGGGCGATGGGCCAGCCGGGTCGCGGCTTGCCCGATGCGTCGAGGAGCGCCACGACGGAACGGCGCTCGGTGGATATCAACAGGTACAAGCCCCCGGCCGGACCCGGTGTTATCTGCATACTTCGCCCGATCTCTCGGCCGGATCCGCGGACCGGGAGCGTGGTCGAGGCGGGCGGCGGTGGAGGCGACGAGGAGTCTATCGTGGACCCAGTAGTTCCAGGTATCGCCGTTGATCGTGTGGTCGCTGGGGAGTCGTCAACCGATGACGCGGAGCTCGGGCTTGTTTGAGCGAGCGAGGGCGACGGCGTGACCGATGAACTCGCACAGCCCGCGATGAGGGACAGGCACAGCAGCGATCGTGCGAGGATCCTGAGCATTCGCGGGCCTTTACGGCTCGATGATCGTGGTCGTCGAGCGCACAGTCGTGGAGATCGGCACAGGCTCGAGCGAGGGGACTGCGGCCACAAGCGCCACGATGATCGGAGGTCGGCGCCCATTGTTCATCGGCGGGTCATGGGCTTGACCAATCGATGGGTTTCCCTTCATGGCAGGCGGGGTTGCCAGGCTGGCGACCGGCCCGCGCCGTCCTCGCTCCCGAGCAGCGTCAATTCGCCGGTGCTCAGATCGACGATCGCGACCGGCGAGCTACCGTCTCCGTTGCCGAGTAGCAGCCAGCGCCCGTCTGGCGACCATCTGGGCACGGAGGCAAAGCCCAGGTCGGCCGACACGGGCCTGAGGTTGCTGCCGTCGGTGTCGACCAGGAAGACGCTCGGCGACGCTGACTCAGGCGCGGAGAAGGCGATCGTCCCGCCGATTGACCACGCTGGCATCGACCCGGCTTCCGCGGTCAAAGGCGTGATCGATCCGGACGCGACATCGATCAGAATCAAGCCCGATGAGGAAACCACGAGAGTCTGGCCATCCGGAGACCATGCCGGCGGCGCCGACGCCACGGTCATGTCGCTGATCTGTCGTCGGTCGCTGCCGTCGGCTCCCTGCACCCAGAATTGCGTGGAACCGGCGTCCGCAACCGTCATTGCGATTTGCAGTCCATCTGGCGACCAGACAGGGTTCGCGCCGGGCCCGAGCACGGTGATCGCGGGACCAACGACCGGCGTCACGACCACATTCGAATCTGCCGCCGCGCTCGCGTCCAGCGCATCGACACGAAGTGCGAGGCGGGTGCTATCGGGGGACCAGGACGGGCTATCGTCATCGACCTCG
>CAYRTS010000175.1:0-1584 GCA_964427285.1 uncultured Anaerolineaceae bacterium
TCCCCACCAGTCGCTGGGCTATCTGACCCCGGCCGAATACCTGGCCTCCGTCGGGGTCAATGTGTAACGGACGTACTGGACGAGTACACGGACTGGACAGTCGCGCTTGCGATTCGCATACTGCAACCACGTGATCGCGTCCGCTTGACGAACGTCAAGGCATCCACGGACGCCGACGCCCGACGAGGAAGGCGGAACGGCCTGATCCCCACCAAGGAGCGAGTCGCGGGTCCGAAAGGCAGCGACGGCCGGAGCGTCTACGACGTCGCCGTCCTCCAGAAGGCGCTGGACGTCCTGGAGGTCCTGTCGCAGCGCACGGATCTCGGTCTGAGCGAACTCAGCTCGCAGACCGGCGTCAGCAAAGCGTCGACCTATCGCGTCCTGTCGACCCTCGAAGCCCGAGGGTTCGTGACCAAGGATCCGGAGACGCGGAAATATTCGCCCGGCGTCAAGCTCATCGCCCTGAGCTGTGCCGTCGTGTCGCACGTCGACCTGGTGGCCGCCGCGCGATCGTACGTCGTCGACCTCCAGGCGACCTTCGACGAGACCGTCAATGTCGGGATCCTGGCCAACGGCGAGGTTCTCTACGTCGACATCCTCGAGAGCGCCCAGGGACTCCGCATGGCGGCCGCCGTGGGAGGGCGCAACCCGCTCCACAGCACGGCCCTTGGCAAGGCAATCCTGTCGGCGCTGCCGAGCAGCGAGGCACGGGAGCTCCTGACCAGCTACCGACGCGTCGCGGCGACCCCCAAGACGATCGTCGCGCTCGAGGCCTTGATGCATGATCTCGCGGTCACCGCCGAGCGCGGGTACGCGGTCGACGACGAGGAGAATGAGGTCGGTGCGCGCTGTGTCGGCGTCGCGGTCCGCGACTTCCGCGGTCGGGCGGTGGGCGCGATCAGCATCTCCGGGCCGATGGCCCGCATCCCGCCCGAATTCGTGCCGACGATCGGGGCGCGGCTCCAGGAGGCCGCCATGGCGATCGAGGAACGAATGGGCTTCCCGCGGTCGATGGCCGTCGCCGCCGCCGGTGGTCCGTGAACGGCGGTCAGCGACGCAGGAGCTGATCGACCGGTCAGCGACGCAGGAGCTGATCGACCGGTCAGCGACGCAGGAGCTGATCGACCGGGGCAGAATCGTCGGTGCTGATCGACACCTCGCCGATGAACGCGTCCACCTCGTCCGGATCGGCGAGGATCGCTTTCAACGCGGGATCGCGCTGCGTCCCGATGCGCGTCGTCACCCTCAGGCGCCGACTTTGCTCGAGCGCGCCGCAATGCCAACGGGGAGAACTCAGGACCATACGGAGTGACGGGCCCAAGACCGCAAATCAGGCGATGGCGAGCTACCGCACGACGCGGACCAGCGAACCATCCGGATTGGGGGCTCCGGCGCCAGATCTCGGCGCGGACCCGCGGTCCTACTCGACCATGCGGCAACGTGCCGGGAGGATGAGCCCAAGCGCCATGTCATGCCGGGCCTTCGTGCACGGAGTGCCGTCCGAGTGACGGCGACGAATCGCCAAAGCATGTCCGTGGCCATGAGAAAGTCCCCGCTGGTGGCCACCAGGAAGTCCCCACCCCT
>CAYRTS010000176.1:0-1578 GCA_964427285.1 uncultured Anaerolineaceae bacterium
CGGTAGACCCTCCGGGATTCCGGACTTCGTGACACGTCAGCCTCGTCCCTTTTGTGCGAGTCGGTCAGGGCGACGAGGCGAGCGCAGCGAGAAGCGGATTGCGCGCGCCAGGTGTGGCGTCGGCGACATAGCCCTGGTTGATCGTCCAGATGATGACCCCGCCAAGGCCCTCCGAGGCGACGTAGGCGGTCTTCACCCGCAGGGACCGCTCGTCCTCGTAGGAGATGTAGCCGCACCCCTCCGGGCCGGTTTCGTCTGCAAACGAGAGGTACGGGACGAACGCCGCGTCATCCCACCGCGGGCTAGCGCCATTCGCGTAGGAACGCACGATGTGGGCGTAGGACATCACGCCGTCGTCGGCCACGATCGTGGCGCCTCGGAGATCCTGCCCGGGCCCGCTGACCGGCGACGTGTAGCACAGGCCGTAGAACCCGGCTCCGACCCCAAGTCTCGCCGGGGGCACGCCAGCCGCAAGGTATGCCCGCACGGACGAGGCGACCGAGGTCGGCGTCGAGGGTTGTTCACCCGTGAGCGCGCTCGAGTGCCAGCTCGACCAGCCCTCAAAGGTACCCGCCAACCCATAGGACATCAGGTTCAGCCGGTCGAGCTCCAGGGCCAGATCCGCGTAGATCGAGAGATCTTCCGGGAGGTTCGTGTTCACCGGGTCGATCGGCATCGTCAGGAGCGCGTCCGGGAGCGCAGACCGGAGCTCCCTCACAAGGTCCAGCAGGATCGTCCCGTCACCTTCCCCAAGCGGCTCCCAATCGAGATCAAGGCCGTCGTAGCCCTCGTCCGTGACGAGCCGGGCGAGGTTCGCCACGAATCGGCTCCGGTTCGGGGCGGACGCGGCCGATAGCCACACACTGCGCATCTCTGCGCCGCCGATGGAGGCAATGACCAACCTGTCGTGCCGATGGGCGGCGTCGAGGAGGGCATCGGCCAGCGCGAGACCTTCCGGCTCATCGGCGTACAGCGACATATCGAGCGAGCCGTCAGGTCGGGGCAAGATGAAGGCCACGGCCAGGTCCGTGAGGCCGTCCCAATCGATATCGGCGACCGGATAGAGGTCACGTTCGTAGCCCGCGTAGTAGCCGGTGACCCAGCGCCGGCTCGCACGCTGGGGGCTCGAAGATACGGGCGTCGCGGAGGCCGGCGGGCGGGTGGTCGGCGAATCGGAGACTGTCGGACTGCTCGAGTTTGACGGGCCGGTAACGCCGATCGGTGTTGACTGGGTCCCGACGGACGGCGCGCACGCTACGCTCATCAGCGCGACGGCGGCACTCAACCCGACCCAGGCCGCGGTGCTGATGATTCGCACCCTCAACCAGGCGGGTAGCCGGGCGCCTTGTAGGCACGGCGATTCCGCACACGTATCGACGATCGCTGAGTCCGACAGACAGGCCGCCCCAAGTTGCAGCGTGGAGCCCAAGTATGGGGTCGCCGGCGGCCGGCTGGGGAGGTGACGGGGGTGATCCGGACGTGCGGTAGACTCACCCTCTCGCGCGCCTGTAGCTCAGTGGATAGAGCGTTGGGTTCCGGACCCAAAGGTCGCAGGTTCGAGTCCTGTCGGGCGCGCCA
>CAYRTS010000177.1:0-1574 GCA_964427285.1 uncultured Anaerolineaceae bacterium
TCCTCGCCTATCTGGCTGCGCTCAGCCGGATCTTCGTGGTCGAGGACCTGCCGGCGTGGTCGCCCGGGCTTCGTTCGCGATCCATCCTGCGCGGCGCGCCGACCCGGCATTTCGTGGACCCTTCGCTCGCGGTCGCGGCCCTCGGCACGACACCCGATCGGCTGCTTCGTGACGTCCAGACACTTGGCTTCCTCTTCGAATCGCTGGTCGTACGAGACCTGCGGATCTACGCCCAGGGCCTGGACGCATCCGTGTTCCACTACCGAGACAGCACCGATCTCGAGGCCGATGCCATCGTCGAGCGTCGCGATGGTGCCTGGGCGGCGTTCGAGGTGAAGCTCGGGCAGGGTGCCATCGATCGGGCGGCCGAGTCGTTGCTGCGAGTCGCGGCCCGGGTCGACTCCGTGAAGCATGGCAAACCCGCCGTGCTCGGTGTCATCACCGGCTGGGGGTACGGCTACCGACGACCCGACGGCGTCGCCGTGATCCCGATCGGCTCGCTGGCTCCGTAGCCGGGGCACGCTTCTACTGCGCGCATTCGTCGGTGCTTCGTGGCCTTCGCGAGGACCGAGCGCTCATGTTGACCGGTCGCTTCAGCGGTCATCCGCGCCAGAAGACCCGCCCGTCGTCCAGCGGATGTCGGCCGCGGTCCGGGCTCACGCTCAGGATCGCCGATCAGGGCGGGTCGGTCACCGCGGCAGCGGGTTCGGGCCGGTCGCCGTGACCAGCCGTTGCGGGACCCAGCCGTCGACGTGGACGAAGCCGTCGAACGTCCCGCCCCCCAGCTCGATCACCGAGCGCAGCGAGCGGCGGTGGAACTTCACGTGGGTGAAGTCCTCGAACAGGACGTAGTAGGGCTCGTTGTCGGCGCTCTGGAACTGCTGGCCGGTCAGCGCTGCCCGGTGCCGGCGCGAGAACGCGTCGACCTCCTCGCCGACGACCACGCCAAAATGCTCCATGCCCATCTTGTACACGCGCTGATGGACGGGTGGGATGAGCTCGATGAGCGGAATAGCCTGGCCGTCGAGGACCCGGAGCGGCTCGGCGAGGAGGATCATCGACATCGGCCGCCCGTTCCAGACACCCTCGACGTTCGCGACCGCGTGCCGCTCGAGGAGCGTCCGGAGGTGGACGTACTGGTCCCACTCCGGGACGCGGAACGCCAGGTGGCCCAGCTCGTACGGCGCGATGTCGATGCCGCGCGCGGCGAGGCGGTCGCGCTGCTGCGCGACGAAGCCGCGGTAGTCGCCGATCAGGTCCTCGATCGGGTCGGTCATTGGGTCACCTCCGGCGTCATCGAATGGGCGACATCGTACCGGTGTTGACTTCAGGTCGGCCGGCGGACCTGCCGATGCATCTCCCAGCGTGCGGGATTGACACCGAAGGCCGAGAGCCACCGAGGCGTCCCTGTGGGATCATGCCTGGAAGGACACGGAGGTTCCCCATGCAGACCCACTCGTTCCCCTCCACCGGCGATGCCCGCTCCCCTGCCGGGGCCGAGATCCGATACCTGATGGACGGCGAGACCGGCAACATGATCCACTCCACCGTCCCGCCAGGTCAGGTGAATCGGG
>CAYRTS010000178.1:0-1563 GCA_964427285.1 uncultured Anaerolineaceae bacterium
CTGAACAGATAGCCGGTTCGTGCGTAAATGGATCGTCAACGGACCCCCGCGGACGCTATGGGCTATGCTGGGGGACTGGTGGTCGTCGGTTCAAATCCGGCCGCCCCGACCAAAATCCCCTCGTGAATGGGATCCCGATGGTGGAGTCTGCGCGGAGCTGGCAGCAACGCCGGCTACAACAGGACCACGCCGACGCTCCCGTCGTCGCGATCCCGGTCGCTCCCGCTACCGGCCAGCCCGACGAGCCGACGAGGCCGCTCCTTGTGCCGGCATGTCGCGTCGCCCACCGGCGTCATCGACATCGGGGGCCGAGCAGTTCTGGATCCAGACGTCGGCGGCCCCGGCGCCACAGTCGGCAAGCTGATCGTCATCGCGAAACCGAGTTGACCTGACTCCCGAGGAAGATGAGGGCGATGATGGCGAGCAGCGGGATGATCACGATGACAAGCGCTCCGACGACGATCCCCGATGCAGCGCCTCTTGAGCCGGCCGCGATGGGCCGGACCACGGCGCTCCTCGCAAACAGGTCGTGGATGCCCCGCTTGCTGGGATGGCGCACAACCGTGACCATGAGGACGACTTCCCAGATCAAGACGAGTGTTGTCGCACCGTTGGCCAAGCCAGGAATCAAGCCGACGAGCAACAAGACATCGCCCATCGCAAACCATCGCTTGAGCGCCTGGGACACATTGAGTGGGGCTCCATCCGACGCGTTCCCAACTTGAATCTTGAACAGTCGTTGCCCCGGCGTCGCTCGACGGCCCCCGGTCCAGCACAGAACGAAGTAGCCGAGACTCCACCCCACCAAGACGATGGAAAATACGGCCGCCTGAAGCCCTGTCGATGGTCCGAGGACGACGAAGGCCAGCGTCGACGCCACGAGCATGACCCCGACGTCGATGACGTAGGCCACGAGGCGGGATGCCGTGTCCGCATAACGAAGGTTTGGGGCGCCGGGGACCGGGGTCTCCGGTCGCTCGGCATAGGTCGCCCACCCGCTCTGTGCCGATCCGACGGTGGGAGTCTGGTCTGACATCGGTCTCCTCGCTACGGTGCCTCAACCCCATCCATGTCCTCATGACGCGGTCGATGTTTGAGCATTACACCTGAGCCACCCGCGAGGCGGCAAGCCGGATGAACGCCTTGCTCGCCGCCGGACCCCGGCAACGCACTGCGCTACGTCCTACGGGCTACGTCGGGCGGGCTGGTCGGCCGGAATGCCGCAACAGAAGCGCCCCGTAGGCGTCACCATGTGGAACTGAGGAGGCTCCCTGGTGAAGAGCGACGAAAAACTCGCGGTCGCTGTTGGCTGAGGTCCACATCATGCATGTCCGCTGGCGTCTCGGGCCGTGACGGGATCGGCTGACGCGGGACCTTCCGAAAGCCGCGCACCGGACGTCGTTGCGGGCGAGGAGGACGCTCCGGCCGCCGGGCCCGACCGAGCGTCCGTTCGGGAACCAGCGCCCGCGCCCGCAGCTGTTTCGGGCTGGGTCATGCCGGGGTCACTCGCGGCCGTTTCTGTGGGTGTGGATGGCTTTGGCATTGCCGGCATCTGGCCGCGCT